>JARLJF010000097.1 GCA_031291335.1 Pandoraea sp. | reverse complement strand
TGCGCGGGATTGTCATGCGGCTTAGACGACGCTTGCGACGGGGCAGAGACGTCAGCACTGCGACCGTGCCGCAGTGCTGCAGACCCGCCCATGTGCGCACGGTCGATGGGATGCGAAATCGGGCGGGACGATATCTGCCGAGTCGCGGTTTGTGCGGCCGACCTTAAACCGTGGTCTCCGCCGTGCGCGGCGTTGTCGGTAACAATGACGCTTGACCGTCGGACTCGTCGTTCGAGAGGTATGAGCGTGCGTCAAAGTACTCCTCTGATGCGTCGGATGTCATCGACGAGGTTTCCTCTGTGTCACCTGCCCCATCGTTGCCCGTCACGATCGTTGCCTGCACAGCGCCGTCTCGAATGGTCAGGGCGATGTCGGGTCGTTCGATGACGTGTTCGAAGCCGTCCTCACCGGACGCAAAAGCAAACGTTTCATGCGTGTCTCCGGAGTCATTCCTCTCGCGTTGCTTGGCGTTCTCGTGGCCCTCGACAAACCATGTCACCACGTAGCGTTGGATCAGCCTTGATGACGACGCGATGGTGTCGACAATCGACGAGTCGGCATTGTTGTCCAGTACGTCGCGCATTGCTTGAGGCACGGGGATGCGAAGGGTTTCCATGACTGGGATCAGTCCGGAGAATATGGCGGACGCAGCGAGCGGCGTCGTGGTGGTCGCCATATTGATGTATTCCGCGTACTCCTTGAGAAATGCGTTATCCGTGGCATTGCCGAGCGTCAAGAATATATTGGCGTCGCGCATTTCTTTGCCTGTCGTGGAAGATCCGGTCATGTACATATGTCCCACGACCATCATGTTCATGATTTCTACGCCGGTGGCGACGGCATGAAGCGGAACTTCGACGAAGCCCTTCCAATTGAACGGCATTTGCGCAATGGCGATGCCTAATGCCGCGCCTCTCGCCGAGCAGTTGAGAACTTGCCCGATCAACGCCGCATTGCGCGCGCCGTTGTGTGTATGGACGGCCCGCTTGAACTTGTCCCAGCTCCCCATCTGCAAGTCGGTGGGGGCCTGTGGAATCGCGGACTCAACGTCGGTGTTGCGACCGGCGCCCCCGACACCAGCGGTCTGCTGTGCGGCGGAAGCGGTCGTGTTTTGCTGAACTGAGAAAGAAGTCGGGAAATGCATAGTGACCTTTTAATGCGTGCTGTTTTCGATAACGAGCCTGGTTCAAGCCGTGACGCTAGCGGCGCCTCAGGCGGTCACGAGAAAATGCTCGGCGCGAATGCCGATGTCGGCATAGGCTGCGTCTTCGCGCGAAATCTCCACCGCACGCATGGCCAGCTCACGTGCAAGTGCCCATTCGCCCAAGTGGGCCAGACTTTGCGCACAGACCAAGTGAGGCTCCGGCTCGTCCGGCGCGAAGATCATTGCGGCACTTAGCGGCCCGACAGCAAGTGCGTATTCCTTTCGCGCGAAATGCGCGTAGCCCAGCAACTTGTTCACGCTGATGTCGAGCGGACGCTCGTTTAAAAGCGGGTAAAGCAGATCGATGGCTGTTTCATATTCCGCACTCTCGTATGCGTCGCGCGCTTGCTGGTAGCGATGGGGGGCAGCGTCGCCAAGGACGGGCGGCACATGCCGTGCGTGAGAGATCGGGGGGGTATGTCGCGTGGAATGCATGAGGAGATTCCTTCCGGTTTGCAGCGATTTCGGATTGACGAGCACCGCTCTCGCGGCACTCGGACAAATCCTAAGTGCGACGCCGTACCCGTCTCTTTCGATTTACGGACAAAAATGTTGTCCACCCTCTATGCGTGAACGCATTGGGAAAAACATGGTGTCCCGCGTACCGCGCTCGCCCAATTCGATAGTGTTGGGCCAATGCCGCGAAACCTTTGCGGGGTATGGGCGTCAGCGGTAGCCGCTTTGCCGGAGACAACGGGACACGGCCGTGAGAGAGCACCACGACCGTACTGGCGCTGCGGCGCTGGATTGTCACTTGTCACTCAGGCGTGGTTCGCGCGACTATGTGGGGCTAAATAAGGAGACGCCCCATGAATACCGAAGCCCTCTTTCGGCAAGACGCCTATCTGCGCCAGTGCGAGGCGCGCATCACGCATATCGACGAGACCGGCATCATGCTCGATCGCACCGTTTTCTATCCGCTGGGAGGCGGGCAGGCGGGCGACGCAGGAGGGTTTGTACTCGCGGACGGCACGAGACTGACCATCGCCGATACGCGCAAGTCGAAGCAGGAAGGCGCGACGCCCGACGATGCCGTGCATGTGCCTGCCGAGGGACAAGAGGAATTGCTGGCGCGGTTGTCCGTTGGCGACACTGTGCATGCCGAAATCGACTGGGAACGACGTTTTCGTCACATGCGCTTTCACACGGCATCGCACCTGATGTGCGCCGTGTTGCCGCATGCGGTGGACGGGTGCAGCATCACGACGGAGTACGCGCGACTCGACTTCGTGACGAATGAGCCGATCGAGCGCGAGACGGTCGAGGCCGGGCTGGCGGCGCTGGTGGCAGCGGCCCGGCCGGTTGCCATCGACAGCATCAGCGACGAGGAAATGGCAGCACGTCCTGAACTGGTGCGCACGATGAGCGTGAAGCCGCCAGTGGGGCTGGGACGCGTGCGTCTGGTGCGTATTGAAGGGATCGATCTGCAACCGTGTGGCGGCACGCATGTGGCCAACACGGCGGAGATCGGTGCGCTGCGCGTGGCCAAGATCGAGAAGAAGACGTCGCGCACGCGCCGGGTGGTGTTGGCCTTCGCCTGAGTCTGGCATCATGCGAGCCATCCTCTAACGTTCTCCTCAGCATCAGGACACTCGATGGCGACTCCGGCAGCAGAGATTTCCGCGCAAACGCAACCCTGGCAAGCTGTACTCGACTTCTGGTTCGGCACGCCGGTTTCCCCGGAATACGGCATGTCGCGCCCCGAGTGGTTTCGTAAGTCAGACGCGTTCGACGACGAGATTCGTGCGCGCTTTGGCGCGCTGCATGCGCAGGCGGTCGCCGGAGCGCTGGAGGATTGGACGCAAACACCGCTCGGCGCCTGCGCGCTGATCGTGGTGCTCGATCAGTTCTCTCGCAATCTGTTCCGGCGTGACGCGAAGGCCTTTGCGGGCGACGAGCTGGCGCTGGCTGTCGCGCGTCGTCTGGTCGAAGCCGGTGACGATCAGCGGCTACCGAGCGCGCAGCATCGCGTGTTCGTCTATCTGCCGTTCGAACACGACGAATCACTCGAAAGTCAGCACCTCTCGCTGGCGTTGTACGAGCAACTGGCGAGGGCGTCAGGGCTGGTCGATAACCTCGATTACGCGCGCAAGCACGCGGTCATCATCGAGCGGTTCGGGCGCTATCCGCATCGCAATGCCGCGTTGGGACGCGCTTCTACACCCGAGGAAATCGCGTTTCTGAAACTGCCGGGATCGTCGTTCTGACGACTGCCGGCAGGGCGCTCAGGCGCGGTTGCGCTGGCGCCACTGAATCGCAAAGAATCCGATCGCATAAGCGAGCACGCCGCTGACGACGGCACAGACAGTGAGGCCCGTCGCCAGATGGAGCGTTGCGGTGCCGAAATCGAAATTCGTCATTTGGGACCAGAAGCTCTCGCTGGCCCGCGTGGCGGCCTCCACGGTGGCTTCGATCTCGGCCTGCGGCGACCAGTCGAGCATCCAGCGTCCCAGTCGGTGGGCGCCCAGATAGACGAAGGGCGCCGTCAGCGGATTGGTCACGAGTGTGCCGGCAGCGGCGATGAAGAGATTCCCGCGCAGCAAAGCCGCCACGAGAATCGCCACGAGCATCTGACCGAACGGAATCAGAATCCCGAAGAAAACACCGCACGCGAGCCCGATGGCCACACCACGCGGCGTGGCTTGCCATAAGGCGCGGCGCAGCAGCAGGCCGGCGTGCGGGCGTAGCCAGCGCGAACGCAGCAGCCGCATTGGGCGAAGCATCTTTAACATCATGGGCAGGTTGCTCGTCGAGGAGGGTGTTGACCCAGGCGGGCATGGGGACGTGCATGCGCGAATCTCCGCATGCAACGGATGTCTGAGTGCCGGGTGACGCAGGAGTTCAATGACTGGGCAGGAGATGGACGCGCGGGCTTGCTGCGAGGCACGGCAAAGAGCAGGGAGAGGAGGGGCAAGACAGCAGCAAGAGAGCGCCGGGTTGGCTGCTGCGCAGCGGATGGGCCGCGCAGCGATCGCACCAATACGCTTAGATCTGCGTACGCTGATGTGCCCAGCGATCGACTTGCGACGGCTTGAAGTGTCGCATCGTCTCGAGCAGCGTCTCGGGCGACGCGGCGATTTGCAACTGGTCGAGCTGCGCCCCCTTGAGGAACTGTTCCGTCACCATCGACTGGAGGAACACCATCAGCGGGTCGTAATACTGCTCGACGTTGAGCAGACCGATCGGCTTCGCGTGGTAGCCGATCTGCAGCCACGTGAAGACCTCGAACAATTCTTCGCACGTGCCGATGCCGCCGGGCATCGCGATGAAAGCGTCCGACAGGTCAGCCATCATCTGCTTGCGCTGGTGCATGTTCTCGACGACGTGCAATTCCGTCAGGCCGGTGTGGCCGACTTCCTTGTCCATCAGCGCCTTCGGAATGATGCCGACGACCTGACCGCCATGCGCCAGCACGGCGTCGGCGATGATGCCCATCAGACCGACCTTGCCACCGCCGTACACGAGACGAATGCCCGCTTCGGCCATGCGACGGCCCAGCTCACGTGCGGCCTCGGCATACGCCGGACGCACACCCGTGGCGGCACCGCAATAAATACAAATGGATTTGACTTCCGACGACATACTTTACTGCGCTCCCTTGGATGAGGACTCTCGTGCCATTTCATCGTACATCTCGCGTGCTTTGCCCTTCAGATAGGGCGCCATTTGCGAGAGGATGTGATAGCTCGATTGATGCAACCCGGCGCCAATTTCTTCGGGGTCGTTGTACTTGCGCGGGTTCATCACGAATTGATAGGACAGCCAGTACGTGGAGAGCACCACCATGTTGGTCGTCACCACGTCGATCTGCTCGGGCGTGATCTCCATTTCGCCATCGGCCACGAGCAAGTCGCACATCTCGCGCGCGAAACGCTTCTTGTGGCCCACGATCTGCTTGAAGTGCGTCTCGAGCGTGCGATTGCGCGCGAGCAGGTCGTTGAGGTCGCGATAGAGAAAACGAAAACGCCACAGAAATTCGGACATGTATTGCAGGTACGTCCAGACTTCCTTGAGCTGCGGCTTGTGATCGTCAGGCAGCCGCAGACGCCGTTCGATTTCCTGCTCGAACTGCGCAAAGATGCTGTTGATGATGTCGTCTTTGTTACGGAAGTGGTAGTACAGATTGCCGGGGCTGATCTTCATCTCCTCGGCAATCGTGGTGGTCGTTACGTTCGGTTCGCCGATTTCGTTGAAGAGTCGCAGCGACACTTCAAGAATTCGTTCGCGGGTTCGGCGTGGCGGCTTTGCTTCCATGTCTGTCGGCCCCGGTTAGCGGCAAGCTCGGCGAAGGATGTTCTCCGCTTGCGTCTATCAGTTGAGTATCAGGTATACGGCGACCGATTATACCCGGCAGCCGCGCACTGCCAAGCATGGGAGGGGGCGGAAAGCGTTATCAGAAAAGCGCCGTACGTACCAGATCGACGATGACCGGCCCGGCGAGCGAGGCCCAGGTGAGCAGGCAAAGGCCGAGGGCGATGAGGACCGCCGCACTCCCGAAATCCTTCGCGCGTTTGGAGAGTTCGTGCCGTTCGAGCGAAATGCGGTCGATGGCGGCTTCGATGCTGGAGTTGACCAGTTCGATGATGAGGACGAGCAGGACCGAGCCGATCAGGAGTACGCGCTCGACAGCGGTGACGGGCAGGAAGATCGCTGCCGGCAGGAGGATGGCGGCGAGCGCCAGTTCCTGCCGGAAAGCGCTCTCTTCGAACACGGCAAACTTGAACCCGGACAAGGAGTACTTCAGGGCACGCCAGGCGCGCATGAGGCCCCGATTGCCCTTGTACGGATTCGGTTGTTTGTCGCGTGGCGGCGGGTGATCGATGAACAAGCGTCAGGTTCCTCGCCGCAACGGGCTCTGGAGGTGGATCAGATCGCGGCCACGAGCGACGGCTCGGGCTTGCGCGGATGCAGATGCGAGACGAATTCTTCAGAGGCTGCCTGCCACGAGAACCGCTCGGCCCAGGCTCGGGCACTTTCGCGCGAGACTTTGAGCGCATCGAGGCAGGCCTCGCGCAGATCCTCTCGCAGGGCGCCGGCGTCACCTTCGGGGCAGCCGTCGAGCACATCGATCGGACCGGTCACCGGGTAGGCCGCGACCGGCAGGCCGCAGGCCATCGCTTCGAGCAGCACCAGACCGAAAGTATCCGTGCGGCTCGGGAAGACGAACACGTCGGCCGACGCATAGACCTTCGCCAGCTCAGGCTGGGAGAGCATGCCCAGGTAGTTCACGTCGGGGTAGCGCGAGCGGAGTTCGGCCAATTGCGGCCCCTCGCCCGCGACCCACTTCGAGCCCGGCAGATCCAGCTTCAGGAAGGCTTCGATGTTCTTCTCCACGGCAACGCGTCCCACGTAGAGGAAAATCGGATGTGCTGAATTTAGCACATGTGCGTCCTGGACACGGAAGATGTCGAGGTCGACGCCGCGCGTCCACAGCACCACATTCCGGAAGCCGTTCGCTTCGAGATCGCGTTTGACCACGGGGGTCGGCGCCATCACGGCACGCGACGGCTTGTGGAACCAGCGCAGGAAGCGGTAGGTCGCGTTGAGCGGGAAGCCGAAGCGCGCCTGCACATACTCCGGGAAGCGCGTGTGGTAGGCCGTGGTGAACGGGAAATCATTGCGTATCGCCCATTTTCGCGCGGCCATGCCGAGAGGGCCTTCGGTGGCGATGTGAAGGGCGTCCGGTCCGAACGCTTCAATGCGGCGCGACACCCGTCCGCTGACGAAGAACGCGAGGCGGATTTCCGGGTAGGTCGGGCAAGGGATGGTGCGGAATTCCTGCGGTGTAAGCAACTCGACACGATGGCCGGCCGCTTCCAACTGAGCGCGCGTGTTCTTCAACGTGCGGACCACGCCGTTGATCTGGGGATCCCAGGCGTCGGTGATGATCATGATTTTCATCGGGCGCTCCTTCGCGCACATGGTGCGCATCGGTGGCACGCGCACAGCCGCGCGTGAGAGGGTGCACACGTGCAGCGATGCTCTGCCGTGCGTGTGCGCAGGGTTATCGAGCCGGTGTCGCGTGAATGACCGCGACGAACGGAACGGGGGAGCAACGGGCGAGGGGCGGGAATCGCCCGGGCGCCGATCACGCGCCGACCGGCGTGGCCTTTGCTTTCAGGCTGGCAGGCGCGCTGCGCTTTTGCGTCCAGTAGATGATGCGCAGCTCGCCTTCGGTCGTCTCGACGAGGGCTGAGAGACTCTCGACCCAATCGCCGTCGTTGCAGTAGAGCAGGCCGTCGATCTCGCGAATCTCGGGCTTGTGAATGTGACCGCACACGACACCGTCGCAACCGCGGCGGCGTGCTTCGTCGGCCATCACGTTTTCGAAGGCCGAAATGAAGTTCACGGCATTCTTCACCTG
This sequence comes from Pandoraea sp., assembly GCA_031291335.1. Lineage (GTDB taxonomy): Bacteria > Pseudomonadota > Gammaproteobacteria > Burkholderiales > Burkholderiaceae > Pandoraea. Next base: position 77,795 of record JARLJF010000097.1, on the reverse strand, counting down.
ATGCTTCAGGTACTGCGACAACGACCAGTACGGAAAGCCGAAGCGCGTGCGCACGCGGTTGAACCAGCGGTTGAGCAGCAGCGTGAGCGTGTAGAGCGAGTCGCCCAGATAGGCAAGCCACTTGGCGTGCTGAATCACACCGTCGAACAGGTCGCCATGCGTGATCCACAGGCGCTTGCCGGTGAGCGTGGTGTGAAACGCCTCGTCGCGCACCGCAATGTCGCCGAACGCCAGCCCGCAGAACTGACGCGCCGCCTCGTCGTGATTGCCGGGGACATAGATCACCTGTGTGCCCTTGCGCGCCCGGCGCAGCATCTTCTGCACGACGTCGTTGTGCGCCTGCGGCCAGTGCCAGCCGCGGCGCAGATGCCAGCCATCGATGATGTCGCCGACCAGATACAGGTAGTCCGACTCGTTGTGACGCAGGAAGTCGAGCAGGTATTCCGCCTGGCAGCCTTGCGTGCCGAGGTGGATGTCCGAGAGCCAGATGGTGCGGTAGCGGGTGATGCCTTCGGGCGGCGGATCGAGCGGATCGGGCGTGTCGGGCGGCAGATCGATCGTGGAGGGCGGCGTGGCGGAGGGGCTGGCGGGCGGGGCGGCGGAGCGGCCCGGCGGGGTGTCTGCGAAGTGACCGGCGCGAGCCGCAGGGGTGGATATCGGCAACTCGAAGGTGGGTGTCGTCGTCATAGCGGCTCGCACGTCGCGTTGAACATGCGAGCATTGCGCCACGACTTCATGAAGGGACGATGACAGTCACGCGTGTGTCGCGAAAGTGTCTTGAGACGTCGCGGCGATGCGACACCGGCGCTTCGCTTCTCGCTCCTCTTCCCCTCGCGCCTTGCGTCTGGCCTCTGGTATCGATAACGCGCGCGTCAGACGTTGTGCCGCAAGCCTTGCGCTACGCGCTCGAGTGTCTCGAGCACCAGCGCCCGCGAGCGCGGATGCGTGCCCAACGACACATGACCGAGCCGGTCCAGGGCGATGTTGTGGGCGCCGGGAAGCACCGAGGTGCGCACCGGATACACCACGTTGTCGTGAAACGTGTAAATCGACGTGATGCGAGCGCGCGCCGCGTCCGTCTCTCGACTCGAGAGCGCCACGAGCCACTCGCTGCCGAGACTCATCTGACGAACGTTCTGGCCAATGCCGTGGCGCGCGTGCAGGGTGCCGAAGTGTGGGGAGCCGAGCGTGATGGTGTGGACAACGGACAAGGTCGGATGGCGTTGCAGGCAGGCGCGCGCCGCAATGCCCCCCATGCTGTGGCCCACGATGACGACGGGCAGCCGGGTGCGTTCGGCGAGGGATTGCGCCGCATTCGCGATGTTGGCGGCGTAGTCGTCGATGTCGCCGAAAATCGGGCCGAGGTTAATCGCGTCGCAGTGATAGCCGGCATCCGCCAGATGGCGCGAAAAACGCAGCCAGAACGCGCGATTGCAGCCATAGCCATGCAGCAGGAGTACCGCAACGGGGCGGGCGGGGCCACTGGGGGACGGCAACGGGGCGGCGCTGAGCCATGGCTGATAGAGGTCGAGCAACAGGATCGACGCCGCGCATTCGTACGCCCACACGGCCACATTTGTGCCGGCAAGGGTGCGCCGCTCGGCGGTCGGGTCCGCGTGTGCCGCCATGATGAAGCCGGCGGCCAGTCCGATCGCGTGGGAGACGGGCAGCCATAGCAATGTCCATAGCACGGTCGTCCATGGGCTGTGCCATGTGGCCCACGTAGCGATCGCGACGACGATCGAGAGCGCAACTTCGATGCCACCGTAAATGAGATGCGGACGTGACGCTCGCCGCACCGGGGCGGCAACCTGCGGTGGCGTCGTCATTTGCCGAGCACGCTAACCAGACGTGTGCCGGCAAGCCGGTCGTGAACGAACTGGTGATCGGGCATCACACGCATGGCCAAGGCCCAGAGCACGACCCAGCCAGCGACCAGGGCGACACTCCCCCATCCCGTGAGTCCGAGCGCCCAGTCGAGCGCCATGGCGGGCAGTATCCACAGCCACGCGAGCGCGTATCGCAGCACGGCACGGCCGATGCGCACCGGTTGGCCCTGCGCGTCGACCAGACGAATCTTCCAGGTCTTCATCGCCAGGGTCTGGCCGCCGTGGGTCCAGAACCAGACGAAATACGCGCCAAGCACGAGGAACAGCCAGCTTTGCATCGCGTGGCGATACATCAGGTCGCTACGTTGCTGGGTGAGAGCGCTGAACAGATAACCCGCCAGAAACAGGACGCCGAAGAGCAGCAGCGATTCGTAGACCATCGAGAGCAGGCGGCGGCGCAGCGTCGGTACGGCGTAGCCGCCTGGTACCTCGCCGGGCATTTTGCGCGACGAGATTGCCGAACCCGCAGCGCTTGCGGTGGTGACGGAATCGGACGAGCGAGGCGGCGTGGCGGGCTGGGTGGCGGAGTCTGTCATCGCGGCGAGGTCTGAGATATTTTTGTCTGATGCCCGGCGCCGCACCACGGTGTCAATGCGTCAATGCGTTAACGCATCAACGCGGGGCATTTTGCGGCGGGGCACATCGGGTCATGTGCCGCTCATTATGCGGAAGAATGAGTCGATGGGCCAGCCAACCCCCTTGCGCGCGCCGCAGGCAGGAATGCAAACGGCCGCCCGAGGGCGGCCGCGAAGGTGTCGCAGTGGCTGACGCGGCGCGTCAGTTGTGGTGATAGATCTCGGAGTTGAAGACCGCGTCGCCGTTCTTGTCGCTGTTGGCCGCGCCTGCGCCGGCAGCACCTGCGCTGGCGCCCGCCGGTGCCGGTGTAGCGCTCGACGATGCCGGGGACGCTGGCGTCGGCTGTGCGGCCGTCGGGGCGGATGCGGCCGCGGCTGCCGGTGTCGGCAACGCACCGTTCTTGCTCGTCGTGCCGGCGTCCTTGCGATGCACGGCGGCATACGGATTCTTCACGCCCGTGCGGCCCGACGGCGGTGCGCTGACCACGTTGGGACGGTTGGCCTGCTTCTTGTCGTCGGCAGCCAGGCGCTTCTTCTGATCTTCGGTGAGTTGTTGATACTGCTGCCACACCTGTGCCTTGCGTTCGGGCGGCAGGGTCTTGGCGTTCTGATAGCTCTCACGTGCCAACTGGCGCTGCTCCGGCGTCAGCCCCACCCAGTCCGCCATGCGGTCGTGCAGACGCTTGCGGCCTTCCGGCGAGAGCGTGTGAAAGCGCTTGGCGATTTCGATCCACTTGTCGCGCTGACGGTCGCTCATGCGATTCCAGTTCTGCGCGAGCGGGGAGAGGGCGTCCTGCTGGCTCGGTGTGAGCTTGGCCCACAGCCCGCCGGGCGACGGGGCGGTCGCCTGCGCGCTGCTGGCCGTCGCAGCATCGGTCGTGAGACTGCCGACTGGCGCGCTGGCGGGGCCTGCGGCGCTAGGCACAGACGTGCCGGAGATGAGCGGCGGCACGTCGGACACCGGTTCCGGGGCTTGCGAGCGGCGCAGCGCTGCCGTGCCGGCGAGCGCGGCCACGATTAGCGCGGCGACCAGAAAAAGTACGTTGCGTCGCGTCACGGGGCGGTCTTGAGTGGGGGAACTACTGGGCACGCTTCAGATACGCGTTGAAACCGTGATCGGCATAAGCCGACAGCGGCAGTTCGTCGCTCAATACGGCAGCATCGATGTCCGCCAGATCCTGAATATGTTGCTGATGTTCCCAGTACGCGATACCCGCCAGACCGATCACCAGCGCGGCGAGCGGCCACAACAGGCCCAGACGGCCCAGTTTGTCGAACGCGCGACGCGGCCCGCCAAGTTCCGGCGATTGTATGGCTCCCACACCCGCGAGCACCAGCGCCGGTTGCACGACGGCGACCGGTTCCGGCTTTTTGCGGGCGAGCGCCTGCTGGCGCGCGGCGGCAAGCCGGGCTGCGATATTGGGCGATGGCGTGTCGGACGCTTCGTCCAATGCACGCCGCACGCGATTTGCGAAGCGGATTTCCCTCGTTTCCAGATCGTGACTCATAACCTGATCCCTTTTGCCTTCAACGACAGCGCCAACGCGTGTGTAGCACGCGAACAGTGCGTCTTGACGCTGCCTTCCGAGCACCCCATCGTGGCGGCGGTCTCGGCAACGTCCATGTCTTCCCAGTAACGCATGAGGAAGGCTTCTCGTTGACGTGTCGGTAGTTTCTGTATTTCCGTCTCGATGATTGAGAGGATTTCGGCACGCGAAACAGAGTCTTCGCTGCTCTCTGTTTGCACAGACCCGTCCTCGCCCAGCAAGGTTTCCAGCGGGTCGTAATCATCGCGTTCGTCGTCGCCGGGGCCGGCGAGATTCGAGAATAGCGTGACCCAGGTGTTGCGCACCTTTTGCCGACGGAAATAGTCGTGAATCGTGTTCTGGAGGATGCGCGTGAACAGCAGGGGCAGGTCGGCCGGCGGCTTGTCGCCGTACTTCTCGGCCAGGCGGATCATCGCATCCTGAACGATATCGAGGGCGGCCTCGTCGTCGCGAACGGCATAGACGGCCTGCTTGAAGGCGCGCCGTTCGATGCCCGCGAGAAAATCCGCCAGTTCCTTGTCAGATGCCATCCGGTGGGGTGCACGCAGCGTCAAGCGCTGCGCCTGTGAAATGCCGTGTAAGCGTAAAGATTACGTAAAGTTTTCGCGTAGTCGGAGCGGATGCTACCAAAAACGCGCTTCGCTGTAACCGCTTTTGCTTTCGGTTGTGTCACGTTACGACGTCACCGGGCTCTCCAGGTTCCTATCATGTGAAGATTGTGCACCAGCGTGGGGCGGTACGGCGCGCGTTGTGAGAATTCTCCGGGCCCGACTTTGCAATCATGCTGCAAATGCATAAACTCGCTTGACCATTTTGCTGCGAACCGGTAAGGTTGCCAGTTCGCAATATCTGTGATTGTCTCAATATCGGCACGCCTATCCGGGGTGTCCATCATTCAGACGCGCAGCTTGAGCCCGAACCACAAGTTCGCGGGGAGAGCACCCGATCAAAATTTTTGCCGAAACTTTGAAAGGTCGACGATGAACATGCCAAGCGCGGAATTCTCCGAGGCGGAAGCTACACGCCACCAAAATACTTCCGAAGACATGATTGGCGCCGAAATTCTCGTGCGCTCGCTTCAGGAAGAGGGAGTCGAACATCTGTGGGGTTACCCCGGCGGTTCGGTTCTCTACATCTACGACGAACTCTACAAGCAGGACAAGATCCAGCACATTCTGGTGCGCCATGAGCAGGCAGCCGTACATGCGGCCGACGCTTATTCGCGTTCCACCGACAAAGTCGGCGTGTGCCTCGTGACGTCTGGCCCCGGCGTGACCAATGCGGTCACCGGCATTGCCACGGCGTACATGGATTCGATTCCGCTCGTCATCATCACCGGGCAGGTGCCCACGGCCGCCATCGGTCAGGACGCCTTCCAGGAGTGCGACACGGTCGGTATTACGCGTCCGTGCGTCAAGCACAACTTCCTTGTGAAGGATGTGCGCGATCTCGCCGCCACCATCAAGAAAGCCTTCTACATCGCCAAGACGGGCCGTCCGGGGCCGGTGCTGGTCGATATTCCGAAGGATGTGTCCAAGACGCGCTGCCGCTTCGAATATCCGAAGTCGGTGTCGCTGCGCTCGTACAATCCGGTCACGAAGGGCCACTCGGGTCAGATCCGCAAGGCGATGAGCCTGCTGCTCTCGGCCAAGCGTCCCTATATCTACACCGGCGGCGGCATCATTCTGGCCGATGCGTCGAAGGAACTGAACCAGTTCTGCGATCTGCTCGGCTATCCGGTGACCAACACGCTCATGGGCCTGGGCGGATATCGCGCGAGCGATCCCAAGTTCCTCGGCATGCTGGGCATGCACGGCACGTACGAAGCCAACATGGCCATGCAGCACTGCGACGTGCTCATCGCCATCGGTGCGCGCTTCGACGACCGTGTGATCGGGAATCCGGAACACTTCTCCTCGACCGCACGCAAGATCATCCACGTCGATATCGACCCGTCGTCGATTTCCAAGCGTGTGAAGGTCGACATTCCGATCGTCGGTGACGTGAAGGAAGTGCTGCGTGAAATGATCGAAAATCTGCAGACGGCCGAGCATGGCCCGGACACCGCGGCGCTTGCCGACTGGTGGAAGCAGATCGAGGAATGGCGTTCGCGCGATTGCCTCGCCTTCGATCGCAAGAGCGAGATCATCAAGCCGCAACATGTGGTCGAGACGTACTGGAAGCTCACGGACGGCGAAGCCTTCGTGTGCTCGGACGTCGGTCAGCACCAGATGTGGGCCGCGCAATACTATCGCTTCAACAAGCCGCGCCGTTGGATCAACTCGGGCGGTCTGGGCACGATGGGCTTCGGCCTGCCGGCAGCCATGGGCGTGAAGATGGCGCATCCGGATGCCGAAGTCGCCTGTATCACCGGCGAAGGCTCGATCCAGATGTGCATTCAGGAGCTCTCGACCTGCTTGCAGTACCGCACGCCGATCAAGATTCTGTCGCTCAACAACCGCTATCTGGGCATGGTTCGCCAGTGGCAGCAGATCGAATACAGCAAGCGCTACTCCAGTTCGTATATGGACGCGCTGCCGGACTTCGTGAAGCTCGCCGAGGCATACGGTCATGTGGGCATGCGCATCGAGAAGTCGTCGGACGTCGAGCCGGCACTGCGCGAGGCGTTGCGCCTGAAGGATCGTACGGTATTCATGGATTTCCAAACGGATCCCACCGAAAACGTCTGGCCGATGGTCCAGGCGGGCAAGGGCATCAGCGAGATGCTGCTCGGTTCGGAAGATCTGTAATCAGAGGCGCGCGCGCCGTCAGTCGCCGCCAGTATGGCCGGCGCGGGTGCGACGTCCCACACTAGGACAATCCGGGATACACCATGAGGCACATTATTTCTGTTTTGCTCGAGAACGAGCCGGGCGCGCTGTCGCGCGTGGTCGGCCTTTTCTCGGCGCGTGGCTACAATATCGAGACGCTTACCGTCGCGCCGACCGAAGACCGGTCGCTCTCGCGCATGACGGTGGTCACGACAGGCTCCGACGACATCATCGAGCAGATCACCAAGCACCTGAACCGGCTCATCGAGGTGGTGAAGGTGGTCGATCTGACCGAAGGGGCCCACATCGAGCGCGAGCTAATGCTCATCAAGGTTCGCGCGGTGGGCAAGGAGCGAGAAGAGATGAAGCGGATGTCGGATATTTTCCGCGGCCGCATCATTGACGTTACTGAAAAGACCTATACGATCGAACTCACGGGGAATTCGTCGAAACTCGACGCCTTCATCGATGGGCTGGATCGTACGGCGATTCTCGAGACGGTTCGTACCGGTGGCTCGGGGATCGGGCGCGGTGAGCGCATCCTGAAGGTCTGACCGGTAACGGCAACGCGGTAAGCGGATTTCGATCCATTCTGATTTCAGTTATTTTTTGGCATTACGGGACAATTCCAAATGAAAGTTTTCTACGACAAAGACGCCGACCTCTCCCTCATCAAGGGCAAGCAAGTCACGATCATCGGTTACGGCTCGCAAGGCCACGCCCACGCTCAGAACCTGAAGGACAGCGGCGTGAACGTGACGGTCGGTCTGCGCAAGAACGGCGCTTCGTGGAACAAGGCGGTCAACGCCGGCCTGAACACCAAGGAAGTGGCAGAAGCCGTGAAGTCGGCAGACATCGTCATGATGCTGCTGCCGGACGAGCAAATCGGCGACGTGTACAAGAACGAAGTGCACGCGAACATCAAGGAAGGCGCTGCACTGGCCTTCGCGCACGGCTTCAACGTGCACTACGGCTGCGTGATCCCGCGTGCTGACCTCGACGTCATCATGATCGCCCCGAAGGCTCCGGGCCACACGGTGCGCTCGACGTACTCGCAAGGCGGCGGCGTGCCCCACCTGATCGCCGTGGCACAAGACAAGTCGGGCGCTGCTCGCGACATCGCGCTGTCGTACGCTGCCGCTAACGGCGGCGGCCGTGCCGGTATCATCGAAACGAACTTCCGCGAAGAAACCGAAACCGATCTGTTCGGCGAACAAGCCGTGCTGTGCGGCGGTACCGTCGAGCTGATCAAGGCTGGTTTCGAAACGCTGGTCGAAGCTGGCTACGCGCCGGAAATGGCCTACTTCGAGTGCCTGCACGAACTCAAGCTGATCGTCGACCTGATCTATGAAGGCGGCATCGCCAACATGAACTACTCGATCTCGAACAACGCCGAGTACGGTGAGTACGTTACCGGCCCGCGCGTCGTGACGGAAGAGACGAAGAAGGCGATGAAGCAGTGCCTGACCGACATCCAGACGGGCGAGTACGCCAAGTCGTTCATCCTGGAAAACAAGGCGGGCGCTCCGACCCTGATCTCGCGTCGCCGTATCACGGCCGAGCATCAGATCGAGCAAGTCGGCGGCAAGCTGCGCGCGATGATGCCGTGGATCGCCAAGAACAAGCTCGTCGACCAGTCGAAGAACTAAGTACGACGCGCCGTACGGTGCGTACGCCCAAATGTTGTCGGGCGCCCGCATCGTCGGCGCACGGCTGGGCGGGGTGAGCGTGTGACGCGCATCACCGCGTGAGCCGTTGCTCCGGGCCGTCCGTTTTGCCGTAGCTGTCGCTATGGCAAGGCGGGCGGCCTTTTTCGTGCCGGCACCGAATCAGGGGTGTTCCCGCGGGGCTGCCGTGTGTCGTCACCGGCTTTGCCTTTGTGACACGTACGTGTCGAATGGGGAAAAAATGCCGCCGCGCCGCGCGCATTGCTACAATGCCGCCACGCCACGGTTTGGCCCAAAGCAGGTCGACCCGCTCACTCAACCGTTTTACCAAGGACGCGAGTTCAATCGCATGAATTATCCTCACCCGATCATTGCCCGTGAGGGCTGGCCCTTCCTGGGTATCGCCGTCGCCGTCGCGCTTGTCGTGCATTTCATGGCTGGCGTGTTTTGGGCCGCGCCGTTCTGGGTGATCGCCCTGTTTGTTCTGCAGTTCTTCCGTGACCCGCCGCGTCAGGTGCCGCAACAGGCGGGCGCCGTGCTCTCGCCGGCCGACGGCCGCATCGTGGCCATCGAAACCACGCAGGACCCCTATGCAGGTCGTGAAGCGCTGAAGATCAGCGTGTTCATGAACGTCTTCAACGTTCACTCGAATCGTGCCCCGGTTGACGGCACGGTGACCAAGGTGGAATATTTCCCGGGACGTTTTTTCAATGCCGATCTCGACAAGGCATCGCTCGAGAACGAGCGTAATGCGCTGGTGATCGACGTGGGTGGTCAGATCGTCACGAGCGTGCAGGTCGCGGGGCTCATCGCACGCCGCATCCTGTGTTACGCGAAGCCGGGCGATACGCTTTCGCGCGGTCAGCGCTACGGTTTCATCCGTTTCGGCTCACGTGTCGACGTCTACCTGCCGCTGGGCTCGCGCCCGCGTGTGGCGATCGGCGACAAGGTGTCCGCTACCTCGACGATTCTCGCCGAGCTGTAAGCCAGTCATGGCCCCCCGGCCGCGAACGGCGATGTGACGTCAAGTCATGTGTCGTTGTGTCGCGGCCTGCAACTGCTTTCGCTTCTCGCGTTCCAATAGCGGTGATCCGTCGCGGGTTCGCCCGCAGTCTCAGCATCGTCAAGGAGGTACAGATGCCGGAAAACCATCGCGGCCGCTTGCGCAACAATGTCAGGCATCTCTCGCCGTTCGGCCGTCACAAGAATCCATCCGCAGAGCCATCGATGAACGAAGACCACGACCAGGGTGTGGAGGACGATCTGCCGGTGCGCCCCCGCAACCGCGGTATCTACCTGCTGCCGAATGCTTTTACGACCGCTGCGCTGTTCTGCGGTTTCTTCGCGATCGTGCAGGCCATGAACGACCGCTTCGAGCAGGCCGCCATCGCGATTTTCTTTGCCATGGTGCTCGATGGCATGGATGGGCGCGTAGCCCGCATGACCAACACGCAAAGCGCGTTTGGTGAACAATACGATTCGCTCTCGGACATGACCTCGTTCGGCGTTGCGCCGGCGCTGGTGATGTACGAGTGGATTCTCCACGAGATCGGTAAGTGGGGCTGGCTTGCGGCGTTTGTCTATGTGGCAGGGGCGGCCTTGCGGCTCGCACGCTTCAATACGAACATCGGCGTGGTCGACAAGCGCTTCTTCCAGGGGCTGGCAAGCCCGGCGGCGGCGGCGCTCATTGCGGGCTTCGTGTGGATCACGATCGACAACAAGCTGCCGGTGAACGTCTTCTGGATGCCGTGGGTGGCCTTTGGCCTCACGATCTACGCCGGTATGTCGATGGTGTCGAATGCGCCGTTCTATAGCGGCAAGGCGCTCGATGTGCGTCAGCGCGTGTCGTTCGGCGTTGTGCTGCTCTTCATGGTCGGCTTTATTCTGGTGTCGTCGGACCCGCCGCTGGTGCTCTTCGGGCTGTTCTGCCTGTACAGCATTTCCGGTTACGTGCTCTGGGGATTCCGTTTCCTGAAGGGGCGCCGGCAACGCATTTTCGGCGAAGTCGACGAGTAAGTGATTGGGCACAAGGGGCGTCTCGGTACGCCCCTTGTCACATCTGCCTGTCAGTGTTCTCGAGTGAACCCGCATGGCGATGCTGTAGTCTTGCCAATGTAGGCTCAGAAGTACCCCCTTGGCCCGGCCATGTCGTGGCAATTCAGGCAGGTTCCGGCGCCGTTTCCGTTGTTCTACGTGACGAAGGAGAAATCATGGGCATTCTGGACTTCGTAAAAGAAGCAGGCGAAGCGCTTTTGGGCAACAAGGCGCAGGCCGCCGAGGCCCCGGCACCGGGCCCCGATGCGGACGACGCGAATCGCAAGGCTGCCGACGCCATCGAGAACTACATCAAGACGCAGAGTCTGGACGCGACCGGTTTGACCGTGACGTTCGATGGCGCCTCGCGCACCGTGACCGTGTTTGGCGTGGCGGCGGATCAGGCGACCAAGGAAAAGATCCTGCTGTGCTGCGGCAATGTGAAGGGTGTCGAGAAGGTGGACGACAAGATGTCGGTGTCGACGGCCTCGGCCGAAGCGACTTATCACACCGTCGAGAAGGGCGACACGCTCTCCGCCATCTCGAAGAAGGTCTATGGCGACGCCAACAAGTACAACGCCATCTTCGAAGCCAACAAGCCGATGCTTTCCAGTCCGGACAAGATCTATCCGGGGCAGGTGCTGCGCATTCCGCCGGCCTGATTCAGGGCTTGTCTCCAGATCGTCAGCCCGGCCTCGTGCCGGGCTGTTTCGTTTGGGTATCCGGTAGGTCTCCAGCGCCTTTGCGTGCCCGTCTGCACGCGGATTTCGCAGTCCGCTCCGCGCGTTGCGAAATCACCCGATTGCGACTATATTGGCGCTCATGATTTCAGGCGTTACCCCGGCTTAGGGCCTTCCTCTCGCACCGCCAACGCTATGCCGCTATGCAGTTTTCCCGCCTGCGGGCCGGCCATGCCTGCACGCGTCGCGCGCTGATTCCCTCCCGGTAGTTGCCCGCCCGTACGACGATCTCTTGCCCGCGTGGCTCGCGCCATGACGCAGCCGATGGCGCAAAGGGGGTCTTCGGCACGCGGACGCGCCACATCAAGACATCAAGCCCTCAAGAACAAACCGAACCCTACAAGATCCCCACAGGAGAAAGTCATGGCCGATAAGCTGATCATTTTCGATACGACCTTGCGCGACGGTGAACAGTCGCCGGGCGCGTCGATGACGCGCGATGAGAAGATTCGTATCGCCCGGCAACTGGAGCGTTTGCGCGTGGACGTCATCGAAGCGGGCTTCGCCGCCAGCTCGAACGGCGATTTCGACGCCATTCAGGCCATCGCCGGCATCATCAAGGACAGCACGGTCTGCTCGCTCGCGCGTGCCAACGATCGTGATATCGCCCGTGCCGCCGAGGCGCTCAAGGGGGCGAACTCGTCGCGTATTCACACGTTCATCGCCACCTCGCCGCTTCACATGGAAAAGAAGCTGCGCATGAGCCCGGATCAGGTGTTCGAGCAGGCGAAGCTCGCGGTGCGGTATGCACGTCAGTTCACCGACAACATCGAATTCTCGCCGGAAGACGGTAGCCGCTCGGATCTCGATTTTCTGTGCCGCGTGCTCGAAGCCGTGATCAATGAAGGCGCCACGACCATCAACGTCGCCGATACCGTCGGCTACGGCGTGCCGGAACTCTACGGCCAACTCGTGCGTACGCTGCGCGAGCGCGTGCCGAATTCGGACAAGGCCGTCTGGTCGGTCCACTGCCATAACGACCTGGGCATGGCCGTGGCGAACTCGCTGGCGGGCGTGCAGTTGGGTGGCGCGCGTCAGATCGAGTGCACGATCAACGGTCTGGGCGAGCGCGCGGGCAATACGTCGCTTGAAGAAGTCGTGATGGCGCTCAAGACCCGCAAGGATTACTTCGGCCTGGAACTCGGCATCGATACGACGCAGATCGTGCCGGCCTCGAAGCTCGTCTCGCAGATCACCGGCTTCAACGTTCAGCCGAACAAGGCCGTGGTGGGCGCGAACGCGTTCGCTCATGCCTCGGGCATCCACCAGGACGGCGTGCTCAAGGCGCGCGACACCTACGAGATCATGCGCGCGGAAGATGTGGGCTGGACCGCAAACAAGATCGTGCTCGGCAAGCTCTCGGGCCGCAATGCGTTCAAGCAGCGCCTGCAAGAACTGGGCATCGAGATGGAGTCGGAGCAGGACGTGAACGCCGCGTTCGCACGCTTCAAGGAATTGGCCGACCAGAAGTCCGAAATCTTCGACGAAGACATTCTGGCCATCGTCTCGAACGAAGCACAGGCCGAGGGTGGGGAACATTTCTATCTCGTGTCGATGGCGCAGCGTTCCGAGACGGGGGAGCGTCCGAGCGCCCGCGTGGTCTTCACCGCGCAGGGCAAGGAGCTCGTGGGCGAAGCGGAAGGGAACGGCCCGGTCGACGCCGTGCTCAATGCCATCGAATCGCAAGTGCAAAGCGGTGCCGAGCAACTGCTGTACTCCGTCAATGCGATCACGACCGGCACCCAATCGCAAGGTGAGGTGACGGTGCGTCTGTCGAAGGGCGGACGCATCGTGAACGGCGTGGGCACGGACCCGGATATCGTGGCGGCATCCGCCAAGGCATATCTGTCGGCGCTCAACAAGCTGTATTCGAAGGCCGAGAAGCTCAACCCGCAACTGACGCCGTAATGGTTGCCGGATGCCGGTGACGGCGGCTATCGCGTTGATGGCCGCGGTGCCTGGCAAAACAAAAACGCCCGCATCCGGAAGTCCGGCATGCGGGCGTTTTGTTCCTGGCGGCGCCTGAGGCGGCGTCAGAACATGTTGTTGTCGCGCTTTTCGTGCAGCGGGTCGGGGCTGATTTGCGTGGTTTTGACGATGCCGTCAGCGTCGAAGTAGAAGTTCATCATCGAGAACCAGACGTCGTCCTGCTTGAAGCGATAGGTCCAGACTTCGCGCTTCATAAGCGGAAAGTACGAGGTCTCGACCGGCTCGCCGAAGTGATGCAGCACGTCGGTTTTCGTCCATTTGTCGATTTCGACCTTGTTGAACTCCTGCGTCGAGAGCACTTGCGTGGTGCGCAGCAGACGGCCCTGAGCGTCGAAATCTACGGCGATCGTCTCTTCACCGAACGGCTTGGTCGGATACAGCCAGCGGGTGACGCCCTGGGCGAGCGGGTAGACTTCTTTTGGCTTGCCCAGTTGGGCCTGTGCATCGGCCTGGGACGTGCTTGGCGGCAGTTGCTGCCAGGCGGGTGTGTAGCAGGCGCTCAGCGACAGGGTGAGGGCGGCGAGGGCGCCGGTCGCGAGCCAGCGCAGGGCCGCGACGGGGCGCACGGCGCCCGGGGGCGCGGCAGAGGTTGTCGGGGGTGCGATGCCCGCGCGTGCCCGGGGCAAATGCTTCATGGATGGCCTCGCGTTGGTGGAAAAAGGCCGCAGGGCGGCATGCCGATAGCATACCGCCGTGCGCCTCATCGTGGGGCATCTCGGCTTGCCGCGTGCGGACCGGGACGTTATGATTCGCGCCGAGACAGTCAATGGGGCCTCGATGAAAGTTCAAGTCTTGCTGGCGCGCTCGTGCGCGGTTTTGTGCGCTGTCGGCCTGATGGCAGCAGCCGGTCTTGCGCAAGCGGCGCCGCCGATCCGCCTCGCGCTCATCGAAGGGATGAGCGGGCCGTTCGGTAATGCCGGCGCCATGGTCGAGCGCAATCTGCGCTTCGCGATCGATCGCGTGAACGCACGCGGCGGGGTGAAATTGCGCGACGGCGCCCATCCGCTCGAATTGACGGTATTCGACAGCAAGGGCGCCGTCGAAGATAGTCTGGTGCAGCTCAAGGCCGCCGGTGATCTCGGCATTCCGTTCGTCTTGCAGGGCAATAGCTCAGCGGTGGCGTCGGCGCTGATCGATGCCGTCAACAAGCGAAACGCGCGTGAGCCGGGGCAGCGCATGCTGTTCTTCAATTACTCCGCCGTCGACACCGCACTCACCAACGAGCAGTGCAGCTTCTGGCATTTCGCGTTCGACGCCAATGCCGCCATGCGCATGCAGGCGCTGACCGAAGCTATCAAGGAAGATCCGAGCATCCAGAAGGTCTACCTGCTCAACCAGGATTACAGCTTCGGCCGCCAGGTCGCGGGGCTTGCCCGTCAGATGATCGGGGCAAAGCGTCCCGACGTGCAGATCGTGGGCGAGCAGTTCAGTCCGGTCGGCCGCGTAAAGGATTTCACCCCTTATCTCGCCCGTATTCGCGCAGCAGGCGCCGATACGGTGGTCACGGGGAGCTGGGGCAACGACCTGACGCTGTTGGTAAAGGCAGCACGCGAACAGGGCATGGAACTCAAGTTCTATACGTTCTACGGTAATGCGCTTGGCGCGCCGGCGGCCTTGGGTGACGCGGGCGTCGGGCGCGTGTACGCGGTAGCCGAATGGCATCCGAACGTGGGTGGCGAGGCGTCGGACGCGTTCTACAAGGCGTTTCGTGCACGCTATCCGGAGGCACGCGACGACTATCCGCTGCTGCGCATGAGCGTGATGATCGACATGATCGCCGCGGCACTGGAGCAGGCGGGGACGACCGATGTGACGACGGTGGCGCGCGCACTTGAGAATCGCCGCATTCGCGAGGCCCCTGCGGATGCCTGGATGCGTGCGAACGACCATCAGATGATCGAACCGCTGTACGTCTCGGTCATGCGTCGCGCGGGAGAGCCGGGCGTGAAGTTCGACAATGAAGGTTCCGGCTTCGGGTTCAAGACAGTGATGGAGTTGCCCGCGAGCAAGGTGGCGCTGCCCAGCACTTGCCGGATGGCCCGCCAGCGCTGACGCGGCAGGGCTGGGCGTCGATTTGTCGTGATTTTTCGGATAATTGGTTGATATTTCCATGATTATTCTGAAAATATCTCGATTTTCGACGTCTGAATCCGTCGTTCAGGGCCGCCCGAGGCGGCGGGACGTGGAAAGATGTGGCGTCGGGATGGCAAGTCCCGTATAATCGCGCACTTGCAGTTTTGTTTATGTGCGGCAACGCCGCGCATGTATTTGAAAGTTCACGGCACGGCCATTCTTCCGTGACCGCGTGTATGTATCCAAAGGAAATCAAATGACTGTCGAAAACACCAAGAAGTCGGACGTCGTGGCGCAATTCGCCCGCGCCGCCAACGATACCGGATCGCCCGAAGTGCAAGTTGCGCTGCTGACCACGCGCATCAACGAACTGACGCCGCACTTCAAGGCACACATGAAGGATCACCACAGCCGCCGCGGTCTGCTGCGCATGGTGAGCCGTCGCCGCAAGCTGCTCGATTACCTCAAGGGCAAGGATGCGGACCGCTACCGCGCCCTGATCGAGAAGCTGGGTCTGCGTAAGTAAGCGATTACGATTACGACGAGATGCCTGTATCAGCGTGCTGATGCAGGCATTTTGTTTTTGGGCGCTGCCTGATGGATGTCATAAGGACGTCTTTCAGGGTGTCAACCTGGCCGTTGTGCCGGGTTCCCGATTTACGGGGCCTCGTCGACAAGCAGGGCTTGTGTCATTCCAGGGTCGCCTCTGACACGCACGGCAACGCGCCGAGCAACGCTGGAATGGCATAACACTCCCCCCTGTAAGGCGTCGGGATCACCCCGGCAGCGATATCGCGCCGCTGCTGCATTCGCGCGATTCGATATAGGAGTGCAAATGTTCAATAAAGTCGTGAAGTCTTTCCAATGGGGACAAAACACGGTTCGCATGGAGACCGGTGAGATTGCCCGTCAGGCATCCGGTGCTGTGCTCGTCGACATGGACGATACCGTCGTGCTCGCCACGGTGGTGGGCGCCAAGAAGGCCAAGGCAGGTCAGGACTTCTTCCCGCTGACCGTCGACTATCTGGAAAAGACTTACGCCGCCGGCAAGATTCCGGGTGGCTTCTTCAAGCGTGAAGGCCGTCCGTCGGAAAGCGAAACGCTGACGTCGCGCCTGATCGACCGTCCGATCCGCCCGCTGTTCCCGGAAGGCTTCTACAACGAAGTCCAGGTCGTGGTGCAGGTCGTTTCGCTGAACCCGGAAGTGCCGGCTGACATTCCGGCCCTGATCGGCGCTTCGGCTGCACTGGCCATCTCGGGGCTGCCGTTCAACGGCCCGGTCGGCGCTGCGCGCGTTGCCTACGTCGACAGCCAGTACGTGCTCAACCCGTCGCGCGAACAGATCGCCAAGTCGAAGCTCGACCTGGTCGTCGCCGGTACGGAACAAGCCGTGCTGATGGTCGAGTCGGAAGCACAGGAACTGCCGGAAGACGTGATGCTGGGCGCCGTGGTGTTCGGTCACGAGCAAATGCAAACGGCGATCAACGCCATTCACGAACTCGTGCGTGACGGCGGCAAGGCCGAGTGGGAATGGGCCCCGGCTGCCAAGAACGACGCGCTGATCGCGCACGTGAACGAACTGGCCGAAGGCCAACTGCGCGCCGCTTATCAGACGCGTGAAAAGCAAGCACGTACGCAACAACTGCGTGCCGTGAGCAGCGACGTCATCGCCAAGCTGGGTGAAGCCGCAAGCGCCAAGGGCGAAGCCGCTCCGGACGACATCGAAGTCGGCAACATCCTGTTCGATCTGGAAGCCAAGATCGTGCGTAGCCAGATTCTGGCGGGCGAGCCGCGTATCGACGGCCGTGACACGCGCACCGTGCGTCCGATCTCGATCCGCACCGGCGTTCTGCCGCGTGCCCACGGTTCGGCACTGTTCACGCGCGGCGAAACGCAAGCCCTCGTGGTGGCCACGCTGGGCACCAAGAGCGACGAGCAGATCATCGACGCGCTGCAAGGCGAGTACCGCGATCGCTTCATGCTGCACTACAACTTCCCCCCGTTCTCGACGGGTGAAACGGGTCGCGTGGGTTCGCCCAAGCGTCGCGAAATCGGTCACGGTCGTCTGGCCAAGCGCGCACTCGTGGCATGCCTGCCGGGCGCGGACGATTTCGGCTACACCGTGCGTGTGGTGTCGGAAATCACCGAGTCGAACGGTTCGTCGTCGATGGCATCGGTGTGCGGCGGTAGCCTCGCCATGATGGACGCCGGTGTTCCGATGACCTCGCCGGTCGCCGGTATCGCCATGGGCCTGATCCTCGACGGCAACAAGTTTGCCGTGCTGACCGACATTCTCGGCGACGAAGATCACCTGGGCGACATGGACTTCAAGGTGGCAGGTACGTCGAATGGCGTGACCGCACTGCAGATGGACATCAAGATCCAGGGCATCACGAAGGAAATCATGCAGGTCGCGCTGGCGCAAGCCAAGGAAGGCCGTCTGCATATCCTCGCCAAGATGACGGAAGCCCAGTCGGGCGTGCGTACGGAGCTGTCGGAATTCGCACCGCGCATGGTCACCATCAAGATCAATCCGGAAAAGATCCGCGACGTGATCGGCAAGGGTGGTTCGGTGATCCGCGCACTGACGGAAGAAACCGGTACGAGCATCGACATCTCGGACGACGGCGTCGTGACGATCGCCAGCCCGAGCGCTGAAGGTATCGCCGAAGCGAAGCGTCGCATCGAGCTGATCACCGTGGAAGTCGAAGTGGGCCAGGTGTACGACGGCACCGTGCTGAAGCTTCTCGAGTTCGGCGCAATTGTCTCGGTGCTCCCGGGCAAGGACGGCCTGCTGCACATCTCGGAAATCCTGAACGAGCGCATCAATAACATCAACGACTACCTGAAGGAAGGTCAGCCGGTGCGTGTGAAGGTGATCCAGCAGGACGACAAGGGCCGTCTGCGCCTGTCGCACAAGGCCCTGACGGAAGACGAAAAGCAGGGTAGCCCGGCGATCGTGAAGCGCGAGGGCGACGCCCAATAACTCCGACGTTGGCACGAGCCTGACGGCGTGCCTCGTGCGCGCCGTGATGGAAAGGAAAAACGGCGACTCTCAGGAGTCGCCGTTTTTTCATCTATCGCACGGATCGGCAAAATAATGCGGAAAAAATGCGAGAAGGGTATTTACAGGAAATGGGTTTGTCTTTAGAATCTCATTTCTCTGTTCGGGGGGTATAGCTCAGCTGGGAGAGCGCTTGCATGGCATGCAAGAGGTCAGCGGTTCGATCCCGCTTACCTCCACCACGGATTCAGAAGCTTGATTTTCAGGCTGCGTCGGACGAGCAAGATTCTTGCAAAAACGATGCAAAAAACTTGAAAATAAAGCTTCACAAGCGAAGAAATGTTGTTTAGAATGGCGTTCTTCGCGAAATGCAGTAAAGCGAAACAGACAAAGTTTTGACGATTTTGTCCCCTTCGTCTAGAGGCCTAGGACATCACCCTTTCACGGTGAGTACAGGGGTTCGAATCCCCTAGGGGACGCCAGAATTGGTGCCGGTAGCGAGTCGGTATCAATTTGAAAATGCCAGCAGTGAGTGGCTTAAAGCCCGCTGAAAGTTAGGCGGGTTTTTTTGTCGGTTTTGGAGCGGTAGTTCAGTTGGTTAGAATACCGGCCTGTCACGCCGGGGGTCGCGGGTTCGAGCCCCGTCCGCTCCGCCAAAACCTACGAAGTTCGGTGATCTGCGCGTGAAAACGCGGCAATGCCGGACAACTAGCAGGAAAGCAAAGTGATTGACATCACGATGCTGCAGCAAGTTTGGAGCGGTAGTTCAGTTGGTTAGAATACCGGCCTGTCACGCCGGGGGTCGCGGGTTCGAGCCCCGTCCGCTCCGCCAAACGAAGAAAGCCCAGGCTGATGCCTGGGCTTTTTTTATTTCCGGATGCCTGTGTCGTCCGGGTTTCGGGGCCTTGCAACGAGGCTTTCAGGGCGCTCCGATATCGTTTTCTTCCCTATTGATGTTGTCTCAATGATGCGTGCGGATTTTTCGCGCTGTTTCGGAAAAATTTGCAATTCTGGCGCATTGTGTTCTATCGATGGCAGGGCGAGGCAAATTTTCGATCCGCGACGCCCTGATTCCGCTCGATCAGCGCACCAGACAGGGCCGTTTCGGGTCGAATTTCCAGTCCGCAATGAGGTACTGCATGGCGACGCTGTCGTCGCGTGCACCGAGGCCGTGTTCGAGGTACAAAGCGTGGGCGGCTTCCACGGCGTCCATGTCGAGCGTGACGCCGAGGCCGGGTACCGCCGGCACCTGAACGTTACCGCCGACGATTTGCAGCGGGTGCTTTGTGAGGTACTGACCGTCCTGCCAGATCCAGTGCGTGTCGATCGCGGTGATCTTGCCGGGTGCGGCAGCGGCCACGTGCGTGAACATCGCGAGGGAGACATCGAAGTGATTGTTCGAGTGCGAGCCCCACGTCAGGCCCCAGTCATGGCACATCTGCGCCACGCGTACGGAGCCCTGCATCGTCCAGAAGTGCGGGTCAGCCAGCGGAATGTCGACCGACTGCAACTGAATCGCGTGGCCCATCTGGCGCCAGTCCGTCGCAATCATGTTGGTTGCCGTCGGCAAGCCGGTCGCGCGACGGAATTCGGCCATCACTTCGCGGCCCGAGTAGCCGTTCTCGGCGCCGCACGGATCTTCGGCGTAGGCGAGCACGTCGTGCTTGTCACGGCACAGGCGTATGGCTTCGGCGAGTGACCAGGCACCATTGGGATCGAGCGTGACGCGTGCCTGCGGGAAGCGCTTGGCGAGCGCAGTGACGGCTTCCATCTCGGCGTCGCCTTCCAGCACGCCGCCCTTGAGTTTGAAGTCCTGGAATCCGTAGCGAGCATGGGCAGCCTCGGCGAGGCGCACGACAGCATCGGGCGTCATGGCGACTTCTGTGCGTACGCGCTCCCAATCGTCGCGTGCGGCGCGATTGTCTTCGTAGGGGAGGTCGGTGGAGTGGCGATCGCCGATGAAGAACAGGTAGCCGAGCATGGCGACTTCACTGCGTTGCTGCCCTTCGCCCAACAATGCGGCCACCGGCACTTCAAGGTGCTGGCCGAGCAGGTCGAGCAACGCAGCTTCAAGTGCGGTCACTGCATGAATCGTCGTGCGCAGGTCGAACGTTTGCAAGCCTCGTCCGCCCGAATCGCGATCGGCGAAGACGCGTCGTGTCTGGCCAAGAATCGCCTGAATGTTGGCGACCGACTGTCCGACCACATAGGGGCGCGCGTCTTCGAGTGTCTTGCGGATCGCTTCACCACCGGGCACCTCGCCGACCCCCGTGTGACCTGCGCTGTCCTGAAGAATGATGAGGTTGCGGGTGAAGAAGGGGCCGTGCGCGCCGCTCAGGTTCAGCAGCATGCTGTCGCGGCCGGCGACGGGAACAACGCGCAGATCGGTGACGATGGGGGTTCGGCTCATGGCGGTGGACGTAGATCGGAGCAAGAGGAATGGAGTCGCGTGACATACACCCTCGTTGTATGTCGTCAGACAACATTCTAAGGAAAGTTCCGCCGAATGCCTTTGCGGGTATACCCGTTTTCAGCCAGAAGACTGCAATTTATGGGTTCGAGGGTGGTGTTCCGTCGGAGCGTAGCGTTCGCTCTGATTGTTGCATGGTTGTCGTACAACGTGGTGTCGACATGTCGCTCAAGGGTGGCGCGAAGCCACCGCCCCAGCCAGCCACCGCCACGGCCAGCCACTGACGTTGCTGGC
The DNA here is from genome assembly GCA_031291335.1 of Pandoraea sp. Taxonomy (GTDB): domain Bacteria; phylum Pseudomonadota; class Gammaproteobacteria; order Burkholderiales; family Burkholderiaceae; genus Pandoraea. The sequence continues at coordinate 56,802 of JARLJF010000097.1, read as the reverse complement.
TACGTGGCCAGTCGCGTTATTGCACCTTGATCCGCACCACCCAGCGCAGATAGAGCAGCAGGCCCACGGCGGCGATTGCGATGCTCGCCGTATTGGCGAACCAGAAGCCCGCCGCGCCATAGAGCCATGGAGGTGACAGGTCGCCGACGTTGAAGCCCAGCACGTATCCGCCTCCCAGGCCCACGCCCCAGAGCGAGATCGCATAGATGATGGTCGGCACAACCGCCACCTTCCATGCGCGCAGCACGAAAACGGCGTTCACTTGCAAGGCGTCGAACAGATGGTAGAACGCGACGATGGCGAGTAAAGGTGTGGCGACCATCGCGACCTGCGGATCTGACGTATAGGCCGCCAGAATCAGAGGGCGGCAGAACCACATGAGGGCGGCCAGCACCAGTCCCAGCGTGCCGGCAAACTCGACACCCCGGCGTCCGACCATGCGGGCCAACTGGAAGTCGCGTGAGCCGATGGCCTGTGCGGTCAGCGTCGCCGTCGCAATGGCGATCGACATCGGCAGCATGTACATGAGCGCGCCGAGGTTCGCGGCGATTTGATGGCCGGCGAGCGTCACATCGCCCAGGCGGGCAATGAAGATTGCCATGAACGAATACGCCGTCACTTCAATCAGATAGCTCAGCCCCATCGGCACACCGAGCTTGAGCAGCGCGCGAATGGCTTGCCACTGCGGCCAGCAGAATCGGGAGAAGATGCCGAACTCGCGCAGCGTCGAGTGACGCGCCATCAGCGTGAGTCCCAGCGCGCATGACACCCAGTTGATGGCGGTCGTGGCAATGGCGCAGCCCGTACTGCCGAGGGCCGGAATTCCCAGTCGATCGACACCGTAAATCAGCGCAAGATTCAGCGGCACTTTCAGCGCGAGTCCCGTCAACTGAATGATCATGACGATGCGCGGCTGCGCCACGGCGGTGGACAGCGACGAGTACACGCGGAAAAGCAGGGCGGCAGGCAGGCCGAACGCGAGAATCTGAAGATACGCGCTCGCGCGTGCTTCGAGTTCGGGCGTCGCTTCGGAGAGTTGCAGAATGAACTGCGGATGCGATAACAGCAGAAAGCCCGGCACGGCGAGGAACAGCGCGAGCCAGAATGCCTGACGGACTTCCTCGCCAATGGCTTTGCGCTCTCCTGCGCCGAAGAGTTGTGCGGCGATCGGAGAGAGTGCGACCAGGATCCCCATCAGGCCGACATACACGGTGATGTAGATCGACCCGCCGAGCGCGAGCGATGCGAGATCGAACGCCGACGCGCGGCCAACCATCGCCGTGTCCATCACCCCGAAGGCGATGACAGCCAACTGGCCGATCAGGACCGGCCAGGCCAGCCCGGCAATGCGTTTGATGTCGTGCCACATGGCGCTATCGGATTAGCGCGGACGAGCGGCTCGGCGCCACGGACGCTCTTGCAACACGTAGAGGCGGAAGCGCTCGTCACGGTCCGCCGCCCGGCGGCCTTCCCAAAGCTGACGCCATTCATATGGCGCGAGCGAGAGCGGTTCGCTGTAGTCCTGCGAGTCCTGACGCAGCAGCACATCGCAATCGTCGCTGGCCGAGCCGAAGCGCATCTTGCCGAAGTAGGCGAACGAGGCGAGTTGAGCGTCACCCACGCGCGCGGTGCGGATGCAGGTGTAATCGGCCGGCAGATGCGCGGCGATCTGCGCGGCCACGTCGCGGTACGTTCTGCCGTAGTTCACGACCGGCAGCCAGAGCGTCATGAGCAGCACCCACATGAGGGTGGTGCCACCGGACGATAGCACCACGCTGCGCCACAGCACCTTCGGGCTGCGCGACACACGCCATGCCACTAACGCGACCCAGGCGCCGGTCACGAGCAGGGCGCTGAAGAGCGTAATCCAACTGAATTCAGGGGCGAAGCCCGGCACCAAGCGGCGCAGGTTGCGCGCTATCTGTGCCGGAAAGCCCGTAACGCCTGCCAGCCAGACGATCCAGACGAAGCCGGCCAGCACGGTAAATGACAGCACGGCGAACCAGTCGATGGCGTTGACTGTGCCGCGCTTGAGCGTGGGCAGGCCGAATGCGGCGATGATCGACAGCGGGGGCAGGGCGAGCATGAAGAGCTGGTTGCCCTGATGCGCTTGCAGCACGATCAGCACGAGAATCGCGATGGTAAAGGCCAGGGCGATCGCAATGTGCGGTGCACGTCGCATGCCGCGCCACGAGTACAGCGACCACGCGGCAAGCGGCCAGGCTGGCCAGGCGAACAACGCCAGGTTCTTGGCGATGTAGCCGAGCGAGTCGAGCGTCGGGCCACTGAATGCGTCTACGCCGATATCCGCCCACTCGCCGAGCCAGCGGCGGGCGCCATCGGCAAACTTGAGTGCGGCGAGCGGCCACGTGCAAGCGATGAGCAGCGCGATCGGTGTGGAGATCAGCAGCAGCATCCGCAACGGCAGGGCGCGGCACACGATGGCCGTGGCAATGCCGGCGATCCAGAGCGAGAGCGTCATCAGCGGCGACGACGCGAGCGCCATGCCGCCAAGCGCAAGGCCGAACCACACGGCGCCCTGGCGCGGCTTGTCGAGGCTGCGTACGAGGCCGTAAATGGCCATCGAGATGAGCGTGAGCTGTCCGACGGCGGAGGTCGTTTCGTGTCCGCGTTCGGCCAGCCCAAAGCAGGCGAGCAGAATCAGCAGTGCGCCGTCGGCGAGCGTGCGGCCATAGTCGCGCGGTTCCGGTTCACCACCGAAGGCGTATTTGAACGGTTGTACTTCCGGGCGGCGGCCAAGCAGATAGGTGCCGTACCAGATGAACGTGCAGGTGATGTAAAAGCAAAGGCCGGTGACGATGCGTGCGGCGTCGGGCGCGTCGAGCCAGGAGAAAGCGCGAATGGCGAGCGCACCGAGCCACGAGACGAGCGGACCACTGTCGTAGATAGGCTTGCCGGCGATGTTCGGCAGCAACCAATCAGACAACTGACCGTGCGCCATCGTCCACATGACGCCGAAACCGGCAGCATCTTCGTTCTTCCACGGATCGCGACCGAACAACCCCGCCAGCACATAGATGACACAAATGGCGATCAGCAGCGAACGCGGTAGCGCGCTGGTGGCGGAGGCGGTGATGCGAACTCGTTTCATAGGCCGGACGACAAGACCGGCATGAAAGCCGGATCGGGAAGACTCAGAGAGCGAGCCGGAACTGGCTCGAGGGTGAAACCTGAGGCGAAACTCGGGGTAACGCTAAGGGAAAACTCGGGGAAACCGGAAAAGCCGACAGTATGACAGTAACCGCTGCGGTGGCGCAGGTCAGACCCAACAAAAAAGGGCAGCCTGAGCTGCCCCTTTCCGATGCTTTCCACAACGCCGGAGTCTTCCTCCTGATGTGCTGGCCCGCCAGAATCTGCCGGGCCCCGCATCGCGTTGCGTGGCGCGTCGCCGATGAAACTAGGCGATCTTGCCGCCGGCGCGGTTGCCGAACTTCTGACGGAACTTGTCGACACGGCCAGCCGTGTCCATGATGCGCTGTTCGCCGGTGTAGAAGTTGTGCGAAGCCGACGACGTTTCGATCTTCACGAGCGGGTAGGTCTTGCCATCCTTCTCGGCGGTTTCCTTGGTGTGGATCGTCGAGCGGGTAACGAATTCGAAGTCGACGCCGGGCGTCATGTCACGGAACAGGACTTCGCGGTAATCCGGGTGGATGCCTTCTTTCATGATGTACCTTGGGTTAGGTCGGTAGCCAGTCTGCGCGGGAGGACGTTCGCCTGGGTTGATTGCCCCAGAAGGCGTCCCGTTGGCCCGCTAACGCCGTCACTGTCATGTGACTGGATGGCGTCAACCACTTTCCGGGTGAGTAAAACGCGCATTATGCCATGAAAACAGCGACTTTCGCAAAGTTTTCATAGGGTTGCGGCCAGGGCGGCCGGCGTACGGGCGCTGGCTCAGTTGTCCCTGCCGGACGCCGTGGCCGGATCTTGCAGGAAATAACGGGAAAACAGCGTGTACAGGGCCGGATACTCGTCGCGAAAGGCCTCCGGGGCGACAAAGAACGCCTCGGCGCATACGGCGAAAAACTCCGACTCGTGCTCGGTGGCATAGGGGTCGAGCAGCGATGTCGAGGCAAAGGCGTCCCAGCGGGCGTCGGGGACATTGGCCACGTGGTGGCAGAACTCCTCGTACGCCGGGTCAAAGACGTCGCACCAGACCTCGGGCGTCAGGTCGCCGTGCAGGCGCCGCAACATCGGCGGCACGCCGTCCGCATCGCCGCCTTCCATGTCCAGCTTGTGGACGAATTCGTGAATCACGACGTTGTACGCCAGCACGTCGCTCGCCTGCACGTCTTGCCACGACAGCACCACGGGGCCGCCTTCCCAGGCTTCGCCACTCGCTTCCTGTTCGACGTCGTGCACCACGCCTGCCTCGTCCTGCACGGTCTTGCGGATCAGGAATTCGCCGGGGTACAGCACGATGCCTGTCCATCCGCGATAGAGCGCGCTCGGCAGGTTGAGAATCGGCAGGCAGGCCTGCGCGGCCACCGAGACGCACATGGCTTCGGTCAACGGCAGATCGTGTGCGGTCGAAAAATGCTTGCTGGCCAGAAAGTCGGTCGCGAGTTCGCGGAGCTTGTCCAGGTCGGACGGGCTGCGGTGCGTGAGGAATGGCAGGGCGTTCACGACCTCATGCCACAGGGCATCGTCGATGTCCGGGCGCGGGGGCGCGAGCCGGAGGCGGGCAAGCAGGGTTTTGAGCATGACGAACGTAGCCGGAAATTGAGCGCCGCAGCGACGGATCGCGCAGCGCATTCGTGCACCAGTGGCGCATCGATTCTAATTTAGCTGCTTTTGAATTGCCGCAAAGATTGCGCCGCACAGGGCAACGATCGCAATGAAGTGAAAGCCGTCGATGAACGACAGGAACGACGCCTGCCGCTGAATCATCTGGGCAATTTGGGCGAGGGCGGCGCCATGGGCCTGCGAGGCGGCGACGCCGGCGTGCGTGAGCGCATTGGCGAGGGTGTCGAGCGTCTGTGTGAAGACCGGATTGAATGGATTGGCCACTTCCGTCAGGCGAGTGCGATGCAGCGCCTCTCGATGCTGATCGAACGCCACGATGGTCGACACGGCAAACGAGCCGGAGACCTGGCGCAGAATGTTCTTCAGCCGATAGCCGTGCACGAAGCTCTCGTGATCGAAGGTGCGGAATGTCAGGTTGGCGACGGGCAGCACGGTGAAGATGCCGAACACGGCCTTGAGCGCCAGCACGCCGTAGAGCTGCGACTGACCGGCGTCGGGCGGCATGGCGCCGAGCCACAAGCTGGTGGCGATCGTCATCACGAACCCGCTCACGATCAGCAACTTCTTGTGCGTAATGTATTTGGCGACGCGGAAGTAAGCCAGCAGCAGGAACACGGTGAGCAGCGCCGAGTAGCCGAGCAATTGGCCGGTGCGCTCGACCGTGAACCCCAGCCCTTGCTCGAGCATGCGCGGCATCAGATAACTTTGCGTGTTCGCCAGATAGTAATAAGCGGCGTACAGCACCAGTCCGACCTGAAACTCGCGTCGGCGCAGCGATTGCAGGCGGATGAACGGTGTCGGATGCTGCCACTGGTGATAGCCGAACCACACGAGCGCGCCCACACCGGCGACCGTGAGCAGTGGCAACCACGGTGTTTGCAGCCACAGCGAGTAGCGCATTTCCTGAAGCACGACCTGAAACGCCCCCATTGCCAGCGCGAAGGCCATGAAAGGGGCGAATGGGTAACTGCCACCGGTGACGCGCTCGCGCAGGCGCCCAACGTCAGGTACCGAGAACCAGGCCAGCCCCGCGAGCAGCACGGCGGGCGGCGCGGTGCACAGGAACAGCGTGCGCCATGTGTATTCGGAGACGAGCAACCCGCCAATGAGCGGGGCGGCGGCCGAGCCGGTGAACAGCAGAAGGGCGAACGTCTGCACCGTCTTGCCGCGACGCTCCACCGGTACGCTCACCTGCGCGAGAATGCGGCACGAACTCATCCAGCTTCCGGCGCAAAAGCCCTGACATGCCCGGGCGATGACGAGTTGTGTCACGCTCTCACTCGTGCCCGCGAGCACGGCGCCGCACGCGTAGAGCAACAACGACGCCGTCAGATAGCGGCGATAGCCGATGCGCTCGACAAACCACTGCTGCTTGAGGATGGCGAGGACCGACGCGATGCCGTACGCGGTCGTCATCCACACGAATTCTTTGGGCGAGGCGTCGACACCGCCAGAGACATAGACGGCAAAGTAGACGAGCAATGCATTCTCGAAGAACTCGAGCCCCGGGATCAGACCAAGCGCGTAACGGTACGCCTCGACACGCATCGGCCGTAACGGGTCGGATGGTGGCGATGCAGTAGAACCGGTCGGTGAGGCGGCTGATGTCATGACGAGCGACGAGGACGAGATGCGCTGGCGGGCGTGGGTGGCGTAGGGGACGTGGCGTTATGGAGATGAATGCTTGCGGAGTCTTGCTGCGCGCTCGGCCAGCAATTCGTCGGCTGGCACGCCGTCAAGACGCTGTTCGATGTACTGCAGGTCGTGCGTGATCTGCGCTTCAAGCTTTTCGGCTTCCCGCAATTCGCGTCGGACTTGCGCCGTCCGCTCGCGCAACGTCTCAAGCTGCGAATGCAGGGCGTTGCGAACGACTTGCAGGTCTTCCTCGTTCATGCGCGATTTGCCGGATTCGACTAGGCGCATTGGGCGCTTGAGCATTTCCGTGATCGCAGCGATCGAAAAGCCAAGCGAGCGCATGCGCAGAATGCGGCCGAACGTTGCCAGATCCGCCTCGGTGTACATGCGATAGCGTCCGCTGCTGCGGGCCGGCACGACGAGGTTCAGTTCCTCGTAGTACTTCAGCGTGCGAGCCGTCACGCCAAGCGCTGTGGCGGCTTGGCCGACGGTCAACAGGTGAGCGTCATCGGACGGGGTTTCCGTGGATGTCGGGGGTGCGAGATCTGCGGGCATGTGCTTGCCTCCGATCAGAAGATGAGCGAAATGTTAGCACAACGTGTACGTGAACGTACAGGTTTGGGTGGGTGCTGAGGCGAAAGGAGGGATTGCGGAGGTGGAAATGCGTCGGCCCGGCCGGCACTGACGCGTGAGCGTGCGCACCGGCCGGGCCGAAAGCGTTATGGATTGCGGATGGGTGGTGTGCTGGCGCGGCCTCAGCGGACCGCCAGGTTCGGCGCCGTCTCCCAGCGGATAGCCCGAACGCCGGGCGTGTCGCCCAATGTCGAAACAAGGTGGACGAGTGCCGCGCGACGGCTACGATCGCATCGCAGCACGTAGTCGAGTTCCAGCAGGTAGCCCCCCGAGCGTTCGAGACGGGCGGCCGACTCGGGCATGAGCTTTTGCGAGCGGAGGGCGTGGCGCACCTTGGCGTCGATGGCGTCCGCTTTCGACGCGAGCGTGAGCACCACGAGCCGGTACTGCGGCGAGGCAAGGGCGTCGGCCGACGAGGTGACGGGGTTCAATGGGCTCGACGCCGGTGTGAGGCGAGCGCGGGCGCGATCGAACAACGTAGGGATAAGCATGTGCAGCGTCATGGTGTCCTCCTGAATCAAGGGCCTGGGACGGCGGATGCCGGGGCTTGGCGACGCATGGCGATGGGCGACGCGCAGACTTCATGGTCCGCAAGGACACACGAAGTGCGCGCGACGCACAAGACAATGCATGAATTCGACGCAAGCGTCGGCAGGCTTCGCACGTTGTTTGCCGTCGACGGATCGACTTGAGGTCAAACAGAGGTGCCAAACGTGCCATGTTCCGAATGTGCGGACACATTCGTCAATCGCTGAACTGCGCTCAGGGGGTGCGTAAAACAGGATCGCCTCGTGAGGTCGCTGGTGGCCGTGAAGCCATCAGGAATCGAAACGATCAATGCACTACCGCTGCGGCATGGAGACCGGCAGCGGCAGTCTGTGACGACTGCGGGTTACCGGGCCAACGCCTCGCCGGACATTGCCGACGCTTGCGTGCTACTAGAGCAACTGCCCACGGAAAACTCCGTCGTTATTAGGAAGACGCCAGTTTAGGGATTTGATGCGCGTCTGTAAAGGAAACGGCGGCGTTTCGCGGCGTTTTGTCGCGAAATTGACGACATTTCTTCTGATTTTGATGGGTTTTTGTGATTTGTCTGCGATTCGCCTCCCCCGCGCCGGGCGCCTCAGTCCGGCAGCACCTTGCCCGGATTCATCAATCCGAGCGGATCGAAGGCGGTCTTCAGGGTGCGCATCAGTGCCAGTTCGACGGGCGACTTGTATGTCGCCGAGGCGTCGCGCTTGAGTTGGCCAAGGCCGTGCTCTGCGCTGATGGTGCCATGGTGCGCATGCACGCTGTCGTGCACGGCGGCGGTGACTGTCGCCTGATACTGACGAAGGAAGCCGGCAGGATCGACGCCCTCGGGCGCCATCACGTTGTAGTGCAGATTTCCGTCGCCGAGATGGCCGAAGGTGACCATGCGGGCGCCCGGCGCAACGCGCTGGACGATCGGATCGGTGGCATTGAGAAATGCCGGGACTTGTGACACGGGCACGGCGATGTCGTGTTTGATGTTGAGCCCTGTTGCCGACTGGGCGAGCGGGATGCTTTCGCGCAGATGCCAGAGGGCATTCGACTGTGCGAGGCTGTTCGCGACGATGGCATCACGCACGATGCCTTGTTCGACGGCGGCGCTCAGCAGGCGCTCCAGCAGATCGCGGGCGTGGGCTTCGCTCTCGTTGTCGGAGAGTTCAAGCAACACGGCTTGCGCGTAAGGATGGGCAAACGGGTAGCGCTGCTGCGGGAAGACTTGCGCCACGAGTTGCAGGCAGAAGTTCGACATCAACTCGAAGCCTGTCAGCAGGGGGCCCGCCATGCGTTGTGCCAGATTCAGCAGCGCGAGCGCTTGTGCCGGGTTGTCCAGTGCGGCCAGTGCCGTCATGCGGGCGGCCGGTTGTGCGAAGAGCTTGAGCGTCGCGGCGGTGATCAGCCCCAGGGTGCCTTCCGCACCGATGAACAGGTCGCGAAGGTCGTAACCGGTGTTGTCCTTGCGCAGCCCGCGCAGACCGTCCCAAAGCTCGCCTTGCGGCGTGACCACTTCCAGTCCGAGACAGAGTTCGCGCGCGTTGCCATAACGCAAGACGGCGGTGCCGCCCGCGTTCGTCGCAAGATTGCCGCCAATCGTGCAACTGCCTTCGGCGGCAAGGCTCAAGGGGAATAGCCGTTCTGCCGCGGCGGCCGCCGACTGCACGTTCGCGAGAAGACAACCGGCTTCGGCGGTCAACGTCATGTTGTCGGCATCCACCTGCCGGATGCGGTCAAGACGACGCAGACTGATGACGACCTGGCGTCCGCTTACGTCGGGGGTTGCGCCGCCGGCAAGGCCCGTGTTGCCCCCTTGAGGCACCATCGGCACGCCATGGGCGACACACAGACGCACGAGTGCGGCGACCTGTGTGGCGTTGGCGGGACGCAGCACGGCGAGGGCACGCCCCGTGTAGCGCTTGCGTTGGTCGATCAGGTAGGTGTCGAGATCGGCGTTCCCGGCGCTCTCAAGCAGAACATGGTCGCGGCCCAACAGGTCGCGACATGCGGTGAGGAAGGGGGCATTGTTCATGGCAGGGGGCTTCGCACCAATCGCACGGTTCGCGATATCGGCCGATGAGGCACGGGACTATCGTGCCGTAGCGGCACGGGCTTTCGCCGCCCGCTTGAAGGGCCGCAGATAAAAGATCGTCGAGAAGAAAAACACGACAGACAGTGCCGTCTCGATCCATGCGAGCGAGGCGGACGGGCCGGTGTCGGACATGCCGCGAACCACGCCTTCCGCGAGAAACAGCAGAATGAACATGCTCGACCACTGAAGCGTATAGAGATTGCCGCGCAGCACGCCGCGTAGCGGCAGCAGCAGGAGCAACGCTTTGAGCACCAGCCACGAGCCGCCCGGACGCAGCGGCGCGAGCCACAACTCCCACGCGACCGACAGCGCGATCAGCGCCAGCAGACTCGCAATGCTCACCAGACGCAACCCTTGCGCGCCATCCGGGCGGGAGGGCGTCTGGCGCGGCGTGTGTGCGTCGCGAGTATTGACGCCTTGGGGCAGGTCGGGCGGTGTGGCAGTCATGGGCGTGTCTCGATGGCCGGAACTACTGCGAAGAGCGAAGAACTGCAAAGTGCCGCGCGCCACGCGTGTGGCGTGGCGCAGATGCTTATTCTGCCAGCTTGGCGGCTGCGCGTGCGAGTCGTGCGCCGAGGGCCGATGCCAACTGACGCTCGTCGGCGGAGAGCGGGTTGCCGTCATGCGCGAAATGCGTGGCGCCGTAGGGCGAGCCGCCGGTGCGCGTGCTCGAGAGGGCGGGCTCCGTGTAGGGCAGACCCATGAGCAGCATGCCGTGATGCAGCAGCGGAATCATCATCGACAGCAGGGTGCTTTCCTGGCCGCCGTGCAGGCTGGCGCTCGACGTGAACACGCAGGCCGGTTTTCCGGCAAGTGCGCCCGAGAGCCATTGCGGCGTGGTGCCGTCGAGAAAGTACTTCAGCGCGGACGCCATGTTGCCGAAGCGCGTGGGCGATCCGAGCGCGAGCCCGGAACACTCTTCGAGGTCGCGCAATTCGACGTAGGGCGGCCCGCTGTCCGGAATGTCCGGCGCACTGGCTTCGCACACGGTCGAGACGGCAGGCACCGTGCGCACGCGCGCTTGGGCGCCGGGCACGCTGTCGATGCCGGCCGCAATGCATTGGGCGAGCTGTGCGGTGGTGCCGTGACGGCTGTAATACAGGACGAGGATTTCAGTCATGAAGTCGAATCGGCTGGCTCGAGGTGGCAAACGCGGCGGAAAACCCGCCTGGGCCCTCGGGTCTTGAGGTGAAAGGCAAGCGAAAAGTGCGGGTATTATAGGGCGTTCCTATTGGCGTAACGGATCGGGCTAGCGCCTGCCGCGCCAGCATTCTCATTCAGGAGCCCGATTTGCTCAAACTGTCCCGCATCAACTGGAACAACGTTCGCCAACTGCTGAGATACGCGCTTGCGCGGGCGCAGGACGACCGGATTCCGCAAGTGGCGGGTAGTCTGACGTTTACCTCGATCCTGTCGATCGTGCCACTGTTCGCCGTGATGTTCGCGCTGTTCACGGCTTTCCCGATTTTCAATTCGTTTCGCGACGCCCTACAGGGGTTTCTGCTCGAGCATCTGATGCCTGAGAGCGTCAATGCGCAGATATTCAATTACCTGAACCAGTTTGCGTCGAAAGCGACAAGCCTGACGGCGTTCGGTCTGATCGGCTTGCTGGTGACGGCTGTGTTGACGTTGATGACCGTTGAATCGGCGTTCAATGTGATCTGGCGCGTGCCGCGTCCGCGCCCGCTTGGGCAGCGTTTGCTCATTTACTGGAGCCTGCTGACGCTTGGCCCGCTGCTGTTTGGTGTGAGCCTGTCGATTAGCTCGTATGTGTTCACGCAGTCGATGTCGTTGGTGAGCACGCTGCCGCCCGCCGTAGCGTCGATGCTCAGCCTGATTCCGCCTGCGCTGACCAGCGTGGCTTTCATGCTGATGTATATCTACATGCCGAACTGCAAAGTGGACTGGCGCGATGCGCTGGTCGGCGGCATCGTCGCGGCGCTGGCGTTCGATCTGACCAAGCGGGGCTTCGGCATGTACATCCGCCAGTTCCCGACCTACACGGCGGTGTATGGGGCATTCGCGGCAGTGCCGATCTTTCTGCTCTGGATTTATCTCTCGTGGCTGGTGGCGTTACTCGGCGCGACGATTACGTCGGTCCTCCCCGCGTTGCGCCTTGGCCATTTCCAATATCCCCGGTTTCCGGGCAGCGATCTGCTTGATGGTCTGACGCTCATCCACCTGCTCAATCAGGATCGCGAAAACGGCGGTAAAGGACGCACTACGGCGCAATTGACGCGCACGATGCGCACGAGCCTGGACCACGCCAGCGACTTGCTCGCCAGGCTTGAACGCATGGGTTGGGTCGGCCGCCTGACGATGCAACCGCCGGCCGAACGTTGGCTGCTGCTTGCGAACCCGCGTACGACCACACTGGCGCCGCTGGTCGCGCAACTCGCGCTCAACGTTGACGAACTGGCAAGGCAAATGGAGCGCCATGCGCTCGACGGGGCCCATGTCGCGGAGATGCTGCGCGAGGGTAAATGGGACGTGCTGCTCGCAGACGCGCTACCGCGCGACGTCGGGCCCGACGATGACTGCGCCGACCTGCCAGGCGAGGATGCAAAGCCCAGCCACGAAGGCCAGGAGGGTCACGGGGGAGGCGGAGACCGCGAGGGCGCTAGAGCTTGATGCGTCCCAGACAGATGTCTCGAAACATGACCCAATCTCCCATCAGGCTGTAGAGCGGATGGCGAAACGTGGCGGGCCGGTTCTTCTCGAAGAAGAAGTGACCCACCCACGCGAACGCGTAGCCGCAGACGACAGCGGCGAGTAGCCACCACGGGTTGCCTGTCACGGCAAACGTCACCAGAAAGGCGATCACCCCCCACGAACCGACGAAATGCAGCCGCCGGCAGATGGGGTTGCGGTGCTCACCGAGATAGAACGGATAAAAGTCCGCAAACCGGTGAAATGTCGGTGCGGCATCGTGCGTATCTCGCATGACAAGCCTCCTCGATAGCCAAGGTGACAGCAAGGTGACACAAGCTGACAACGAAGGCGACGTACTCAGTGTCGCATGAATTTCACGAGGGCATCGAGTAGGGCGTCCGGCTGCTCGGTCATGATGGCGTGGCCCGCATTGACGACCTCCACCGTGACCGGCGCCCCGGCCTCGCGCAGGGCGTCGAGCAGCGCTTGCGCGGCCCGGGGCGGTGTCATCTGGTCACGCTGACCGAGCACCGCGAGCACCGGACATTTGACCCGCGCAGCCGCTTCCGTACCTTGATCGTAGCGATTGCACGCCTCGAAGTCGGTGAGGAACACCTTGGCGGGATTGCGCTGCGACACTCGTTCCATCAATCGTTGATTTCCGCCCCAAGTCCAGAAGCCCGGGCCGGGCGCCGAGGGCTTGGCGGCGAGCGTGCTGTGCGACCACGCATTGACCAGGGCGATGGCCTCCGGCTCGCGCTCGGCGGCGGCTTCGAGCAGAGCATCGGAGACCTTCATCGGGTACGCGGTGCCCACGAGGGCGATGCGCGACACGCGCGACGGATAGCGAGCTGCGGCGTCGAGCGCGATCAGCGACCCCATGCTGTGCCCGACCCAGGCGGCATTGCCAACCCCCGCCGCATCGAGCACGGCCACCACGCGATCGGCCATTTCGCCGATCGTCTTCAGTGGTTCGCCCGTGCTGCGGTGATGCCCCGGCAGATCCAGCGCGAGCACGTTCATGCCGTGATGGGCAAGATATCGGCTCTGTAACCCCCAGACACTGTGATCGTGCTGCGCGCCATGCAGAAAAACGACCGTTGGCTGCCCGGGATCGATCGCTTTGCCGGCGGTGTAGGCGTAGACGTTATGGCCTGCGATGTCGAAGTTCATCGGGCTTGCCCCTTGGAGGAGGATTTGGCTGCCGCCTTCAGGCCGCGCTTGAGATCCTGGATCAGGTCGTCGGGGTCTTCCAGGCCGATCGACAGACGCACGGTGCCTTCCCCGATACCGGCGGCCGCGAGCGCTGCGGCGTCCATGCGGAAGTGCGTGGTCGAGGCGGGGTGAATGACGAGCGAACGCGCGTCCCCGACGTTCGCCAAGTGGGAAAAGAGTTGCAACGACTCGATAAAGCGACGTCCAGCAGCGCGGTCTCCCTTCAGATTGAAACTGAACACGGCGCCCGCGCCACGGGGCAGCAGGCGCTTGGCCAATGCGTAATCGGGATGCGATGGCAACTCGGGATAGGCAACGCTCGCGACGGCCTCATGCCCCGCGAGGAATTCCACCACACGACGCGCGTTGTCCACGTGCCGGGCCATGCGCAGCGGCAGCGTTTCGATCCCTTGCAGCAGTTGCCATGCCGCCTGCGGATGCAGGCACGCGCCAAAGTCTCGCAGTCCCTCGCGTCGCGCGCGCAGCAGGAACGGTGCGACCGAATTCTCTTCCGCGAAAACCATGCCGTGAAATCCGTCATACGGCTCGGTCAACTCGGGAAATTTGCCGCTCTTCTCGAAATCGAAGGTGCCGCCGTCGACCAGAATGCCGCCGATGGTCGTGCCGTGACCACCGAGGAATTTGGTGGCCGAGTGATACACGAGATCCGCGCCATGATCGAAGGGGCGAATGAGCCACGGTGTAGTGAAGGTGCTGTCGACGAGCAGGGGCACCCCGGCGTCGTGCGCGATCTGGGCAACTTGTGCAATGTCGAGAACATCGAGCCCCGGGTTGCCGAGCGTTTCGCCGAAGAATAGCCGGGTCTCGGGGCGCACGGCAGCGCGCCAGCCATCCAGATCACCAGGACGCACGAACGTCGTCTCAATGCCGAAACGACGCAGCGTGTAATGCAACAGATTGTGCGAACCACCGTACAACGCGCTCGATGCTACGATGTGCGCGCCCGCGCCCATCAGCGTGGCGATGGCCAGATGCAGCGCGGCCTGACCGCTCGCCGTTGCGATGGCGCCAGCGCCGTTTTCCAATGCTGCCATGCGCTCTTCGAAGACGGCATTGGTCGGATTGGAAATGCGCGAATAGACATGCCCGGCGCGCTCCATGTTGAAGAGCGCGGCGGCCTGATCGGCGTCGGAGAAGACGAACGACGTGGTTTGATAGATCGGGGTGGCGCGCGCTCCCGTGACAGGGTCGGGGGCGGCCCCGGCGTGCAGGGCGAGCGTGTCGAAGTGCGGTACTGACATGTCGGAGAGGGCCTCGCGGTTGGCTTGACGTTGACTTGGCGCTGACTCGTAACGCGGACTTTACGTATACGGCAATCCTAGCACCACCGTCGTACGCGCCGACAGGCTTTGCGAGCCTCATCAGGGAAATTGCGGTGTTGTCCGATGCCTGAGGTACGGCCGTGTCCGAGCACAAGTCAGGAATCGGCCGAAAACCCGCGCCATACGGACATGTGCGCGTCGTGCGCCTTTCCTTTTCAGGCGCTTTCCGATAGCATCCTTTGAACATGTTCTAATCACTATTTACGCGGAGACAACGGCGTGCGCGCCAGCGTTCCGTCTCGCAAGCCGAAGTCTGGCCGAAGTCCGGCAATCCGTCTGGCGGCAGCGTTCCGCCACGGTTGCCCGAGCATCACAAAGAGGAGTGTGTGCCATGCGTGTATCTGACATCCTGAAAGTAAAGGGCAACACCCTTTTCACCGTGACCCCGGAGACGTCGCTGGCCGATGCCGTCGACACGATGGCGGAGCACGACATCGGTTCGCTCGTCGTGATGGAATACGGCGATCTCGTGGGCATGCTCACGTTCCGCGAAATCATCAATACGATCAGCAAGAACGGCGGCACCGTCGGTGCCTCCACGATTCGCAAGGTGATGGATGATCACCCGCTCACCTGCACGCCGGAGACGGACGTGAATGAGGTGCGGCGCATGATGCTCGAGCGCCACGCCCGCTATCTGCCGGTCATGGACAATCGCACGCTCATGGGCGTGATTTCTTTCTATGATGTCGCGCGCGCGGTCGTCGAGGAGCAGTCCTTCGAGAACCGCATGCTCAAGGCCTACATTCGCGACTGGCCGGCTGAGGAAGCGGAAAACGCGAAGTGAGTGAGGCCAGCCAGCGCGGGGCACGCGGCGAGGGCCATCAATCACGTCTGCTGAGAGAACGACGCTTTGCGCCGTTCTTCTGGACGCAATTTCTGGGCGCGATGAACGACAACGTGTTCAAGATCGCGTTCACGTCGCTTGTCACCTACCATGCATCGCTTTTTCAAAACGTCGACGGCAAGACTGCGGCGTTTCTGATCTCGGCCATCTTCATTGCGCCATTTCTCCTGTTTTCTGCGACCAGTGGGCAAATTGCGGACAAGTGGGACAAGGCACGCCTGATCCGCCTGGTCAAGACGCTGGAGATCGCGATCATGATCGTCGGCGCGGCCGGGTTCCTCTGGACAAGCGCGCCATTGCTGTTTGTTTGCACGTTCCTGATGGGGCTGCACTCGACGCTGTTCGGGCCCGTGAAATACGCTTATTTGCCGCAGCATCTCGCCGATCACGAACTGGTGGGTGGCAACGGCCTCGTTGAAATGGGCACGTTCGTAGCGATTCTGATCGGCACGATCATCGGGGGCGAGATTGCCGGTGCCGGCGCTCGCTCGCTGCCTTGGCTCGGCGGTATCTGCCTCGGGCTTGCGCTGTTAGGGCGTCTGGTGTCGACATGGGTGCCGCAAACGCCCGCTGCGCAGCCTGATCTGCGTATCAACTGGAATCCGTTCACGGAAACGTGGAGAAATCTGCGCATCGCGCGCACGGACCGGGCGGTATTCCAGAGCCTGCTCGGCATTTCCTGGCTCTGGTTCCTCGGCGCAACTTTCCTCGCATCGTTCTTCAATTTTGCCCACGACGTGTTGGGGGCCGACCCCGATGTCGTCACGCTGTTGCTGGCCATGTTTTCCGTCGGTATCGGCGTGGGCTCGCTCCTGTGCGAGCGGCTCTCTGCGGGCAAGGTGGAAATCGGTCTGGTGCCTTTCGGCTCGATCGGCATGACCGTGTTCGCGGTCGATCTGTATTTCGCCAGCCGGGGCGGTGCCAGTGGCGCTACCCTGCAGAGCGTCGGCCAGTTCGTTTCGCAGCCGGCGCATTGGCGTATTCTGGCGGATCTGTTCCTGTTGGCGATGTTCGGCGGCTTCTATAGCGTGCCGCTGTACGCTTTGATCCAGAGTCGCAGCAAACCGTCGCATCGTGCGCGCATCATCGCCGCGAACAATATTCTCAACGCGCTGTTCATGGTCGTGTCGGCGCTCATGGCGATGGCGCTCACGAGAGCCGGATTCACCATCGACCAGTTGTATCTCGTCACCGGCATTCTCAATGCGCTTGTCGCGGTCTATCTCTACACGTTGCTCCCGGAATTTCTGATTCGCTTCGTGATGTGGCTGCTATTGCACACCGTCTACCGTATCGACGTCAAAGGGGCGGACCAGATCCCGGAGGACGGACCGTGCGTGCTGGTCTGCAATCACGTGAGCTTCGCCGATGCCGTGGTGATCGGGGCGTCGATCCGGCGGCCGGTGCGCTTCGTGATGGACCATCGGATTTTCCGCATCCCCGTGCTGTCGTGGTTCTTCCGCACCGTGGGGGCGATTCCGATTGCCCCGGCGCATGAAGACGCAGGGGGGCTCAACAAGGCCTACGAACTGATCGCCAAGGCGCTGGAAGCGGGCGAGGTCGTTTGTATCTTCCCTGAGGGCAAGCTCACGGCGTCCGGTGATCTGCAGGTGTTCCGTCAGGGGGTACAGCGCATCATCGAGCGCAGCCCGGTGCCGGTCGTGCCGATGGCGCTGCGTGGTCTGTGGGGAAGCTTCTTCTCACGACATGGCGGTGCGGCGATGACGCGGCCGTTCAAGCGCGGCATTCTGAATCGACTGGAGCTTGTCATTGGGGAGCCGGTCGCGCCTGCCCAGGCTACGCCTGAGGCGCTGCGCGAAAAGGTGCTCAAGCTTCGCGGTCCGTGGCCGGTCTGAAAGACGTCCGGACAGAAGCGTTGCACGGTTCGGATATCTCCGAGCCAGCCCTCGAATGGCGCCCAAAATGCCGTCATTCGGGCATTTGGCGTCACGGTATGCCGCTCAGGGTGGGGCGGTGCGGCGGGATCGCTGGCATAATAGGGCTCTCCCGTCTCACCCGAACCTGATCCCCGTATGTCTGGCAATACGCTTGGAACCCTGTTTACCGTCACCACTTTCGGCGAATCGCATGGCCCGGCCATTGGCTGCGTCATCGATGGCTGCCCGCCCGGAATGGCGCTCACGGAAGCCGACATTCAGGTGGAGTTGGATCGTCGCCGTCCCGGCACCTCGCGTCACGTCACGCAGCGGAATGAGCCGGATGCCGTCGAGATCCTCTCTGGGGTGTTCGAAGGGGTAACGACGGGCACGCCGATCGCGCTGCTCATCCGCAACACCGATCAGCGCAGCAAGGACTACGGCAACATCGTCCAGACGTTCCGTCCCGGGCATGCCGACTACACCTATCTGCAAAAATACGGCGTTCGCGACTATCGCGGCGGTGGTCGCTCGTCGGCGCGTCTGACGGCGCCGGTCGTGGCTGCCGGGGCTGTCGCCAAAAAGTGGCTGGCCGAACGTTACGGTGTGCAGGTGCACGGTTGCATGACGCAACTGGGTGACATCGAGATCCCGCAAACCGACTGGTCGCAAGTGCCGCAAAATCCGTTCTTCGCGGCTAACGCAGAGGTCGTGCCGCAGCTCGAAGCGTATATGGACGATCTTCGCAAAGCCGGGGATTCCGTCGGCGCCAAGCTGCGTGTCGTGGCGACGGGGGTTCCGGTCGGGCTCGGAGAGCCGTTGTTCGACCGTCTGGACGCGGATATCGCCCACGCAATGATGGGGCTGAACGCCGTCAAGGGTGTGGAGATCGGGGCAGGTTTCCGCAGCGTTACGCAGAAGGGATCGGAGCATGGCGATGAGCTGACCCCGGAAGGCTTCGTCGGTAACAACGCCGGTGGCATTCTGGGCGGCATCTCCACGGGGCAGGACATTGATGTCTCGATCGCGATCAAGCCGACGTCGAGCATTCGTACGCAGCGTCGTTCGATCGATGTCGCGGGTCAGCCGTCAACGGTGGAGACTTTCGGTCGTCATGATCCCTGCGTGGGTATCCGTGCAACGCCGATTGCCGAAGCATTGCTGGCGCTTGTGCTGATCGATCACGCACTGCGCCACCGTGCTCAGTGCGGCGACGTGCAGGTGGATACGCCTGTCATCGCAGCACGCGCACCGGAATAAGGATGCCGGCTGACGATTTGCCAGGCACACGCTGGGCGTGTGTGGCGTCATCAGTCGGAGTGATGAAAAACGCCAGACGAATTGTCTGGCGTTTTTTTATGCGTCATTCCTTGCATTGGGTGATAGGGCGTTCATCTTTGGCGGTGTAAAGCGTGCCCTCCGGCCCCTTGCTCCACCAGACGAGCGTTGGCCCGACATGCTTTTCGCCGCTCGCTGCACGCGCAGGCTTGAGGACCTCGCGCTTGCCCATCCAGTACAGCGTGACATTGCCGCCGAGGTTGCGATCGTCGTAGACGACCAGCGCGACATGCGTGTTGTCACACAGGTAGGACACCGACTTCGCCTGCACCGCGCCACAAGTGAGCGCGAGGGTGCCCGTCAACGCGACACCCGACAGCCATGCGGAAGTTCTCGACATCGTGCCTCCTTGCCATTGGCGTTGATCCGAAACCGATATGACCGCCATTCAGCAAGCGGGTTGCAAAACGGCGTGTCGCGGACAGCTCGCAAACAAAAACCGCCGGGCGAACCGGCGGCAATACGACATTACATGTTCGGGTAGTTCGGCCCGCCACCGCCTTCCGGCGTGACCCACACGATATTCTGCGTCGGGTCCTTGATGTCGCACGTCTTGCAGTGCACGCAGTTCTGCGCGTTGATCTGCAGGCGTGCGGAGTCGTCGTCGTTCTTCACGAACTCGTACACGCCGGCCGGGCAATACCGCTGCTCGGGGCCGGCGTACTCAGCCAGATTGATACCCACCGGCACACTGGGATCCTTGAGCGTCAAGTGCGCAGGTTGGTTCTCTTCGTGGTTGGTGTTCGAGATGAAGACCGACGACAGGCGGTCGAATGTGAGCTTGCCATCCGGCTTCGGATAGACGATCGGCTGGCATTGCGCGGCCGGCAACAGGCTTTCGTGATCGGCCTTTTTGCGGTGGATCGTCCACGGCATCTTGCCGCCCAGCAGCTTCTGTTCGATGCCGGTCATGAGCGTTGCAACGGTCAGGCCCTTCTTGAACCATTGCTTGAAGTTGCGCGCCTTGTTCAGCTCTTCGTGCAGCCACGATTGTTCGAACGCCACCGGGTAGGCGGCGAGTTCATCGCGTTGACGGTCGGCGACCAGCGCATCGAAGGCTGCGTCGGCGGCCAGCATGCCGCTCTTGATGGCAGCGTGACTGCCCTTGATGCGGCTCACGTTGAGGAAACCTGCTTCGCAACCGACCAGTGCGCCGCCCTTGAACACGAGCTTCGGCAGTGCCAGCAGTCCGCCCGCCGTGATAGCGCGTGCGCCATACGAGAGACGCTTGCCACCTTCGAGGAAGTGACGAATCGACGGGTGCGTCTTGTAGCGCTGAAACTCTTCGAACGGCGACAGATACGGATTGCTGTAGTCGAGACCGACGATGAAGCCCACGGCAACCTGATGGTTCGGCAGGTGATAGAGGAACGAGCCGCCGTAGGTTTGCGAATTGAGGGGCCAGCCAGCGGTGTGGATGACGAGGCCTTCCTTGTGCTTGGCCGGATCGATTTCCCACAGTTCCTTGATGCCCAGACCGTAAGCCTGCGGATCGCGACCTTCATCGAGATTGAACTTGCGCATCAACTGGCGGCCGAGGCTGCCGCGTGCGCCTTCCGAGAAGATCGTGTACTTCGCATGCAGCTCCATGCCGAGCTGGAAGTTCTCGGTCGGCTCGCCGTCCTTGCCAACGCCCATGTTGCCGGTCGCCACGCCCATGACCGCGCCCGTCTCGTCGTACAGAATCTCGGCGGCGGGGAAGCCCGGGAAGATCTCAACGCCCAGCGCTTCGGCCTGCTGGCCGAGCCAACGCACGACATTGCCCAGGCTGATGACGTAATTGCCATGGTTCTGGAAGCAGGCGGGCAGCAGCCACGACGGGGTGGAGGTTGCGCCCGTCTCGTTCAGGAACAGGAAACGATCTTCTACGACCGGGGTGTCGAGCGGTGCGCCGAGTTCTTTCCAGTTGGGAATGAGTTCGGTCAGGGCTTGCGGATCCATTACTGC
This sequence comes from Pandoraea sp., assembly GCA_031291335.1. Classification (GTDB taxonomy): domain Bacteria; phylum Pseudomonadota; class Gammaproteobacteria; order Burkholderiales; family Burkholderiaceae; genus Pandoraea. The sequence goes on along the minus strand of JARLJF010000097.1, from coordinate 35,937 downwards.
GCCGGACAGGATGTGGGCGCCGATTTCCGAGCCTTTTTCCAGCACGCAAACGGAAATTTCCTTGCCTGCTTCCTGGGCACGCTGCTTCAAACGGATAGCCGTGGACAGGCCGGCCGGACCGCCGCCAACAACGACGACGTCATATTCCATCGACTCCCTTGGGCCGTACTGCTCAAGCAGCTTGGGATCCATTGATGCTCCTGTTATAAACGTTAGAATTCGTGGGTGCGGCCATTTTCCGGGAATGGGGAACACCTCGCAACCGCATATTAATAGCACGATCGTTCAGTTTGGTAGGTAGGAAGCTCTAGCGGCGGGCCTTGCGGCGGTGCCGTTTTTCAATAGGTGTGCGGGCTCGAGGGAGAAGACGATGGGGCGTTCGCTGAATCTGGAAGGCAAAGTGGCGATGGTGACAGGGGCATCGAGCGGACTAGGCATGCAGTTTGCCAAGGTGCTCGCCCAGGCCGGGGCGAAGGTGGTGCTTGCCAGCCGCCGCGTTGAGCGGCTCAAGGAATTGCGTGCGGAGATCGAGTCGCAGGGCGGTGCGGCCCATTTTGTCCCGCTTGACGTGACGGATTACGACAGCATCCGCGCCGCGGTGGCTCACGCTGAGACCGAGGCTGGCGCGATCGACATTCTCATCAACAATTCAGGGGTTTCGGCGCAGCAACGGCTGGTCGATGTCACGCCTCAGGAATACGACTACGTTTTGAACACGAACACGCGCGGCGCGTTCTTTATGGCGCAGGAAGTTGCCAAGCGCATGATCCGCCGCGCCAAAGGCGATCCGCAGCGTCAGCACCGGATCATCAACGTGGCGTCGGTGGCCGGACAGCGCGCGATTCCCATGCTTGGCGTGTATTGTGTCAGCAAGGCGGCCGTCATCCAGATGACGCGTGCGATGGCGCTCGAGTGGGGGCGCTTCAATATCAACGTGAATGCGCTGTGTCCTGGCTATATCGATACCGAGATCAATCACGAACACTGGCAGACCGAAGCCGGCCGCAAGCTGATTCAGATGTTGCCTCGTCAGCGTGTCGGGGAGCCAAGCGATCTCGACGGGCTGATTCTGCTTCTTGCCTCGGACGATTCCAGATTTATCAATGGCTCGATCATGACCATCGACGATGGCCTGGCGGTCGGCTAAGCGTTGGCAGGTCGCGTGCCGTGATGATTCGGGGAATTGCGCAGGCCGGCAGCAATGCGGCAATCGGGGATTGTACGAGGCAGTCAGCCTCGTGACGACGAGCGCATAATTTGCTGATGCTCACGGGGTCTTGAAGGGCGTCGTGTTGACGTCGGATCCCGAATCATCTCGAGGACAACATGCGTAATCAAGGCTGGCGGGGGCTCGTCGGAGTCGCGCTTGCCCTCGCCGTCATCGCGCTGCCGGTGGCCGCGCAACCCTATAAGGCCGAATACACGCTGTCGATCGTGCCCGACGCGGGCACACCCTGGGGCAAGGGCACACAACTCTGGGCCGACATGGTGCGCGAGCGTACTCGCGGACGCATCAACATACGGCTGCACCCGGGCGCCACGCTCGTCGGTGGCGACCAGACGCGCGAATTTACGGCGCTGCGTCAGGGCGTCATCGACATCGCGGTCGGCTCGACGATCAACTGGTCTTCGGCCATCCCCGAATTCAATGTCTTCTCGCTGCCATTCCTGCTGCATGGCTACCGGTCTCTCGACGCACTCACACAGGGCGACGTGGGCCGTGAACTATTCCGTCGTGTGGAAGAGCAGGGCGTCGTGCCGCTGGCGTGGGGCGAAAATGGTTTCCGGCAACTGAGCAATTCGCGCCGTCCGATCCGCTCGCCGGAGGACATGCGCGGTTTGCGCTTTCGCGTCGTCGGATCATTGCTGTTCAATGACATCTTCACGGCGCTCGGCGCTGTGCCGACGCAGATGACATGGAACGAAGCCGTGCGAGCGTTGCGCGCGCGCAAGATCGATGGTCAGGAAAATCCGATCACGATCTATAACAATGTGCGACTCGATACGCTGGGGCAGCGCTACATCACGGTGTGGGACTACGTCGCCGATCCCATCCTGTTCGTGGTCAACCGGCAGGTCTGGGATAGTTGGTCGCCACAGGATCGCGACATCGTTCGTGAGGCGGCGATGGAAGCGGCCCGCTTCGAGGTGACGCTGGCGCGTGAAGATCTGCTGAGCACCGGGCGCGGCACTTGGGAAGACCTGGAGGCCCGCGGGGTGAAGGTCACGCGACTCACCCCGGATCAACGTCAACGCTTTGTCGATGCGACACGTCATGTCTATACGAAATGGAAAGCGCTTGTCGGGCGCGATCTGGTCGAGAAGGCGGAGGCCGCGGTGAAAGACGACTCGCCGATGACAAAACCGAACGACATCGGCGCGCGCAGGTAGGGGGTGCGCTACCGCTTCGGAAATGTCTGAGGCGGTGCTCTTACGCCACTCCGAAAAGTCGGTGGGTTCCGGCAAATCGCCGCGTCTTGCCGTACGCCAATCCATCCGAAGCGCTACACTTTATTCCCATGGCGCCTTGTCATTGCACGACAGGGCGTTGATTTTCAACATGGGGAATTTGCAGTGTCGTCAGAATATAAAGAAGTCTTTCGTATGAGCATGCCCATTCGCTGGGGCGATATGGACGCATTCGGGCATGTCAACAACACCGTGTATTTCCGCTACATGGAGCAGGTGCGTATCTCGTGGCTGGAGTCGCTGAGCATCGCGTCGGAGGAAAGTTCGACGGGAGAGGGGCCGGTCATCATCAACGCGAACATGACGTTCTTGCGTCAGTTGCGCTATCCGGGGGATATCGATTGCCGCATGTTTGTGGGCGCACCGGGGCGAAGCAGCGTCGACACGCGCTTTGAACTGCGCCGTGCCGACACGCCTGACGTGATCGTTGCCGAGGGCGGCGCGAAGATCGTCTGGGTGAACTACAAGGAAGAGAAATCAGTGCCGCTGCCGGAGGCTGTGCGGGTGCTGATGGCCTGAGGTCAGTTTCCGAGCAGGCGCTGAACGAGTTCCGTGGCCGTGCCGGCGCCATACTTCTGCATCAGGCGGGCACGATAGATGTCGACCGTGCGCGGGCTGATCTCGAGAATCTTGCCGATCTGCTTGCTTGTCTTGCCTTGCACGAGTTGCGCGGCGATTTCACGCTCGCGGGCTGTCAGCGCAACGGCGACACGGCGTGTGGCCGACATGTCTTCGAAGGTCCAAAGGCCTGCCGCGTGAGGGGCCTGCACATCGAGCGACCGTCCCGTTACGTGGCACCAGAACAGCTCGCCATTGGCGCGGCGCATGATGCGCTCGTCGGAATAGACGCCCTGCGTCGTCATGATTGGCGGGATGCGCTCGCCAATGCGCTCGAACTCCTTCGGTGACGGATAGAGCACCTGAAACGACTGACCGATGAGCGTTTCATGTTCGTAGCCGAAGATTTTGCCGAGCTGACGATTGCAGTCCTCGATGATGCGCTGACGAGAAATGACCAAACCGACTGGCGCGATATGGAAAGCTGTCTGGTAATCGAACGTCGGCATGGGGGATGGGGCAGGTCCGGTCGGGCCGCGTGCCGGTGCAACGCGGCTGCGGTTGCGGCTCGGCGAGCGGGAAGATATGTAATTTCACGTATTGTGCCCCATTTGCACGCCACCGTAAGCTCTATGATTGCATGAGGTGCGTTGTCGCAGAGGTTTGCGAAGCGACGTAAGCCTCGCAACGTGTGAGAGCGCGGCATAATTTCAATTCTCAACCGAGGGAAAGGGACAAACGATGAACAAGGTATACGCCAGCGCCAAGGAGGCGCTTGCCGGTGTCGTCGCAGACGGGCAAACGCTCGCCGTCGGTGGCTTCGGCCTGTGTGGCATTCCGGAGGCCCTGATCGCCGCGTTGCGCGACTCGGGCGTCAAGGGGCTCACCTGTATCAGCAATAACGCCGGGGTGGACGGCTTTGGTCTGGGTCTGCTGCTCGAGACGCGTCAGATCAAAAAAATGATCTCGTCGTACGTCGGTGAAAACAAGGAATTCGAACGCCAGTATCTGGCCGGCGAACTCGAACTTGAATTCACGCCGCAGGGCACGCTCGCCGAAAAGCTGCGCGCCGGTGGCGCTGGTATCCCGGCATTCTTCACGAAGACCGGTGTGGGTACTGTGGTTGCCGAGGGCAAGGAAACGCGCGAATTCGACGGTGAGACGTACGTCATGGAACGTTCGCTGCGCGCCGACGTCTCGCTCGTGAAGGCCGCCAAGGCCGATCGTGCCGGTAATCTTGTATTTAATCGCACCGCCCGTAACTTCAACCCGATGGCCGCCATGGCCGGCAAGATCACGATCGTCGAAGTCGAAGAACTGGTCGAGACCGGTTCCATCGATCCGGACGACGTGCACCTGCCCGGCATCTTCGTTCAGCGCATCGTGCTGAACGCACATCCGGAAAAACGCATCGAACAGCGCACGGTACGTGCCAAGTAAGCGCCGAGATCAAGGAGATAACCATGGCATGGAATCGTGATGAAATGGCTGCGCGCGCGGCGCGTGAGCTGGAAGATGGCTTTTATGTGAATCTCGGCATCGGTTTGCCCACGCTGGTGGCGAACCATGTGCCCGAAGGCATGGAAGTCTGGCTGCAATCGGAGAACGGCCTGCTCGGTATCGGCCCGTTCCCGACCGAAGATGAGGTCGATGCCGACATGATCAACGCGGGCAAGCAGACGGTCACGACGCTGCCGGGCTCGTCGATCTTCTCGTCGGCGGACTCGTTCGCGATGATTCGCGGTGGTCACATCAATCTGGCAATCCTCGGGGCGATGCAGGTCAGCGAAAAGGGTGATCTGGCGAACTGGATGATTCCGGGCAAGATGATCAAGGGCATGGGCGGTGCGATGGATCTCGTCGCGGGTGTCGGTCGCGTGGTCGTGCTCATGGAGCACGTGGCCAAGGGCGATGCGCACAAGATCCTCAAGGCCTGTGATCTGCCGCTGACCGGTGTTGGCGTGGTCAACCGCATCATCACCGATCTCGGCGTGATCGATGTGACGCCGGACGGCCTGAAGGTGATTGAGTTGGCGTCGGGCGTGACGAAGGAAGAAATTTCGAGCAAGACCGGGGCGCCGCTTGATACGAGCGCTGTCTGATACTTGAGCGACGTGTCGGGCGCTCGCCGCTTTCGGGCAGTGGCGGCTGACACATCGCCTTGCTGAGGATTGCCGTGGTCGTTGAGCCCGGTAATCGGTAGAAGGCAAAACGGGCGGGGATTTCCCCGCCCGTTTTGTTTTGGTGAAGCCTGCGAGCCCTCAGCAGGTTCTGCGTGTTGGCTGTCTGCGTGAGCTGCAGGCGCTGTCTTGCTTACTGTGCGACCCAGCCGCCATCCATATTCCATGCCACGCCGCGCACCTGCGAGCCGGCATCGCTACACAGGAAGACAGCCAGAGCACCAAGCTGCTCGGGGGTGACGAAGTCGCCCGAGGGCTGCTTTTCGCCGAGCAGCGATCGCTTCGCTTCGTCGCCGGAAAGATGGTCGCGTGCCGCGCGGTCGTCGATTTGCTTTTGCACGAGTGGTGTGAGCACGAAGCCAGGGCAGATCGCATTCGCTGTGACACCCGTGTGCGCGTTCTCCAGTGCGGTGACCTTCGTCAGGCCGACAATGCCGTGCTTGGCGGCCACATATGCAGATTTACCGGCCGAGCCGACGAGTCCGTGCACCGAAGCGATGTTGATGATCCGTCCCCAATTGCGCTGACGCATGCCGGGAAGGGCAAGCCGCGTGGTGTGGAATGCCGACGTCAGGTTGATCGCGATGATCGCGTCCCATTTGTCCGTCGGAAAATCCTGAATCTCGGCAACGTGCTGAATGCCCGCATTGTTGACCAGAATATCCACGCCACCGAACTCTGATTCGGCATATTGCATCAACGCTTCGATCTCGCCGGCACGGCTCATATCGGCACCGTGATACCCGACCTGGGTGCCGGTGTGGCCCGCCCTCGCCGCAGTGTCGGCAATGGCCTTGCGTGCGGCTTCCACATCGCCGAAACCGTTCGTAATGAGGTTGGCTCCTTGTGCCGCGAGCGCCTGTGCCATGCCCAGACCGATGCCACTGGTTGAGCCGGTCACGAGGGCGATTTTTCCTTTCAGCATTGCGTCGTCTCCGTGCGGATGGAGGGGGGAGGATTGGCCCGATGTCGATGAGCGAGGCCGCAAACTGCGGTTTGATGCGGCTCATGAGTCGCCTCATTCTAGCTTACGGTTCCTGGCAAGCGCGGTAGAATTCGAGTCTGGAAACCGATCTGATGAGTCTGCCATGTCGAGCCACGTGCCGCGTCTGTCGAACGTTCAGTGTCTGAGTCCGTCTGGTCTGCATCGGATGGCGTATGCGGAGTGGGGCGACCCCGAGAACCCTCGTGTGCTGGTGTGCGTGCACGGACTTACCCGATGCGGGCGCGATTTTGACGCGCTGGCGAAGGCATTCGCTAACGACTACCGTGTCGTATGTCCCGATGTGGTCGGGCGCGGGCAGTCGTCGTGGCTGGCCAACCCGGCCGGTTATGTCGTGCCGCAATACGTCTCCGATATGGTGACGCTGCTCGCGCGACTTGATGTGACGTCAGTGGACTGGCTCGGTACATCGATGGGCGGTTTGATTGGCATGGGGCTCGCGGGCCTGCCGGATACGCCGATTCGCAGCTTGCTGCTGAACGACGTGGGGCCGCATATCGACGCTTCTGCGCTAGCTCGTATCGGACAATATGTCGGCATTCCGAAGCGTTTTGCATCGATGGACGAGGGGGCCGATTACCTGTGGTCAATCTCGTCAGCATTCGGGCCGCATACGCGCGATGAATGGCTGGCGCTGTGCGAGCCGTTGCTCAAGGCCGAGGGGGATGGGTATGTATTGCGCTACGATCCGTCTATTGGCGCCGCCTTTTCAGCGGTTCCGCCCGAGGCCATTGCGGCGGGCGAAGCCATACTTTGGGCGTCGCTTGCGGCGTTTTCAGGGCGCACGCTGGTGGTGCGTGGTGAGCAGTCGGATCTGCTCTCCCGCGCGACACTGGAACAAATGCTGGCGCACGCGCAACACGCGCGCGCCGTGGAAATCGCCGGTGTGGGACATGCGCCGACGTTTGTGCATGCCGATCAGATCGAGATCGCACGCCAATTTTTTGATGGAACCGCTGACTGACATTCGCCGGGTGGCGTAGTGCGCGAGGGCGGTCCGAAGTTAGAAGAACACGAGGAGTCTTACATCATGGCAGTACAACGTTTCTATGTCGAAAAGCGCTGGTCGGACATGGCCGTGCATAACGGCACCGTCTATCTGGCCGGCCAGACACCCGATGACCGCTCGCAGGACATGGCGGGTCAGACGCGTCAGGTGCTCGCGCATATCGACCGTCTTCTTGCTGAAGCAAACAGCGACAAGTCGCTGATTCTTTCCTGCCAGATCTTCATTTCGGATATGAAGTATTTCGGTGAAATGAATCAGGTGTGGGATGAGTGGGTGCCTGCTGGCAATGCGCCCCCGCGCGCGACGGTACAGGCGTTGCTTGCCGACCCTGCCATGCTCGTTGAAATCGTGGTTGTGGCGGCTCAACGCGAAAGCTGAGTGCCCGACCCGCATCATCAGGGGCGCTTGTCGCCCCGTGTTCCGACATGAACCAACATCAAACACCGACATCTGCTGGTACAAATTCGGTAACGGCGCCCGGCGCTACGAATTCGACAACGGGTGTGGGTGAAGCACCATTGCCCGCCACGCTTGGCGACGCACTCGCGTTCGCCGAGACGCTGTGCGCGGCGCATGTGCTCTCGTCCGGCGAGCCGATCATGGCGCATGCGCGTGGCATGCTCGCGATTCTCGACACGCTGCGCGTGGACGAAGCGACGCATCAGGCGGCGGCGCTTTTCTCGGCCGCCGAGTTTCTGCCCGATGCGCAAGCCACACTGACCCAGACCTTTGGCGCCGAAGTCGCCGCGCTCGTGATCGACGTGCGCAAGCTGCAACGACTCTCGGGCGCCGGTTCGCGCGCTGCGCAGGCCATGCCTTCCGATGGACGCGATCGTGACGCCTCGGCCGAGCGCAAGTCGCAGGTCGAAGGCTTGCGCAAGATGCTGCTCGCGTTCGCACAGGATATCCGTGTCGTGATGATCCGGCTGGCGTCGCGTTTGCAATCGTTGCGCTGGTATGCGGCGCAGAAGAAGGCGCCGCCTGAAGACATGCCGCATGACGTGCTCGAGATCTACGCGCCGCTCGCGAACCGTCTTGGTATCTGGCAACTGAAGTGGGAGCTTGAAGACCTCGCTTTCCGCTTCCTGGAGCCCGTGACGTACAAGCAGATCGCCAAGCTGCTCGAAGAGAAGCGGGTTGAGCGTCAGACTTTCATCGAAGGGGCAATCCAACGTCTTCAAGATGAGTTGGCGCGCTCAGAGGTCAAGGCCGAGGTCTCCGGTCGGCCGAAGCACATCTACAGCATCTGGAAGAAGATGCGCGGCAAGGCGGTCGATTTCGCAGAGCTGTACGACGTGCGAGCGTTTCGCGTGATTGTCGACGACATCAAGGATTGCTACACGGTGCTGGGTATTGTCCATAACCTGTGGCAGCCAATTCCGAAAGAGTTCGACGACTACATCTCGCGGCCCAAGCCCAATGGCTACAAGTCGCTGCATACCGTGGTGATTGGCGACGACGGACGGGCGTTCGAGGTGCAGATCCGCACGCACGAAATGCACCACTTCGCCGAGTACGGCATCGCGGCTCACTGGCGTTACAAAGAGGCGGGGCAGCGCGGCTACGGCGGCGCGTTTTCGGCGAGCGAGGCCTACGACGAGAAGATCGCGTGGCTGCGCCAGTTGCTCGCCTGGAAGGACGACGTGGCCGATACGGTGGGTGCGGAAGGTGCCGTCCAGCCGTGGGAGCAGCTCAAGCGTGCGACGATCGATGACCATATCTACGTGCTGACGCCGCAGGCGCGGGTGATCTCGTTGCCGCAAGCGTCGACACCGGTCGATTTTGCGTATCACCTGCACTCCGAGCTGGGGCATCGCTGCCGCGGCGCGCGCGTCGACGGCGCGATGGTGCCGCTTAATACGCCGCTGCAGAACGGGCAGACGGTCGAGATCGTGACGGTCAAGCAGGGTGGTCCGTCGCGCGACTGGCTCAATTCACAGTTGGGGTACTTGCAGAGCCATCGGGCGCGCCAGAAGGTGCGCCAGTGGTTCAATGCCATCGATCTGGAAGAGACGATTGCTCACGGCCGCACGCTCATCGACAAAACGTTGCAGCGAGAGGGCAAGACGTCGGTCAATCTGGAAGAGCTGGCGACTCGTCTGGGATTTCGCACGCCCGACGATCTCTATGCATCCATTGCCAAGGACGAGTTCAGCCTGCGGCATGTCGAGCAGGCGCTTTCGGGTAATTTGCCGGGGCCGGAACCGCGCGATGAAGATACGCTCGTCGCGAAGAAGAGTCTCGATACGAGTGTCGCCCAAGGGGCCAAGAGCGGGGTGCTCGTGGTCGGCGTCGGCGCGTTGCTCACGCAACTCGCCAAGTGCTGCCGACCGGCGCCGCCGGACCCGATCGTCGGGTTCGTCACGCGTGGCAAGGGGGTATCGATTCACCGCCAGGATTGCTCGAGCTTTCAGTCCATGAGGGAGCGCTCGCCGGAGCGGGTGATTCAGACGGCCTGGTCGGCTGACGTGCTCGAAGGCCGCGGCGTCGCGGCGTATCCGGTGAATATCCAGATCGAGGCGACGGATCGTCAAGGGTTATTGCGTGATATTTCCGAAGTGTTTTCGCGGGAGAAGCTCAACGTCACGGGCGTCAGTACGCAGTCGCGAGGGGCTCAGGCGTTCATGCAGTTCACTGTCGAGGTGCGTGACGGCGGACAGTTGCAGCGAGCGCTTGCGCAACTCACCGGCGTGACGGGCGTAGTGTCGTCGCGTCGGCGCTGATCCGGCTTCTGCATGATTGTCGGTGGGCCGATGCCCGGTCGGACCACCGGAAACGTGTGGGGCGAGTGCCGGCCACTCTGCGGGGGAATCGGCGCAAACACCTTGCCTGATGCGGTTTTTCGTCAGCAGGCACAATAATCGCTTGGCGACCTGCTGAAACCTTGCTAGAATCTCGTTCTCTTGCAGTAGGCTCGTAGCTCAGCTGGTTAGAGCACCACCTTGACATGGTGGGGGTCGTTGGTTCGAGTCCAATCGAGCCTACCAACGAATTTGATGCATTACAGTCCGCGAAAACCCCGCAGACACAGGCGCTGGAAAAAACACTCATGTTCATGATCGCCCGAACTTTCACAGTGGTGAAGGTGCGACGTTAAGTCGAGGGTGTTTTTCGTCTGGATGTAAGGAATGAAGAGACGGCCTCGACATCAGTCGAGGCCGTTTTTTTTCGTGGTTTTGCCGCGTGGCGTTGGCCGCGCGTGACGTTTTTGCGCATGGGAGTGCGACATGATTTCGGTACGTTTGCCTGATGGTTCGCAACGCCAGTACGAAGCCCCGCTGACGGTGGCGCAAGTCGCCGGTTCGATCGGCACGGGTCTGGCCAAGGCTGCCCTGGCGGGCCGCGTTGACGGCAAGCTCGTCGATACGTCTTATCTGATCGATCGCGACGTAAGTCTCGCCATCGTCACGGACAAGGACGCCGACGGCCTGGACATCATTCGCCACTCGACGGCTCACTTGCTGGCTTACGCTGTCAAGGAGCTGTTCCCCGAGGCGCAAGTCACGATCGGTCCGGTGATCGACAACGGCTTTTACTACGATTTCGCGTTCCACCGCGCCTTCACGCCGGAAGATCTCGAGGCTATCGAGAAGAAGATGCACGAACTGGCCAAGAAGGACGAGCCGGTCACGCGCGAAGTGCTTTCGCGTGACGACGCCGTGCGTCTGTTCATGTCGATGGGTGAAAAGTACAAGGCCGAGATCATTGAATCGATTCCGGCCACGGACGAAATCGGTCTGTATCGCGAAGGCAAGTTCGTCGACCTTTGCCGGGGTCCGCACGTGCCGTCGACGGGCAAGCTCAAGGTCTTCAAACTGATGAAGGTCGCCGGCGCCTACTGGCGTGGGGACGCCAAGAACGAGCAACTCCAGCGCATCTACGGCACGGCCTGGACGAAGAAGGAAGATCAGGACGCGTACCTGCATATGCTCGAAGAGGCAGAGAAGCGCGATCACCGCAAGCTCGGCCGCGCACTGGACTTCTTCCACATGCAGGAAGAGGCGCCGGGCCTCATCTTCTGGCACCCGAAGGGTTGGACGCTCTGGCAGCAGGTCGAGCAGTACATGCGCCGCGTCTATCGCAACAACGGCTATCAGGAAGTGAAGGGGCCGCAGATCCTGGACCGCTCGCTCTGGGAGAAGTCGGGGCACTGGGAGAACTACAAGGACAACATGTTCACGACGGAATCGGAGAACCGCGCCTATGCGCTCAAGCCGATGAACTGTCCTGGTCATGTGCTGATTTTCAACTCGGCGCTGCATAGCTACCGTGACCTGCCGCTCCGTTACGGTGAATTCGGCCAATGCCACCGCAACGAGCCGTCGGGTGGTTTGCACGGTCTGATGCGCGTGCGCGGCTTCACGCAGGACGACGGTCATATTTTCTGTACGGAAGACCAGATTCTCGACGAGTGCGTGAACTACACGGCGCTGTTGCATGCCGTGTACAAGGATTTTGGCTTCACGGACATGATTTACAAGGTCGCAACGCGCCCTGAGCATCGTGTTGGGACGGATGAGAATTGGGATAAGGCCGAATTTGCGCTGATGGAGTCGCTGCGCCGTTCGAACTGCGAATTCGTGATCGCCGAGGGCGACGGGGCGTTTTACGGCCCGAAGATCGAATACACGCTCAAGGACGCGCTCGGCCGCCAATGGCAGTGTGGCACGATGCAGGTCGATTTCTCGATGCCTGAGCGCCTGGATGCCGAGTATGTGGCCGAAGACAACAGCCGCAAGCGCCCGGTCATGCTTCACCGCGCAATCCTCGGTTCGCTCGAGCGTTTCATCGGTATTCTGATCGAGCACCATGCTGGTGCAATGCCGGCCTGGCTCGCGCCGGAACAGGTAATTGTGATGAATGTGTCCGAAAAAACGGCCGATTACGCCCAGGAAGTAACGAAAAAGTTGAAAGAACAAGGGCTTAGGGCGCGGAGCGATTTGCGCAACGAGAAAATTAGCTATAAAATACGCGAGCACTCCATGCAGAAAGTTCCCTATCTCGTTGTAGTGGGGGACAAGGAGCAGGAGGCGAATACGGTAGCCGTGCGTGCCCGTGGCGGCGTGGATCTGGGTGTGATGCCCGTTGACGCGCTCATCGAACGTATTGCGCAGGAATGCGCAACGTTCCAATAACGCCTGTCGGACAGCGCGGCTAAATTTTTGACTTTTTTCGAGGATAAGCAACATCGCTACCGACAAGTCGCATCGCATTAACGGCGAAATTACTGCGCCCGAAGTGCGTCTCAATGGCGTCGACAACGAGCCACTCGGCATTGTGAAACTGGCAGACGCTTTCCGCCTGTCCGAAGAGGCTGATGTCGATCTGGTGGAAATTGCACCGACTGCGAATCCGCCGGTTTGCCGTCTGATGGATTACGGCAAATTCAAGTACTCGGAACAGAAGAAAGCGCACGAAAGCAAGCTGAAGCAGAAGGTTGTTCAGATCAAGGAAGTCAAATTCCGACCTGGCACCGACGACGGCGACTACAACGTCAAGTTGCGCAATCTGAAGCGGTTCCTCGAAGACGGTGACAAGACCAAGATCACGCTGCGTTTCCGCGGTCGTGAGATGGCCCACCAGGAAATCGGCGCCCGTATGCTGGAACGTCTGAAGTCTGACCTCGAAGAGGTTGGCCAGCCGGAACAGATGCCGAAGATGGAAGGCCGTCAGATGATCATGGTCATCGCGCCGAAGAAGAAGTAATGCCGTGGCGGTGTCGAGTGACACCGCCGGGTTGTAAGGAATTGCCGCCATCGCCTGCAAGGGCGTGGCAGCGATGCAGGGTGCAGTCTGACCCTGAACACAAGTGATCCCGGGTTCTACAAGGGGCGCGATTTTGGCGTCACACCTGTGATCATGTTAAAAACTCGGAGTTTTTCATGCCTAAGATGAAAACCAAGAGCGGTGCCAAGAAGCGCTTTCGCGTGCGTCCTGGCGGTACCGTTAAGCGTGGTCAGGCCTTTAAGCGTCACATTTTGACGAAGAAGACCACCAAGAATAAGCGTCACCTGCGCGGTGCCGTCGGCGTTCATGAGTCTGATCTGAACTCCGTACGCGCAATGCTGCCCTTCGCTTAAACCCCGACTTAGATAGGAGAGAAATATGCCTCGAGTCAAACGTGGGGTCACCGCACGGGCCCGCCATAAGAAAGTCATCGCAGCAGCCAAGGGTTTCCGCGGCCGCCGCAATAACGTCTTCCGCATCGCCAAGCAAGCGGTCATGCGCGCTGGGCAATACGCCTATCGCGATCGCCGCAACAAGAAGCGCGTGTTCCGCGCTTTGTGGATTGCGCGTATCAATGCAGGTGTGCGTCAGCACGGTATGACCTACAGCGTGTTCATCGCTGGTCTGAAGAAGGCCTCGATCGAACTCGACCGCAAGGTGCTGTCCGACATGGCCATCAACGACAAGCCGGCATTTGCCGCGATTGTCGCCCAGGTGAAAGCCGCCGTCGCAGCCTAAGCTGTAAATAGCGTATAGCGCGTTTTACCGCGCGCCATTCGCCAGGAGGGGGCTCTCATCGGAGCCCCCTTTTGTTTTTAGCTTGCCTTTTCGCTCGCTTTTTTTGCTTGAACATGCGGCCATACCGACCGCCTAACTTGAGTCTGTAGCATATGGATCTGGAACTTATCGTCAGCGATGCGCAGCGTGCGTTCGCCGCCGCTCCCGACGCTGCCGCGCTGGAAAACGAGAAAGCCCGCTTTCTCGGCAAGACCGGCCAACTGACCGAGTTGCTCAAGGGCCTCGGCAAGCTTGATCCCGAAGCGCGCAAGAGCGAAGGCGCACGGATCAACGCGGCCAAGCAACAGATCGAAGGCGCCCTGCAGGCGCGCCGCCAGGCTATGGCCGACGCGCTGCTCGACGCGCGCCTGTCCGCCGAAGCCATCGACGTCACGCTGCCCGGCCGAGGCTTGGGCGCTGGCAGCCTGCACCCCGTGCTCAATACCTGGGAGCGCGTTGAACAGATTTTCCGTTCCATTGGTTTCGACGTGGCCGATGGCCCCGAAATCGAAACCGACTGGTTCAACTTCACGGCATTGAACAGCCCCGAGAATCACCCGGCGCGCTCGATGCAGGACACCTTCTACGTGGAAGGTAATGACGATGCCGGCAAGCCGCTGCTGCTGCGCACACACACGAGCCCGATGCAGGTGCGCTACGCGCGCATGAACAAGCCGCCCATCAAGGTGATCGCACCGGGCCGCACGTATCGCGTTGACTCCGATGCCACGCACTCACCGATGTTCCATCAGGTCGAGGGTCTGTGGATTGCCGAAGACATCAGCTTCGCCGACCTCAAGGGCGTGTACACCGATTTCCTGCGCAAGTTCTTCGAGCGCGATGACATTCAGGTGCGTTTCCGCCCGTCGTATTTCCCGTTCACGGAACCGTCCGCCGAGATCGACATGCAGTTCGAAACCGGCAAGAACGCCGGCAAGTGGCTGGAAATTTCGGGCTCGGGGCAGGTGCATCCGTCGGTGGTGCGCAATATGGGTCTCGACCCGGAGCGTTACATCGGCTTTGCTTTCGGCTCGGGACTTGAGCGTCTGACGATGCTGCGCTACGGCGTGCAGGATCTGCGCCTGTTCTACGAGAACGACCTGCGCTTCCTGCGCCAATTCATGTAATCGATGCCGATGACCCCGAGCTGGCGCGCGAAGTCGCAGCCGCCGGGCTCTCGGAAGTGAAGACTTAACTGCGAGCGAACTGATCCATGCAATTCTCTGAATCGTGGCTGCGTACCCTGGTCGACCCGGATTTGTCGACGGACGCGTTGGCGCATGCCCTGACGATGTCCGGGCTCGAAGTCGAAGAAACCGACCCGGTCGCCCCGCCGTTTGCCGGTGTGGTCGTGGCCAAGGTGCTCGAAGTCGCCCGTCATCCGGATGCCGACCGCCTGAATGTTTGCCAGGTCGATGCCGGCACCGGCGAGACCCTCACCATCGTGTGCGGTGCACCGAACGTGGCACCGGGCATCAAGGTGCCGTGCGCGACCGTTGGCGCCGCGCTGCCCCCGGCTGAAGCCGGCGGCGCGCCGTTCCAGATCAAGATCGGCAAGCTGCGCGGCGTGCAGAGTTTCGGCATGCTGTGCTCGGCACGCGAACTGAAGCTCTCGGAAGACCATGCGGGTCTCATGATCCTGCCGGAAGATGCACCGGTTGGCATGAACATCCGCGAGTACCTCGATCTGGACGACACGGTATTCGTCGTCAAGCTCACCCCGAACAAGGCCGATTGCCTGTCGCTGCTCGGTATCGCTCGTGAAGTCGCCGCGATTACCGGCGCACCGCTCAAGGATCTGCCGGGGCAGAGTACGCAGCCGGCGACGATTGCCGATACGCTGCCGGTGCGCATCAGTTCGCCGGACGGCTGCGGGCGTTTTGGCGGCCGCATCATCCGTCATGTGAACGCTGCGGCCCCGTCGCCGCGCTGGATGGTGGAACGCCTCGAACGTGCCGGTCAGCGCAGCATTTCCGCACTGGTGGACATCACCAACTACGTGATGCTCGAGCTGGGGCAGCCGCTGCACGTCTACGATCTGAATCGTTTGCAAGGCGGTATCGACGTGCGCTTCGGCCGCGCGGGCGAGACGCTCAAGCTTCTGAACGAACAGAGCGTGACGCTCGACGAGAGCGTGCTCGCCATTACCGATGCCAGCGGCCCGATCGGCCTGGCCGGCATCATGGGCGGCGATTCGACCAAGGCGGGTCTGGAAACGCAAAACATCTTCCTCGAAGGTGCGTTCTTCTTCCCGCAAGCCATTCAGGGCCGTGCGCGCAAGTACAACTTCACCAGCGATGCGTCGCATCGCTTCGAACGGGGTGTCGACTTCGCCGGAAACGTGCGTGCGCTTGAGCGTGCAACGCAACTGGTGCTCGATATCTGCGGCGGCCAGGCGGGTCCGCTGGAAGATCAGGTCGCGAAGTTGCCCGAGCGCAAGCCGGTGACGATGCGTGTCGCGCGCGCCGTCAAAATTCTGGGCGTGCCGGTCTCGGAGCCGGAGATGAGCGCCATCTTCACGCGTCTGGGTCTGCCGTTCACCTTGCAAGACGGTGTGTTCGAAGTCACGCCGCCGTCGTATCGGTTCGACATCGAGATCGAAGAAGATCTGATCGAAGAGATTGCTCGCATTTACGGTTTCGATCGCATTCCTGCCAATCCGCCGGTGGCTGCGAGCGCCATGCGCCCGACGCAGGAAGGCCGTCGTTCGCAGCACGCTGTGCGTCACGCCGTGGCTGCGCGTGATTACCACGAGACGGTCGGTTTCAGCTTCGTCGACGTTGAGTGGGAAGCGGACTTCGCCGGCAACGACAACCCCATCAAGTTGCTCAATCCAATCGCCAGCCACCTTGCGGTGATGCGTTCGACGCTGATCGGTAGCCTGATCGCGACCACGCGCTACAACCTGAACCGTAAGGCATCGCGCGTGCGTGTGTTCGAAATTGGCCGCACCTACCATCGCGACAACACGGTGGCCTCGGGCGAGTTGAGCGTTGGCGGGTACCGTCAACCGCTCACCGTCGCGGCGCTGGCCTACGGCCCGGTGCTCGAAGAGCAATGGGGCGTCGCGACGCGCTCGGTCGACTTCTTCGACGTGAAGGGCGATCTCGAAGCTTTGTTGTCTCCGCGTACCGCACGCTTCGTGAAGGCCGAGCACCCGGCATTGCATCCGGGACGCAGCGCGGCCATTGAAGTCGACGGCAAGCGTGTCGGCTTCATCGGCGAGCTGCATCCGCGTTGGCAGCAGAAGTACGATCTGCCCCATGCGCCGGTGCTGTTCGAGATCGAAGCAGAGGCACTCTTCGTGCGCGACGTCGCAAGCTACGAAGACATCTCGAAGTTCCCCCCGGTCACACGCGATATCGCGCTGGTGGTGGATCAGGCGCAGCCGGTGCAAGGGCTGCTCGATGCCATGCTGGCCGCGCGCCATGACGATCCGGCGTGCGCAATCGTGCAGTCTGTGCGACTGTTCGACGAGTTCCGGCCGAAGGCTGGCGCGGCGTCGGGCTCGCTGGGCGCGCAGGACAAAAGCGTAGCGTTTCGTGTTACTCTGCAAGACCCCTCGGGTACGTTGCAGGACGAGACGGTCCAGGGCGCCATTAACGCACTGGTACAACGGGTAGAAGGGTTCGGCGCACGTTTGCGCGCCTGAAACTCAGTAAAAGATCCGGCTGCGAGTAGGTCATCGCACTGTCATCGCCATCGCGTGGGACGTATGAACGAAATGAATCCTGGTGAATTTGAAGCCATGCTTGCGGCGCAGCGCATCGCGCTGGGACGCAACGAAGTGAACGAGGTCTCGACCGAGGCGCCGACGCTGACCAAGGCCGAACTGGCCGAGTTGCTGTTCGAGCACGTCGGTCTGAACAAGCGCGAAGCGAAGGATATGGTCGAGGCGTTTTTCGAATCGATCCGCGATGCGCTTGAGTCGGGGGACAGCGTCAAGCTTTCCGGCTTCGGTAACTTTCAGTTGCGCGACAAGCCGCAACGGCCAGGTCGGAATCCGAAGACCGGCGAGGCGATTCCGATTGCCGCGCGTCGCGTCGTCACCTTCCACGCCAGCCAGAAGTTCAAGTCGATCGTCGAGTCTGGCGCAGTGAGCAAGTAAATCCCGGCCGCCGCATTCTGTGGCGGCCGCTGGTTTTTCGTCCGCAATCTAACCGTCGTCCGATTCCGCCAACGCCGCGATGGATCACGTTGCCTTGCCGCCGATTCCCGCCAAGCGTTACTTCACCATCGGTGAAGTGAGCGAACTGTGTGGCGTCAAGCCGCACGTTCTGCGCTATTGGGAACAGGAATTCACGCAACTGCGCCCGGTCAAGCGGCGCGGTAACCGACGGTACTATCAACACCACGAAGTCCTGCTGATCCGGCGTATCCGGGAGTTGCTCTATGAGCAGGGCTTCACCATCAATGGCGCGCGTAACCGCCTCGAAGCTGACACGCCACGTGGCGGCCGCTCGTCGTCGGGCGCTGCCGCAGACGGAGGTGCGCAGGCATCTGCCGTCGAAGCGGATGCCGCACTCGACGTGGGTGATCTGCGTCGCCGCCTCGAAGCCCTTCGCGATCTGCTCAAGTCCTGAGCATCGGGGCGCACCGATGGTGGGAGCGTTCTTCTCCGCTTTCTCGTCCTTTTCCGAATTTCTCGGTCATGGGCTACCCCCGTATTGGCGGTCGCCGAGGTGAGCCGTCGTCTCGTGGTATTCGGCCGGTTCGGCACACCTCGGGATTCTCCTAATGCGGCGGTGGCCGAAATGTCCGTAATCCGAGATATGGCCCTGTTCTCGGGCAGGGCAGTGTTCGCCTGGCATGATGAGCGCAATACATCCCCCGATTGAGGTGACGTCGAACGACTTCCGGGGGCGCTGCGATTGCCTTACACTTGCCGGAAACAACGGCGTCCGTCTGTGGCGCCCCCAGGATCCTATTGATTAGCGGGCCAACACCGACCTTTTTGCGCGGGGGCGCGAAGGCTGAAAGGATCTCGACCTATGGCGGAACCGAGCACGACGGGAGCGCGACGCTGGCGTTGGGCGACGTCCTATCGCTCAATCGTCGCGATTCTGATTTTCGGTTTCCTGATCCTGGTCCTCGTCTGGACCGCGGTGCTTTGGCGTATCTCCCTCGAGCACAAGGCCATTCTGCGCGACACGGCGGCGTCAGCGTCGACCGTAGCCACCGCACTCGAGCAGCAGACGCTGCGCGCCATCCGTCAGGTCGATCAGATCACGCGTTTCGTGAAGTACGAGTACGAGCGACGTCGCCGCGACTTCGATTTGACGCGCACGCTGAACGACGGCATCGTCACTGACCGTTTCATGGTGCTGGTCAGTCTGGCGGATGCCAACGGCAATGTCATTGCCGCGACGATGCCAGGCGCCGCCGGGGTGAACATTGCGGACCGCGAGCACTTCCGGGTGCACCTGGATAACACGAGTGACGGTCTGTTCATCAGCCATCCGGTCTTCGGCCGCGTCTCGCACAAGTGGGTACTCCAGTTCAGCCGGCGACTGAATCATCCCGACGGCAGCTTCGCGGGCGTGGTTGTCGTGTCGCAAGAGCCGAGTTACTTCACCACTGATTTCTATACGAACGCGGTGCTCGGGCAATACGGGCAGATCGCCGTGATCGCCGATGACGGCGCGTTACTCGCGCGAAGCACCGGCGCGAGCGTGGCGATCACCAGTACCGGGGAGTTGCCCCTCTTCGCGGCAGAGCAACGCAATTCCGGCGTCCAGCGCGATCCCATCGATGGTGTCGAGCGAATCGCGGCATATCGTCATTTGCGCGACTACCCGCTGGCGGTGCAAGTCGGGCTATCGATGGACGAGGAACTGGCCGAGTATCGGCACGTGGAGCGCGTGTATCTGACGATGGCGACCTTCGTGTCGGTCGCGCTCGTCGTGTTCTTCGCGCTGATCGCCTACCTGATGCAGCGGCTCATCGGCCGCGACCAGCAACTCACGCGTCTGATTTCATACGACGCGCTCACCGGACTTCCCAACCGCTATGCGTTGATGGAGTCGCTGCGGCGCGCGTTGGCGAATCCCGATCAGGTCGGCAAAGTCGCGTTGCTGCACATCGATCTCGACAACTTCAAGAGCGTGAACGACACGCTGGGCCATGCGCAGGGCGACGAGATCATCCGTCAGGTAGCCGAGCGCTTCGCGCCGCGCATGCCGCCGGGCGCCATGCTGTCACGGTTTGCCGGCGACGAGTTCATGGTGCTGTTGCAAGGTGACGGTGCACCGGCGCAGGCCGAACCGCTCGGCGAGACGCTGCTCGCGGCCCTCAAGGCGCCAATGGTGGCCGATGGGACGTCGTTCGCGCTGCACGCCAGTATCGGGGTGACGTTCTGGTCCAAGGCCGATGAGACCGAGGCGGATCTCATCAAGAAGGCGGATCTTGCCATGTACTCCGCGAAGGAGGCTGGCAAGAGCGTGGTGCGTGTCTATACGCAGCAGATGACCTATCAGGCGCATCAGCTTGTCGTGTGGGAGCGCCAGATGGAGCAGGCGCTGGCCAACGGCGAATTCTTCCTCGCCTATCAACCGATTGTGGCGCTCGAAGCCGATTGCGTGCGGGGTGTGGAGGCATTGATTCGCTGGCGTCACCCGGAGCGCGGTGTGCTGAGCGCTGGCGAGTTTATCCCTTTGGCTGAGACGACCGGACAGATTGTGGCGATCGGCGAGTTCGCGCTGACGCAGGCGTGTCGTCAGTTGAAAGCCTGGCGAGGGACCGCGATGGCCTCGCTGCGGCTGGCCGTCAATGTCTCGTCCGTGCAGTTCTGGCGTGGCGACATTGGCGAGCTTGTCGAACGTCTCATGAAGGAATACGAGATCGAGCCGAATCGTCTCGAACTGGAAATCACCGAGTCCGTGATGGTCAAGAATCCCGCGCTCGTGGAAATGAAGATCGAGCAGTTCAAGCGTGCCGGCGTGCGCATTGCGCTCGACGACTTCGGTACCGGCTACTCGTCGTTGTCCTACCTGACGCGCTTTCCCGTCGACACGCTCAAGGTCGATCGATCGTTCGTAGAGTCGATTCCCGATTCGTCGCGCTCGTGTCTCATGATTTACAACATCGTCAACATTGCACGCTCGTTGGGCATTGAATTGATCGTCGAAGGTGTGGAGAACGAACGGCAACTCGATTGGCTACGTCATTTTGTGCCGCTATGTGCGCAAGGCTATTTGTTTTCCCGACCCGTGGAAATCGAAGTGCTCGATTCGGTAATCGACCGTTTCGGTATTTGCCGATAAAGCGCGTGTAAATGAAAATGTATTAGCCGGCTAGTTAATAGATTAAATAGGCATTCGTAATAAATCGATCGTCCGACGGTTTTTCGTACGGCTTCATCGTCGGAGTACTATAGAATTACCTCGTTTTCGCGATGATATCGATCGATAGCGTCGGCTGGCCGCGAGCCACCGCCAGCCGTGATCGACGGCGAGGACGGCAGGTTGTCAACAGCTTGCAATTGTCGGGGTGGACAATGCGAGGTAGTCAGGATCCGAAGGCGCGGGGCGCGACAAGCCGGGGATCTGGAACGAGGAAAAGAGTTTGACGCGCAGACCAGAATTGGCGGGAATTCGCCGGCACCAGGGATGCCGGTCGCGACCAGAACTTCTGTCCGGGGAAAAGGCAGAAACGCGACTCGAAACAGGCGGATGCTTTGCCAACGTAAGAAGTGAAAAATATTAGAACGGGCGTTTGATTTTCGGATGAGGATAAGGCATTGGCTTTATGCCGCCTGCGTCTCGGTCGGCGTGCTGGTCGCCTGCTGGGTTGCGGCGGACAGGACGGCCACGTCGCTGGTCGGTGACAAGCTCGCACAGAGTGTCGACGCCGGGCAAACGGTGGCCGACCGCGTTGCCGACGGCATGATTCACGCGATCAACACGGATCTGGCGATGGTGCGGGCCATTCCTTCCACGTTGGCCGAAGTGGATCTGCTGCGCGATGTCCTGAACCCTGCGGGCGGCGGGGCCGCCGCGACCGAGGTCGTTGATCGTGCCAACGAATTTCTACGCGGTGCCCAGGGATACTTCGGCGTTGACCGGGTGTGGGTGATCGACGCGCGCGGCGTGTGTGTGGCCGCCAGTAATTTCCGCGATACGCCGTCTCCCATCGGTCAGTCGGTCGCCGATAAGCCGTATGTCACCAATGCGCTGCTGGGCACGCGTTTCGAGAGCTATGCCGCAGGCTGGGAGCATCAGGCGCCCGGCCTTTATTTCAGCGCTCCGGTGTATCGCGATGGTGTGCTCATCGGTGTCGTGATGACCAAGATCGGACTCACGCGTTTGCGCCATTGGGTGGGCAGCGGCGAGTCGTTTGTCACCGACGGCAACGGCGTAGTCATCATGGCCAACGACCCACGCTTCGAGAATCGTTTCATGCTTGACGGCAAGGTAGGCTCGCTGTCGGACGCCGAACGTCTGGCGCTGTACCAGCGCAACGACTTCGCACGCATGCCGATTGCGCAGTTCAAGCGCGCGCCGGGCCGGTCGAATGCCTGGGTGCCGCAGGAACTCCTCGATCAGATGTCGGAGTTCGACGAGTTACGTAAGCCTTTCATCATTACGTCGCGCCCGAGTTCGAGCAACGATTTGATCGTCTATGCCGTGGAGCAGGTCGACGCCTGGGAGGCGCTTACCCGCCAGCACGCGAAAGACCTCGCCTTGTGTTTCCTGCTGTATCTGGGTGGGGTCGTCATCATCGTGCTCGCGGGCTGGACCTACTGGCGTGAGCGTACGCAACATCGCGAGACGCGCCAGTCGAACGAGGAATTGCGAGCCGCGAACAATCAACTGGCATTCGAGGCGAGTTACGACGAGCTGACGGGCAGCCTGACGCGTCGTTACTTCTTCCATCGCTTCGATCAGTTGCTGGAAGCGGCACAACGCAAGAACGAGCCGATGAGCCTCATCGTCGCCGATCTCGATCACTTCAAGTCGATCAACGATACCTACGGGCATGCCATCGGCGATCAGGTGCTGTGCCGCTTTGTGCTGGTGTGTTCGTCGACGCTGCGCGGTGACGATCTGATCGGCCGCATCGGCGGTGAGGAGTTCGCGATTCTGTTGCCGGGAGCCAGCGGGCGCGACGCGCTGCGCGTGGCGGATCGTATCCGCGAGCGTTGCAAGCGGGAATCGCTTGACGGCAGTGAACCCCCGCTGCGCTTCTCGGCGAGTTTCGGCATCACGGAGTGGCAGGACGAAGATTCGCCGATGAATATGATCGAGCGCGCCGACATGGCGTTGTACCGCGCTAAACGCGCCGGCCGCGACCGTTGCTGGGTGTTCTGAGTCGAAATCCCGACGTCCGCCGGGGACTGCCGGCAAGTGATATTCCATGGTCGTTACCAATGTCACGTTTGGTAACTAAAGAAGGGGCACTCCCACCCGCATTTCGCGGGAACCCGCATGTCTAACGAGTCATGCAGGCGCGGTAAAGACCGATGGCGTGCCGGACATCCGGCGATGATCTCTCCGCGCGTTGAATCGCTCATGCGGGAGGTGCATCGTGAAACGCTTACTCATGCTGGCAGGTGGCGCCGCTGTCGCGGTGATGATGGCCGGTTGCGTTGCCGTACCGTACGGCTCACCCGCATACGGTGGCGCCTACTACGACGGTTACGGCTATGCCCCGGGCTACGACGCAGGCTATGCGCCGGGCTACGCGGTTGTGCCCGCGCCGGTGGTCACCTTCGGAGTGGGGGGCGGCTACTACGGTGGTGGATATTACCGGGGATGGGGTGGCCGGGGCCGCGGTTGGGGCTGGCATCACTAATGCCGTGCCGGCGGGTTAGCTCGCGGCATCGGCCTCAAACGCATGGCGACTGTCGGACTCAGAACTCCGACAGCGCGAAATCTTCCTTGGAGACGTCGCATTCCGGGCAGCGCCAGTCGGCCGGCACGTCGGCCCAGCGCGTGCCGGGGGCGAGACCGTCATTCGGTGCGCCTTCGGCTTCGTTGTAGATCCAGCCGCAGATCAGGCAGATCCAGCTCTTGAATTCGGTCGGGGTGTCCAGCGTGGTGGTCATGGTGTCGGATCAACGGGGGTAACTTACGCGACCCGCATTGTAAGGCACGCGACGGACAACGTCCCGCTCACGGACCGACGTCCGAGCGCAAAGTTAATCCAGATCAATTGACGGGAATGGCTGCTGCGGGGAAGGGCGTTGCTGAAGGAAATGGCAGAGGGGAGGGACGCGCGCCGGTGGTGACCGGCGCGACAGCCATTACCAGTGAATCTGGTTGAGGAAAATCGGCGCCATCTGCGCGAGCGAATTGAGCAGCGACATGGCGGTATCGCGATGCGACACCTCCCTCCACAACCGGCTTTCCTTGACCACGCGCTCGCGGTCTTCCGGCGTTTTCACCTCAGGCGAGCGCAGCTCTTTGATCAGGTCGATCACCGACGCCCGATCGACGGTTTCCGTCACCGAGTGATGGGCGAGCAGATCGTCCAGGTGGACACGTTCCGCCTCGGTGAGGGGCGCGTCGGCAGGCAAAGGCGAAGAGGTGGAGGTAACGGACGGTTTGTCGGATTGGGTCATACGAGACGTTCTCCCGAAGTCACTGAAAAGCGAGACGACCGCTGAGCGGCGGATCTGCGAAGATCCCAAGTCATGCATGGCGAGGTATCGCGTGACTCCATCATAGGCCGATTCGCCGACGCTGCGAACCCTCCCATCTGCGCGACATCCCGCGCTTTCACGCGAACCCACCCGGTATTTCTTCCCGGCTTGCGGCATGTCAAAGCCATGACATCGACGCACAGAAGCGGGGCGAAACGTCAAGCGTTAAAAATTTATCCAAGGCTGACGCCGAAACGGGCAATCCTCTTGACAGCGTGTAATGGCGGGCGTTTCGAAGGGGTGTTGCCAGGTTATCCAGTGGGTTATCCACAGAAGTTGTGGGTAACTCTTCGAAGTGCGATCGGCGCGATGACGGTGTCAGCGCCGTGACCCGCCCATGAACTGTCACCGGAACAGCGGACGCAACATGAGCAGCGCGAAGAACAGTGCGACCCCAACGGGCAGCAACCCGGTGAAGAATGCGGGCCAGGGCGCACGGCCCCGGCGGCGGGCACCGAACGATGAGATCAGGCCGGCGCAAAGACACAGCACCCCGACGCCCCACGTCGGATGCGGACTCTTGAGCACCCATGCGGCCGCGGCCACCAATCCGATCCAGGCGAGAGGCATTGCGCCGGGCGGAGGCGGGGCGACATTGGCGGGTGCCGGTTTGGCGTTGCGTGACTTCCCAGAGGCGTTGGGTGTGTCCGGCGTGTCAGGGGTGTCTGGCGTATTGGCGGGCATTGAAGTTCCGGAAAATCGGGGGCGTGCGACGAGGCGAGGCCGGCACGCGAAAGACGCAGCATAACAAACGTCGCCCGTCACCGCTCAGGACGCGAGGCCGCGCAAGGCCCGTGCGTCGGTGAGCCGCGAGGTGGCCTGTAGGCCACCGGCGGGGGCATCCACATACCAGACGGAAGTGGAGTCGATGTCACGCGTCGGCGCGAACGCGGGAGGCGAGGCACAGCGGTCATCGAGGTCGACGTATTGCTTGCGCACGAGGGGACGCTGAGGCGGCGTCGTCACAGCGATCCCCAGATGAGTGACGACACGCGGCACACCGACCGCCTGCGGCGAGACGCGCACCTCGACGCACGGTTGATGGAACGGATCGGCGGGTGTCGCGACGGCTGGCGGCATCGATTGTGCGTGAACGCGAGCTACGCCGGACGCCAGCAGCAGGCAGAGCGCGATGAGACCGAACCGCAGCGAGGCGATCGCACGAATCGCGCAGATAGCAGGCTGGGTCTGGGGCGTGGCGTGTCTCGGCGGCATGGCAGGCTCCGTCGGGGCGATCATGGGAACGTCGGCAGGGCGAGCATGGCAAGACACTGCACGGCGCACGGCATTTTCCCGATCCAGAAGCCAATATCGTGCCGGAAATCATAAGCTGCTGATTTTTATGGGATTGTTGGCGTGTGACGGCGCACCGACACCGATTGCCTCTCATCAAGTGTTGCAGTTCCGAAACGTGCGCCGGAGAATCGACGATGCGCGGACCAGAGCACGAAGCGATTTTCAGTGCCCCTCAATACTGTATATAATTACAGTATTCCACTCCACGGCGAGACAGAACCTCTCATGAAAGCCAATTATTCCATCGCCGAGATCGAACAGGCGATCAACTACTGGACTGGCCGTCAGGCCGCCGATAGTCATTGGTCACTGTGCCAGTCGGCCCGCGCACTGGCCAACGTTTATGGCGAGATGATCTATCGCCGCGAGACGAGCGTTGCGGCCGACGCGCTCAACGCCGAGCAAAGCCAGGCCATCGAAACGGCTCTGCACCAGATGGAACTGGGCCTCGCGCCGTGATTCAGGATTGAACGGCGTTCGGTGAGTGGCGTCGTGTCGACCACCGTTCGAGCCAGTGTTCGAGGTCGCCAGCCGATAGCGCGGGGGAGAACAGATACCCTTGCGCCACGCGATAGCCCTGGGCGACGAGCAGGGCGCGCTGGGCTTCGTCTTCCACCCCTTCCGCAACCACGGTGAGATGGAGATTGCGGCCGATGCTGATGATCGCATTGGTCAGCGCCCGCACCGTCTCATCACGCGTTATGTCGTGCACGAAACTGCGGTCGAGCTTCAATTCCGAGACCGGCAACCGACGCAGATAGCCCAGACTGGAGTAGCCCGTGCCGAAGTCGTCCATCGACAGGCGCACGCCCATGCTGTGGACTTCGTCGATGATGCGCAGCGTGCTCGGGTTGTGATCCATCAGCACGCTTTCCGTGATCTCGATGGCCAGGCACGACGGCGGCAACTCATGATCGGCGAGCGCCTCGGCAATCATGCGCGGCAGGTCGTGATCGTGGAAGTTGGTCGGCGAGAGGTTGACCGACACGTTATGGATACCCACACCGCGCCGCCGCCAGTCCGCTAACTGACGGCACGACTCGCGCAGCGTCCACATGCCCAGTTCCCCGATCAGACCGCATTCCTCGGCCAGCGCAATGAAGCGCGACGGTGGCACCTCGCCATATTGGGGATGCGTCCACCGGGTCAGCGCCTCCGCGCCGTAAACCGATTCGTCGAGCAGATTGATCTGCGGTTGGTAGAAGAGCTGGAGCGTGTCACGGCGCAGGGCGTCGCGCATGGCGGTTTCCAGCTCAAGCCGCTCCTGCGCGTGGACGTTCATGTCTTCGTTGTAGAACCGCACGCTGCCCGGGCTGGTCATCTTCGCCTGATACATCGCCATGTCCGCGCGTTGCAGCAGGAGGTCGAACTCCTTGCCGTGATTCGGATACAGGCTGATGCCGAAGCTGCCCGACGGCGCGAGCGTCACGCCGTCGACCTGGCACGGTGCGGTCAGTGCGCTGCGCATGCGTTCGATAGCGATATCGAGTCGCTCGGGGTCACACTCGGTGAGCACGGCCACGAACTCGTCGCCCGACAGGCGCGCGACGATATCCGCCCCGCGCAGTGCGCGCCGCAGGCGCTGGGCGATTGTGCGCAGCAGCACGTCACCGGCCTGATGACCCAGCGAATCGTTGACCTGCTTGAAGCGATCCAGATCGATGAAGATGACGGCCATGCGCGAGTTCAACTCGCCGGCGCTGGCGATGGCCTGCGCCGCGAGCACGCCGAGCATGCTTCGATTGGGCAGGCCGGTGAGGCTGTCGGAGAAGGCCAGTTGACGGATGCGGGTACGCGATTCGTCGCGCTCGAAGGCCAGCTTGCAAAGGTGTACGCACACGTCGACGAGTCGTTCATGCAGGGCATCCGGGCCGCGCACGGTGCGGTAATAGAATGCGAGCACACCGAGCACGCGCCCATCGTTTGCGATGATCGGCATGGCCCACGAGGCGGCTAGCCCGAACTCGGCCGCCATGCCACGGAAATCGGCCCAGCGCGGGTCGTGCGCGATGTCGGTCACGATCACCGGCCGAGCCTGAAAAGCCGCCGTGCCGCAGGTGCCTACATTCGGGCCGATGGCCACGCCGTCGACCATCTGGTGATACTGCGAAGGCAGGCTCGGCCCGGCTTGCGGACGCAGCCGACCCTCCGCGTCGACTCGCACGACCGAGGCCATCACCTCGGGGGCGATCTGCTCCAGTTCCCGGCAAACGAGCGTGAGCACTTCCACGAGGGGCGCATCGCGCACCATCGCGGCGAGTGCCTTGTGTTGCAGCACTTCCTGGATCTTCGATTGCGTGATGTCCGTGAACAGCACCACGGCATTGAGGAGCTTGCCGTTCGTGTCGAGCATCGGGTTCGTCACGACGGAGACCCACAGCGGCTGACGCTGCGCGGTGCGCACGAGCACTTCGCAATGGCTGCTTCGGCCGTCGCGGGCCGAGACAAGGCAGCCGGCGAGCGCCTGCCTGACATCGACAGCCGACGTGCCGTCAGCGAGTCCGCCGACCGGAGTCTCGCCAGACGGGACGTGCACGGACTGCCCGACAACCTCGCTCGCAGCGTACCCGAGCATGCGCGTGAAGCCCGCGTTGATGTAGCACACGCGGCCTTGCG
Organism: Pandoraea sp.; assembly: GCA_031291335.1. Classification (GTDB taxonomy): domain Bacteria; phylum Pseudomonadota; class Gammaproteobacteria; order Burkholderiales; family Burkholderiaceae; genus Pandoraea. Next base: position 7,660 of record JARLJF010000097.1, on the reverse strand, counting down.
CGTCGGTGATGAGTACGGCGTTGTCCGTCTCGTCGACGCCGAGCGAGAGGAGATGCAGCCGGGCGTCGTCGGCGGCCTGACGCTCTACGCGGGCGGTCACGTCCACGGCGAGCTTGATCACGAAGGCGAGCTTGCCTGCGTCGTCGAATACCGGGTTGTAGGTCGCTTCGAGCCAGACGGCGCTGCCATCGTGACGACGGCGATGGATTTGTCCGGTGTGCGAGCGTTGAGTGCTGACGACCTGGGCCAGGGCATCGCCGCAAGTGGCGTCGCCCGGTACGCACAACAAGGCATGGGGTTTGCCGATCAGGTCGGCGCGCGTGTAGCCGAACACGCCGAGCAGCTTGTCGTTGACGTCGACGATGATGCCGTCCGGCCTGAGCGTGAGCATGCCCAACGAGCGGTCGAGCGCCTCCAGCAGCGCCTCGCGCCCGGGTGCCGGCGTGGCGCCAACAGCGGACGGTGAACCGGGCACGACCATCGCAAGGGCCTCCTCGGACGTCCTGTGGACATTGTCGGGTGTGACTTGGGCTGACACGCCAAAAACGCTTTCAAGTATAGCGACCTGCGGGCGCAGGCTCACATGGGAGAAACCGGGAGAACGTCAGACGGCGACGCGGTTCCGGGCAGACAGCAAGAAGGTAGGCTGACGTGTGGCGTGGGCCTTGAGCGGCACGTTGACGTCAGGCCGCTTTGACGCGGATTCGCACCCCTTCGACCGCAACGGTCTGGCCGGCGCGGATCTTGCAGGTTTTGCGGGTCTCGAGCTGACCGTCGACGCTGACCGCGCCGTTGGCCACCAGGACTTTGCCCGCGCCGCCGGAATCCACAACGCCGGTGAGCTTGAGCAAGTCGTTCAGGGCGACGAATTCGCCAGTGAGTTCAAAAGTTACGTTTTGCATGATGGACCGGATACTACGTAAAAACCCGGTGCGCGTCGACTGCTGCTGCGTGCCGACGCCTGCCGCCGGGAAGGCGGATCGCTGTCTCACGATTCGATCACGTGTTCGATTCGGCGATCGGGAATCAGCCACACGGCGGCGACCAGCGCATAGATGGCGAGCGAGACCGCAGGTGCCACGAACGCCAGCCCGATGGCCAACGCATACGCCAACACCGATAACTTGCCCTTGATGTCGCGCCCGAGGGCGGCGGCGAGCTTGGCATTTCCGCCTTCGTCGTGCACGGCAAGCAGGGTTCGCGTGAGGATGAAATACGCCACGGCCGCCATGAACAGCACAATGCCGTAGAGCGCCGTCGGCCACGCGGTGAAATGGTTCTCTCCCAGCCAGTGCGTGACGAACGGCACCAGCGACAGCCAGAACAGCAGGTGCAGATTGGCCCAGAGCACGCCGCCCGAGACTCGCTGGACGACATGGAAAAGGTGGTGGTGGTTGTTCCAGTACAAGCCGACGTAGACGTAGCTCAGGATGTAGGTGAGAAACGTCGGCGCGACTGGCAGGAGGTCGGCCAGTTCGCTGCCGTGCGGGGCTTTCATCTCCAGCACCATGATCGTGATGATGATGGCGATCACCCCATCGCTGAACGCTTCCAGTCGGCTTTTGCCCATCGTGCTCGTCGCTTGTCGTCAGTCTCGGGTTGGCATCAAAGCACCGCTACGCGGTTGCGGCCAGCTTGCTTGGCGGGTATACAGCGCCCGGTCGGCCCGTTGCAGCAGGGGGCCGAAATCGGCGTCGTCCGGGGTGAGGCTGCTGACACCGATGCTTGCGGAGAAGCGGACCGGCCCATTGGGGCCCGGCACGCTGGCGCCGCTGATCGCGCTGAGCAGGCGTTCAGACGCCTGCTCAGCGCGCTGTGCATCGGCTTCGGGCAGCAGCACGGCGAATTCCTCGCCACCCAGGCGGCCGATCACGGTGCCCTTACGCAGCGTTGCCCGCAGGACCAGTGTCAACTCCACGATGACGCGGTCGCCGACCGCATGGCCCCACGTGTCGTTGACCAGTTTGAAGTGATCGATGTCGAGCATCAGCACGGCCAGCCGCCGCTGCTGTGCGCGGGCGTTGGCGAACAGACGTTCGGCCTGCATGAGAAAGGCACGGCGGTTGAGCGTGCCGGTCAGGCCGTCGCGCATGGCCATGTCGCCCAGCACCTGGTTGACGCGCCGCAGTTCGAGTTCGTCGACGACGAGCGCCGAGAGGTCCGCGAGCAGGGCGCGCTTCTCGTCGTCGAGTGTGCGGGGACGACGGTCGATCACGCATAGCGTGCCCAGACGATGCCCCTCCGGCGTACGCAGCGGTGCGCCGGCGTAGAACCGAATGTTCGGCTCGCCCGTGACCAGCGGATTATCGGCGAAGCGACGGTCGGCACGGGCGTCGGGCACGACGAGCACGTCGTCGCTGAGAATCGCATGGGCGCAAAAGGCCATCGAGCGCGGGGTCTGCGTGGTCTCGATGCCCTGGCGTGCCTTGAACCACTGTCGGGTTTCGTCGATCAGCGAGACGAGAGAGATCGGCGCGCCGAGGACATAAGACGCCAGACGCGCGATGCGATCGAACGCGGGCTCGGGCGGGGTGTCGAGAATCTCGTAACGGCGCAGTGCCGCGAGACGCTCGGCCTCGTTCAGGTTGGCGCTGGCGATCGAGGCAAGTGCGGGTGATTCGTCGGGTGACGCGTGTGAGTCGGCTCCGGATGCGTTCATGTCGTGGCGTGCGGGCAAGGGCCGGCGGTTGGACGACAGCAGTGCCGGGGACGCGGGCTCTGGCCACGCGTTCGGCGACTGCACGAAAGGAGATGCTGACTTCGCAAACTGCTCGGGTGATGCGTGTGATGCGGCCTGCGTCAAAGGCGACGCCCGATCCAGTATCTCGATGGCGTCGATAACACCAATAACGTCGATAGGGGTAATAGGTTCGATAGCACCGATAGCGACGTCAATTCTGCCGCGCCTGTCGCCACTTGGCAAATGCGACGACATCGATCCATTCAAGCTGATGGCGCCGTTCGCGTGCCAGAGGGCGCGAGCGGCTTGCGCGACGTCGTGCGGGCTGTCGCGCATGGGGTCGAGGTTGTCTGACGCGGGCAGAGAATGGCTCATGGTTTGACTTCGAATGCTTCGCCGGTTTCGAAGAAGTTGCCGCCGGCAATGTAGTGAAGACTGCGCGACGCGCCGGGCTCGAACTGCCAATGCCCGTCGCGGAACGCGCGCGGATCGGCCCAGGCCGCCACGACCTCGCCGAGAAACAGATCGTAGCGATCCTGATTGTGCGGCTCCGGGATCACGCGGCATTCGAGCCACGCGAGGCATCCGTCGATGAGCGGTGCGGCGATGTGCGTGCCGTCGAAGGCCCGCACGCCGCTGCCTTCGGCGAACTTGTCGGTGTCGCGTCCGGAGATCGAGCCGACGGCCAGCGTCTCACGGGCGATGGCGCGTGCGGGCACGTTCAGCGAAAACTCGCCGGAGGCCTCGACCAGCTCGCGCGTGAGCGTGTTGCGGTCGATGACGACGGCGACTTTCGGCGGTGAAAAATCCAGCGGCATCGACCAGGCGGCGGCCATGACATTGCGGCGGCCATCGTGGGCACTTCCCACGAGAACGGTCGGGCCGTGGTTGAGCAGGCGGTAGGCTTTGGGAAGTTCGACGGGTAGGCGTTCGGTCATGACGGGCACTCGGCAGACGGGGTGTTATGTCAGGCGGCCCATGATAGCGCGGGCGGGAAAAATCAATCATGCACCGATGATGCCCACGACGAAAGCTGACATCCGAAAAAGGCGGCCCGCAGGGTGAGCTGCGGGCCGTACAAACGGCACGATGCGGGGAGCGCGTGCCGGATCAGATGTGCTCGCAGTATTTCATGCGTTCGTCCCAGTCCAGTCCCCATACGATGCGTGAAAGCGCCTTGCGAAATCGCCTGAAGACAATGTCTTTCGAATGGCCTCCCGGGTGGTCTCCCGAGGGGCTCCTATACTGAGGCGAAGCGCGCGGCGTCAACCCGACGTCTACCGCCTGACGCAATCCTGGATGAGGCAATTCCGCATGAGTCCGTCGCGATCGTCAATCACGGGGCCGGTCGATGCGCTGAGGTTCGACGCGTCCGACACCCCGGAGAATTCCGTGAACCCGGCGACCGCCGTCGGCAACGTGTATGTCGGCACGGCGTCCTGGACGGACAAGTCGCTCATCGCGTGCAAACGTTTCTATCCGCCGGGACATACGTCGGCCGAGGCGCGGCTTCGTTACTACGCGAGCCAGTTTCCGATGGTCGAGGTCGACAGCAGCTACTACGCCATGCCGTCGGGATCGAATGCGCAGCTTTGGGCCGAGCGCACGCCCGACGCGTTCGTCTTCAACATCAAGGCTTTCCGGCTGCTCACCGGGCACCAGACACCGCGCGTCGCGCTGCCGAAAGACTTGCAATCCGAGTTGCCGTCCGGCCCGCGTGCAAACGTTTACTACAAGGACCTTCCGGCGCCGCTCATCGACGAGATCTGGCGGCGCTATCTCGAAGCGTTGGCGCCGTTGAGGCTGGCGGGAAAACTGGGACTGGTGCATTTTCAGTTCCCGCCGTGGCTGACGGGAGATCGTGCGAGCCGCGCGCACGTCGAGGTCTGTGCGCAACGAATGGCGGGCTACGGCGTGGCGGCCGAGTTTCGCCATCGTGGCTGGTTCGACGGCACACAGGGCGACGCCACGCTGGCATGGTTGCGGGAGTTGGGCTGGGTCAATACCACCGTCGACGAGCCTCAAGGCTTCGTCAACAGTATTCCGTTGGGGTGGACGACGACCACGTCGCTCGCGGCTGTCGTGCGCATGCACGGGCGCAATCAGCAGACGTGGAATGTGCGCGAGAGTACGGCGGCGTCCGATCGCTTCAACTACGATTACCGAGACGCGGAGCTGGCGGCGCTGGTCGATCCGATTCGCGTCATTGCGAAGCAGGTCGCCCGCGTCTACGTGGTGTTCAACAACAACTATGAAGATCAGGGGCAACGCAATGCGCGCGAACTCATGCGGCGGTTGGGCGACGCCGCGCTCGATGCCGATCTGGCCGACTCTCGTAACAGTCCGCCCGCGCCCGACGCGATGAAGTAACATTTTCGCAGACGTGCAGGCGGTGATCGGCGCATTGTGCCGACGCGCCAGCACTCCCCGCAGAGGATCGACGATGGACTGGAGACACGACATGACGACTGACCGGCGCATTACGTTCTATCACGCTCCCAACACGCGCTCCTCGGGCGTGCTCGTATTGTTGGACGAACTGCAAGCCGAGCATGACCTTCACCTGCTGCGCTTTGCCACTGGCGAGCAGCGTGGCTCGGAGTATCTGGACCTCAATCCGATGGGCAAGGTGCCGGCGATCCGCCACGGCGATGCGATCATCACCGAGCAGGCGGCCGTCTACATGTATCTCGCAGAGTTGTATCCGGAGAAGGGGCTGGCGCCCATGCCGGGTGACCCGCGTCGCGGGCCTTATCTGCGCTGGATGGTGTTCTATGGATCGTGTGTGGAGCCGGCGGTGGTCGACAAGTCGCTTGGGCGTGACGGCGCCGAGCGCTCCCGCTCGCCGTATGGCGACTACGATTCGGTCATGTGGACGCTCGAGCGGCATCTGGCGCAGGACGCCGGTCCGTGGTGGCTAGGCGAGTCGTTCACGGCGGCCGACGCCCTGTGGGGCAACGCCATGCACTTCCTCACCCATTTCAAGCTCGTGCCGGAGACGCCTTCCGTGAAGGCATACGTGGAGCGCTTTCGTGCCCGCGACTCGTTCGCGCGGGCGCAGCAGCGAGACGCGGAACTAGCGAAGCAGCTCGCTGCGTGATTCGGTGGCCCGTGAATCAGTCGGGCAGAACGTCGATGCGTGGCTCGCAGTCGATCGGGAAGTTGACCGAGTTGGCGACATAGCATTTGGCGTGCGCCTGATGGTGCAGTTCGGCTGCCAGCGCGGCGTCGCCGCCCGCACGAATCGTGACGTGCGGGCGCAGGAGAATGCGCGTGAAGCGGCCTTCCTGCGCGGTGTCGAGCATGGTGCCGAGGGCGTCGTCGGCATATCGCTCGACGATCACGCCCGCTTCTGCGCAGAGGTGCAGGTACCAGAGCTTGTGGCAGGCGCTCGCGGAGGCGACCAGCAGATCTTCAGGATTCCAGCGCGCCGGGTCGCCGCGAAAGGCCGGATCGGCCGAGCCGGCGATCGTTGGTTTGCCCTCGGCACGAATCTCGTGATTGCGCCCGTATTCCCGGTAACCCGACGTGCCGCTGCCCTGGTTGCCGGTCCATTCGACGCCGATCCGGTACTGGTGTTCGCCTGATGCCATGTCATGTCTCCGCAGAGGGCCGGCAGCCAAAGAGATAGGGGAGTGGGGGAGGTGCGCGCGGCCGGTCCCGCTGCGAATTCTCGCAGTTGCGCGCGTCCTCGGCTGGCCATTTTCGGCCATCAATAGGTCGGATTCTGCCTTGTGATGCGCCCCGCGTTCGCTCGCGAGTGCGTCAAGCCAGCGGCTCGGTCGTCAGCGCCCGCGTGAGGCCGTGCATCGGACGGCGCATCGCAACGTCGAAGGGGTTGGTCTGCGGGCCGATCAACTCGGCCTGACGGCGCAGCAACTCCACCACCATCGGCAGACGATCCTGCGACAACCGCGCGGCCAGCGTGCCGACACTCAGGGCGGCAACGGCATGTCCCATACGGTCGAACACCGGTACGGCGACCCCGGCCATGCCGTCGAGCACCCCGCTGTTACTGCCCGCGTAGCCCAACTGACGCACGCGTTCGATCTCGGTGCGCAGGTAGACCTCGTCAAGCACGCCATAGCCGCGCAGCCGCGGTACGTTAAAGCGAATGATCTCTTCGCGCTCGGCTTCCGGCAGGAACGCCAGAATCGCCAGACTTCCCTGGCCGACGCCCAGGGCGACGCGTCCGCCGATATCGCCGGTGAACGAGCGGATCGGGAAGGGGCCCTCGCACATGTCCAGACAAACGGCATCGAAGCTGCTGCGCACAAGCAGGAAGATCGTGTCGCCCAGGCTCGCGCAAAGGCGCAGCAGCGACGGGCGGCACAACGTGCGCATACCGCTCGGGTTGCCCGCCTGCGCGGCCATCGCGAAGAAATCGATGCTCAGCCGATACAACTTGGACGTCTCGTCCTGTTCCACGACTTGTTCGGCAATGAGCCCATGCAGAATCCGGTGCACCGTGGCCTGACTCAGGCCGACGGCCTTGGCAATGTGGGTGACGCGCTCGCCCTCGGGCTTGGCGACGCCCAGGGCGCGAATCACGGCGAAGGTGCGTTGCAAAATGCCCGCGCCAGCTGATTCCAGCGTCGACGACTTCGGTTCGCGGGGTGAATCGGAGGTGTTCATCAGGGTCTCGAATATTCCGTCAAACGAAATACTAGCGTAAGCCGATACGGCTTGAAAACTGGCGCGATCCCTCGAAACCCGCAAAAACAACCAATAATCACCATAAGTTAGGGATTATCCCGAGTCGGTGACGTGAAACGAAAGCTTGTGTTCATCCATTAAATATTCCGTCAAACGAAATAATCTGAAAATTTATCTCATTTAATGGAATCGTTATCTTGCGACAAGCAATTTGGCTCGCTACTGTTCGATGCAATTGCATTTCTTGTGGCACGCATGTGCCCGAAGGTAGTGACCATGTCTTTCCTGACTTTGACGGATGTTTCCAAGACGTTTGGCGAGTTG
>JARLJF010000096.1 GCA_031291335.1 Pandoraea sp. | reverse complement strand
CCGGCGGACGCCGTCGGACGTGTTGCCCACCGCGTGATCGTGCTCGACCCGTCCGACTTCTGGTTCGCGGGTGCGGGTATTGCGCTGGTGTTCGCCTTGCTCTGGATCGGCCCGCGCACGGCGAATGCCGGGCGTCACGTGGGGCAGCGCCTCGTGGCATGGCGGCGGGCGATGGCTACCGGGGAAGGGCATGCGTGGCGTCAGTTGCGGCGCACGGCCCATGGCGGCACATGGCCGGCATTCGTTGCCGCGCTGTACGGCTGGCTCGACCGTCGGGCGGCAGAACGGGGCATGCCGCCGACCGGTCTCGCGTCGGCAAATGCCGAGGACATGGCGGATATGACCGACATGGCGTCGCTACGTGAGGCCGTGTATGAGCGTTATGCGCCTGATGCCGCGAATCGATCGTCCGATGTTGGTGTCGACGCCGCAATGAAGTCGCATCTGAAGCATGTCAGACGGCAAATGATGCGCGCTGCGCGCCGGTCGGGCCGTCCCGACGATTTGCCGCCGTTGTATCCGCTGGCGCCTTCGCGCCGTCTCAGTCGTCGTTCTTCCCACTAACGAGGAGTCCCGATGCCACGAACCTCGCCCAGCTTCGACGACGTTACCCTTGGCCTTCTGCATGCGGCGGCTCGGCAGGCCGCGGCAACGCATCGCGAATCGAACACCGCATTTCTCGACCAGTTCATTCGGGACGCCAATGCGACCACCCATCGGCTTCACAGTGCACAGACGTATTTGCGCCTGCTCAAGGGCGCCGGTATCGAGCGTCTACCGAGTGCGGGCACCGTGCAGCGCGCCATCACCCGGGCGCGTACGGAAACGACGGTGACGACCGTGCCCCCCGAGCCGGGCATGCGGGCTGTCGCGCAGCACACGCTGGCGCAGCATGTGGCTCGCGTGATGGCGTTACTCAGTCCGGACGGTGCGGGGTTTCCGATCCCGGATTACACGGGGGAGCATCCGTTCGATGCTGCCGACGCGTATCGGCGATTGCAGCGTCTCGAAGGCGAGAACCGGGCCTTGCGCGTGCATGCCGAGGAGTTGACGGCAATGTTGATGGCGGCTCGCGTGGCGTTGGCCGAGGCGCTTAGCCATCAAGTCCCCCGAGGCGCGACGGTACGTGCTGCGAATGAGCGTCGTGGCGGTCCGCTGGGCAAACCCGCCAAGGACGATTGACGTTTGAGCGACGCGCACTGTGCGGCCGGTGACGGTTCGCAAGGAAGACGGCGGCAGCGCCGTGCCGGTGGCTGAGTCGAGGCGTCGCATGCGCACCAGCAACCAGACCGTCACTGCCGCTGCCTCTCGTACCAGTCTTGGGATCGATTCACGACACGGACGACGACCAGCATCAACGGAACCTCGACGAGTACCCCAACGACGGTGGCCAGTGCCGCGCCCGAGCGCAGACCGAAGACGCTGATGGCGGTGGCCACCGCCAGCTCGAAGAAGTTGCTCGCCGCAATCAGGCTCGACGGTCCGGCCACGCAATGGGCAACGCCGAGCTTTCGATTCAACGCATAAGCGAGCCCCGCATTGAGCATCACCTGCACCACGATAGGAATGGCGAGCAGTCCGATCACGACCGGCTGTTCGACAATCACGTCTCCCTGAAAGGCGAACAGCAATACCAGCGTGGCGAGCAGTGCGCTCATGGAATAGGGCGCTGCGGCGGCGGTCACGTTTTCGAGCGTCTTCGGGCTGCGGTGGCGCAATGCGCGGCGTAAGCCTTGTGCCATCGCGACCGGGATCAGAATGTAGACGCCGACCGAGACAAGCAACGTGTCCCACGGCACGCGAATGGCAGAGACACCGAGCAGCAGCGCCACGATGGGAGCGAAGGCAACGATCATGATGGCGTCGTTCAGCGCGACTTGCGAGAGCGTGAAATACGCGTCGCCTTTGCACAATTGGGACCACACGAACACCATCGCGGTACAGGGCGCCGCAGCGAGCAGAATCAGTCCTGCGATGTAGCTATCCACCTGATCTGCCGGAAGCCATGCAGCGAACCCATGCCGGATGAACAGCCACGCCAGCAATGCCATCGAGAAGGGCTTGACCAGCCAGTTCACCCCAACGGTGACGGCCACCCCGCGCCAGTGCTCAGTGACACGACGCAGTGCGCCGAAGTCGATCTTCAGAAGCATCGGTACGATCATCGTCCATATCAACACGGCGACCACGAGGTTGACGTGAGCCACCTCGAACTGCGAGACACGTCCGACGTAGGTCGGTGCGATATGCCCGACGAGTACGCCCGCGACCATACAGAGGATCACCCAGACCGACAGGTATCGCTCGAAGTTGCCCATGATCGCCGGCCTGTCGGATCTTGCTGTCGACGGACCCGTGTTGTGAAGCGAGTCGGACATCACGCCTCCTTGGCGCGAAGCCGGTTGCCGATCTCCTGAAGCTGCTGCTGCGCATCCTTCGGATCGAGCTTTTCCAATGGGAGATCCAGAAGTCGCTCGATACGCGCGCGAAGTTGCAGGTCGGTCTGGAGAAACGCTTTGCGAATGTCGTCCGGCGTTCCCTGAGTTTGCGACGGGTCGGGCACGCCCCAATGGGCTTTCGCGGGATGGCCCGGCCAGAAGGGGCAGGTCTCGCCAGCGGCGTTGTCGCAGACGGTGAAAATGAAATCGATGCGCGGTGCCCCGGGTTGCGCGAATTCGTCCCACGACTTGCTGCGCAGTGTCGAGGTGTCAACGCCGCGCAAGGCCAGCAGTTCGAGCGCGTACGGATTCGGCTGACCGGACGGTTGGCTGCCTGCGCTGAAAGCGACGAACCGGTTGCCACCCAGGTCATTGAGAATGGCTTCGGCGAGCACGGAGCGCGCCGAGTTGTGCGTGCAGAGGAACAGTACATGGCGCTTGGGGATATCTGCTTGTATCATGACGCAAAGATTCCGGAAATATCGAAATAACGAATCCGTGTCGAGCACGGGCCAATCGACTACATGCAAACCATCTTGAACGATACCGACGCCGTCAAAGCCCTTGCCGCACTGGCGCAAGGCCATAGACTCGCCGTGTTCCGGCTGTTGGTCGTCGCCGGCCCCGAAGGGCTTAGCGTCGGTAATATTGCCGAGACGCTCGGGCTTGCCAACGCGACGCTGTCGTTCCATCTGAAAGAGCTTTCCAACGCGGGGCTCATTTCGTCCAGGCAGGAAGGGCGGTACATCTACTACGCGGCGTCCATCGACAAGATGAACGCGCTGATCGGCTTTCTCACCGAAAACTGCTGTCAGGGCGTGCCGGGGCTGTGCGAACCGGCATCGCCGCGCAAGTGCTGAGTCACCTTATTCGGCTGCGGCTATGTCGCGTTTGACGTCGCGCCGATCGCGATAGCGGACAAGTCGGTCGTGGCGTCGATCGGCGTATCCGCCTCGGCGCGTTCGCTGTAGCGATCAACGAGGTAGTCGCTCTTTCCACGCAGCAGCAGCGTGAACTTGACCAACTCCTCCATCACATCCACAACGCGGTCGTAATAGGCGGACGGTCGCATGCGACCGGCCTCGTCAAATTCCTGAAACGCCTTGGCGACCGAGGACTGATTCGGGATCGTGAACATGCGCATCCACCGGCCGAGTTGACGCAACTGATTGACCGAGTTGAAGGATTGCGAGCCGCCGCTGACCTGCATGACGGCAAGTGTTCGCCCTTGCGTCGGCCGGACGCCGCCCATCGAGAGCGGCAGATGATCGATCTGCGTCTTCATGACGGCGGAAATCGTGCCGTGCCGTTCGGGACTGCACCAGACCTGCCCCTCCGACCACAGCGACAGATCGCGCAACGCCTTGACCTTGGGATGGGCATCGCCATCGATTTCGTCCGGCATCGGCAAGCCGCGCGGGTCGAAGATGCGAACCTCTGCGCCCATTCGCTCCAGCAGCCGGGCGGCTTCTTCCGTCAATAGGCGCGAGTACGAGCGCTCTCGCAGTGATCCGTACAGGAGCAGGATGCGAGCCGGTGGCGCGTCCGCCATGCCGAGCTGCGACGCAATGGAGACGTCGAGATACCGGGACTTCAGGGCAGGAAGGGTTGGCTGCGACGAGACGGTAGGCATGATGGCAAACGGCATTTGTTTTGATATTTCCAATAATATGGAATATTCGAACGGTACGCAAGCCGCCCCTGTCGCGGATGGGGGCTTTCGGCTGCGTGCGGTATGCCCGGCGTAATTCCTCGCGTTGTGCCTCGCACTAATCCTCGTGAGTCACGACGAAATGCCGCACATCGATGCGCCGCTCTGCGAAGGCTGCCTCGCAGTAGAGGAGGTACAGGCGCCAGGTCCGGATGAACGTGTCGTCAAAGCCCTGCGCGCGCACCGCGTCGATCTGCGACTCGAATGCCGCATACCAGTGCTGTAACGTTTTCGCGTAATCCAGACCGAAGCTCAACGTCTGCGAGGCGCTCATGCCTCCTTCGCGCGAGGCGCTTACGAATCGTTCCGCGCTCGGCAGCATGCCGCCCGGGAAGATGAATTCGCGGATGAAGTCGCTCGATGTCCGGTAAGCATCGAAGGCGTTGTCATCGATGGTGATCGATTGAATGAGCGCTCGGCCGCCGGGGAGAAGGCGAGACTTGAGCACGTCGAAGAAGGTCGGCCAATACGCCTCGCCCACCGCCTCGAACATCTCGATGGAGACGATCGCAGCAAACTGACCCTTCAGGTCGCGGTAATCGGTCAGCGAGATCTCTGCGAGGTGGCCCAACCCCTCGGCGTCGATGCGGGCTGTGGCTATGGCGTGTTGCGCCTGCGAGATCGTGACGCCGTACACGGCAATACCTTGTCGAGCCGCATGTAGCGCGAACCCACCCCAGCCGCACCCGATCTCCAGCACACGGTCGCCGGGGCGCAGGCCCAATGTGTCGATGATTCGTTGGTACTTGGCGGACTGTGCGTCGGCGAGCGAGCGTTGGTCGTCGCCGTCGAACCAGGCGCTCGAATACGTCCATGTCGTATCGAGCCACAAGCTGTAAAACGGGTTGCCGAGGTCGTAGTGCGCATGAATGTTGCGTCGACTGCCTGCGCGGGAGTTGGCGCGCAGGCGATGCCGGAGGTGATACCAGACTCGCGCGAGCCTTGAGCCCGTGACGGTTTTGGAGACCGACGGCAGATTCCGTATGGCCATCCGGAGCAGCGCTACCAGGTCTGGCGAATCGACCCATCCGGCTCGATAAGCCTCTGCGAAGCCGATATCGCCGGCATGCAGGATGCGGCGGCACGCTCGCCAATCATGCAGGTGAATCGTGGCGTGCGGCGCGCTGTGGGAATCGCCGAACGCATGCACGGTGCCGTCGGGGCAGATGAGTGTCAGGTGTCCGGTCCGAATTCGGCGCAATAACGTGAGAAACAAGCGAGCCCAGATCGGAACAACAGGGTGCGGTGAGAGCAGTCGGAGCGGAATCATGAATGGGTCTCCTGATCGGAGGACGCTGGGTGCTGGGGTTGGGGCGCAGACAGGGCGGGCGGGGTCTTGCCATGGAACGGCACCCGCTTAAACAAGAGCCGCATTGCCTGCCAGTGAATTCTGATGACGACGTTGATCGCATTGAAGGGCTGCGAAAGTACGGCGCGCAACACGCGTCGCCCCGTGAACGGCTCTGCTTGCATGGCGACGGCGGTGCGCAGCATCAGCGTGTCGCCGACTCGGTAATCGATGGCGACCGACCACGAGGTGCCGACGCGGTGGACGCGAAACTCATACTGACCTTCGACATCGCAGAACGGCGACACGTGAAAGACCTTCCGGCAGACGAGTCGCGTGTCACCGCGAATCGCCGCATGCCCGGGAGCGCTGAGCAGATACCCGTGATGCTCGCCGAAGGTATTGCGCACATCTGCATACAGCGCGCGCAGGTTTGCCTGACGGTCGTGGCAATACCAGAAGCTCACCGGGTTGAAGGCGTAGCCCGCCATGCGCGGAATCGTCTGTAACCAGAGTTCGCCATCGGCCGGAATGCCGGCCTCCGCGAGACGTGCGCGCATCCACGGCACGAGCGCGCTTGCGTCGCGTGGACCGAAATCACGTGATCTCAGGGAGAGGAGCCGGCTGCGGTCCATGGCGAACCAGCGACTGCGCAGCGCTTCCGGACGCCCGATATCGCAAGCAATCTGAAACATCGGATACACGAACGCGTGCCGCACGGGATGCAGTCGCTCGTGGGTCACGCGACCGCGCAACAGCCAGACGGCCGGTGTTTGACAGGGCGTTGTGGTGTCCAAAGGATCTGCGGAATCTACGGGATTCATAGCTTCGCCCATGCCGGCGAGACGCCGAAGTCACTGGCCACCCGCAAGGCGGATTTCAGCCCGTCTTCATGGAACCCATAGCCCGTCCACGCGCCCGCGAACCAGGTGCGCTGGCGGCCCTGAAGCTCAGGCAGACGCAATTGAGCGTCAACGGCCGCGAGATCGAGAAGCGGGTGCTCGTAAGCGAAGCGTCCCAGCACCGTATGGGGGGCCGGTTCCTCGACCGGGTTGAGCGTGACGATCACCGGCGAACTGAAGGGCAGGGCCTGTAGCTGGTTGAGCAGATAGCTCACGCATACGGGGCGCTGCATGTCCGCGACCTGGGTCGCCTGACCCGCCTGACTGACATAGTTCCAGGCCGACCAGACGCGGCGGCGGCGTGGCAGCAGCTTCGGGTCCGTATGCAGCACCGCGCTGTTGGGTTGATAACGCATGGCGCTGAGAATCCGGTGCTCTGCCGGGGTGGTGTCGCTCAGCAGCCGCAGACTATCAGGGGCGTGGCCGGCCAGAACAACGGCGTCGAAGCGCTGTGATTCGCCGTCGCCGAACGAAAGCGTGACACCGTCCGGATCACGCGTGACGCGTCGCACAGGGGTTCTCAGGCGCACATCGTCGAGCGTCGCGCTCATGCGGCGCACATAGTCGCGCCCGCCGCCCGCCACCGTTCTCCACTGCGGGCGGTGACGAGTCTGTAGCAGCGCGTGGTTCAGGCAGAAGCGAAGGAAGGTCGCTGCCGGAAAGTGCAGGATGTCGGCCGCCCGGCTCGACCAGATGGCGGCGGCCATCGGCAAGAGGTAGTGATGCTGAAAGGGCTGCCCGTACCCGTTGGTCAACAGCAGGTCGCCCACGGACTGGCGCTTGCTGATCGCGTGCTGGAGGTGTTCCTCTGCCGTGGCGTTAAAGCGCAGCACGTCGCGCAACATGCCCAGAAAGCTTGGGGAATAGAGGTTGCGGCGTTGCGCGAATACCGTATTCAGGTTCGTGCCTGCCCATTCGAGCGCGCCGCCATCGACCGATACCGAGAACGACATATCGCTCGCGATGGTGCTCACGCCGAGTTCGTCGAACAGCGCGATCAGATTGGGATACGTGCGATCGTTGAAGACCAGAAAGCCGGTGTCGACTGGCGCGTGAAGCCCGTCGAGCGAGACATCGACAGTGTTCGTGTGACCGCCAAGGTAGCCGCCAGCCTCGAACAGTGTCACGTGATGCTTGCGTGCCAGCAGATAGGCGCTGGCGAGTCCGGCAATGCCCGCGCCGACTACGGCGACGCGTTGTCCCGGTGGCAGAGCGACAGTGGGTGCGGTCATTGAAGGCTCCCCTGCGTTGCGCTCCGGACAAACAGGTAATGACCGACGCCCCATTCCCGGCCCTGGTCGTAACCGAAGAGTTCGGCGACCGCCATGTAGAACATGCGCCACCGTTGAAACTGAATGTGAGCTTGTGTGCCGTAGCCTGCCTCCAGAATCGGCAGGGTGAGCGCGCGCGACGCATCGAGCGCCGCCAGCCATTGATTGGCCGTGCGCTGGTAATGGCGGCCATCGAGCCACCAGCGGTTCTCGATGCGCAGGTCGTCCTGAAAATGCAGCAGCAGATCCGCGCTGGGCATGGTGCCGCCGGTGAAGAAGTGTCTCGACATCCAGTCGCTGCCATCGTGGTTCTGGAAGTGGTAAGCGACGTGACGATGCGCGAAGAGGTGGACGAACAGCTTCCCGTCGTCATTGAGCCAGCGGGCAATTTTCCCGAGCAGGGCGCCGTAGTTCTTCATGTGCTCGAACATTTCCACGGACAGGACACGGTCGAACGCTTCCCGAACGGCGTCATCGAATTCGAAGTCGGCCACATTGCCGGTCACGATTCGCAGATTGCGCAGCCCGCGCCGCGCGGCCGCCGACTCGATGAAGCGGCGTTGACCGTGTGAGTTCGACAAGCCGACGATCTGCGCATGCGGGTATCGCGTAGCCAGCCACAGCGAGAGCGAACCCCACCCGCAGCCGAGATCGAGGATTCGTTGGCCGTCGGCAATCTCGGCGCGCTGCGCATAGAGCGCGAGCATGGCCTGTTCGGCCTGCGAAAGCGTCTCGTCCCCGTTGGGGTAATAGCAGCACGAGTACTTCATCGCGGGTCCGAGATGTTCGACGAAGAAGTCGCTCGGCACCTCGTAGTGCTGCGTGTTGGCAGCCTGGGTGTCGATGGCGATCGGGCTGGCTCGCAGTTCTCGCAACAACGTGGCGAGCGCTTCGGCGCTTCGCTCGGGATCGTGTGCATGCGCCTGACGCAAGCGCTGGCGCATCAGCAGGCGCATGCCCGCTCGAAGCGCGATATCTGGCACGAAGCCTCGTTCACAGAGGCGGATCAGTCCGGTCTCATCAGGCGCTGTGGCGCGAGCGGCAGGGGGTTGCGTGAGCGATACGGTCATGGTGTCGGGCTCCTGGCTTCGACGCGGGATCATGGCAACGAGGTTTCGGCGGTCTTCTTCGGCGGCCAAGGAATGAGCGCGCTGGTGGTCTGCATGTACGTCTTGTAGGCGGGACGGGATTGCATGAGATGCGCTTCGAGCAGGGGGATGCCCGACACCTTGAGTAGCAGCCATGCCATGAGCAGCGGGGGAAGCAGCGTGGCCCATGCCCACGGCGCGCCAAAAGCGAGCACCGGGTAAGCGCACCAGTGCAGACATTCGAAGAAGTAGTTGGGATGACGTGAATAGCGCCACCAACCGACTTGGCAGACGTCACCGCGATGGGCGGTTTGAGCGGTGAATCGTCGAAGTTGACGGTCGGCCGAGGCTTCGCCCGCGACGGCGGCCAGCCAGATGAGCGCGGCGATGGCAACGGCCAACGGCGCGGGGGCATGCGAGTTGAATGCGGGCACGAAGAACGCCGTGGCCAGCAACATGGCGATCACGCCTTGCGACTGGAAGAACCAAAACAGGTTGCGGTCAGCGTTGCTGCCCCATTGCTCGCGGAATTGCAGGTAGCGTGCGTCCTCAGGTTTTCCGTAGTTGCGTCGCCAGAGGTGTACCGCCAGACGCAGGCCCCAGATGCCTCCGGCGAGACCAACGAAGACCCGGTTGATGACGTCGCCAGTCCCAAGCGATGCCGCGATCGCCGCGACGCCCGCAAGGGCAGCGGCCCAGACCGGGTCGACCATACCGGCGTTGCGGGTCCGCCGCTGGTAGACCCAGACAGCGAGCAACGCACAGATCATTCCAACGAACGCGATGGCGACGGCAGACAGCATGCGGGCTCCGGAGGCGATTTGTGATGCGATATCGCTCTATACGGACGCCATGCGCTAACGGATGCACACGTCGAGCAAATATTTCATGGATTTCGCGTGATCAAGCGGGGAAGGGCACGTTGGAAATGAAGAAGGGGTTGTCCAGTCGATGGACAACCCCTTCAGAGGCAGAGACGGCGGAGGCGGGGCGCGCGATCAGGCTGGCCGGATCGCGCCGGTCGCAACCACCGGGCCGGTCGGCTGGCCGGTCGGAGAGCCGCCCGGCGGTTCGATGGATACCGCGAGTACGGCGTTGTTGCCCATCTGCGCCAGGATTTCCGGCGACAGGGCCATCGACGCCGGTTGATCGGCTGGGAAGACACCGAGCGGAATGGGCTTGGCGTTGGGCGGGATCAGCCACAGCTCGGTCGCGCGTCCGGCAGCGATGATCGGCTTGTCTGCCGGCACGACGACCATGCTCGCGCGGCGCGTGTCGACCGTCGCCGTCCAGTGCGCGATGCCGTCCTGTCGCGCGATGGTCGCCACCATATACGGGCTGACCACCGCCGTGGGCTGGCCGAAGGGCAACAGCGAACCGACGTTGACGGCAAGCAGAACGAGCGCGGCAATGCCTGCCCCAAGCCCGAACCAGCGCCACAGACGCAAATTGTCCCACCAGGTGGTGGACGATCCCGGCCGGGCGGTGCGAGTCTCGGACGGAATGCCGAGATCAAGCTGAATCCGTTGCCAGACGCGAGGCGGCGGCTCGACCGCCGGGGCATCTTCGGCCAACGGCGCGAAGCGTGCTTGCCACCGATGCAGGTTGGCCTGAACGAGCGGATTCTCGCCCGCCTCTCGCTCAAGCTCGCGCCGCTCAGCCGCGCTCAGTACGCCAAGGGCGTATTCGGCGCAGCGCAGCTCGTCGTCGTGGTTGGCGGGCGTATTCATTGCTCGAGACACATCTTCAATTGCATCAGGCTGCGGCGGATCCAGCTTTTCATCGTCCCGAGCGGCACGCTCAGACGGCTGGCCAACTCGCTATAGGACGCACCGCTGAAGAACGCCTCGCGCACGACGCCGCGCTGTTGCGGTTCGAGGCGCTGCATGCATTCTTCAAGACGTTGCCGAGCCTCCGAGGCTTCGGCAAGAGCTGCGGGTGTCGGGTCTTCGGATGGGATGGCAAGGGCTTCCGGCTCATCGAGCGCCGTCTCCCGATGCTCCCGCAAACGGTCGATGGTCCGATTGCGGGCCAGGGTAATGAGCCAGGTCAACGCGCTACCCCGGGCGGGGTCGAAGGCGCTTGCCCGTCGCCAGACAGTGACGAAAACGTCCTGAAGCAGATCTTCAGCCTCTGCGCGGTCGCGGACCATGCGCAGAATCACGCCGAATATGCGCGCGGAGGCCATCTGGTAGAGCGCGGCAAACGCTTCGCGATCTTCCTGACCGACGGCGGACAGCGTTCGGTTCAACGTGTCGCGCCAGTCGGCGTCGGCACTCGTGTCGCTGGCGCGTGGAGGGCTTGGCGAACGTGCTCGGTCGGAACTTTCGGGCAAGTCGTTCATGCGGGCGAGGCCGTGGCGCAGGCCATAGCGTTGACGTTCCGCGCAATATAGCACCTTCGCCGCGGCAAAGGGCGTCGAGTCAGGCACGAAGCGACTGGCGTTGGACATGGAGCGACGTTGGAAGGAGATCATGCCGGGAAATACGGATGACGCAGCCCTCCGGATGCATTGAATTTTTATGAGTTGCAAATGCAATTGTCGCGTGGCATGATCGCTGCCAATTTAGTTGCAAATGCAATCGTGCGTCGGCATGTGCCGGCGTGCCTCATGTTTCCCCCAAATGATTCCGAGGAAGGACGAACCCCATGGCAATTCAGCTCTACGGTTTTTGGCGATCGAATGCAGCCTTCCGCGTGCGCGTGGCGCTCGCGTTGAAGAAACTCCCTTTTGAGGAAATCGAGGTCGACATTCTGGCGGGGCGCCAATTCGATGCCGACTATGCAGAAATGAATGCCGAGCGTGTCGTGCCGACGTTGGTCCACGACGGCCATCGTGTTTTCCAATCGCTGGCGATCATGGAGTACCTCGACGAGGTACATCCGTCGCCACGTCTGATGCCTGAGGACCCGAAAGACCGCGCGTACGTCCGGGCGCTGGCGCTCGTCTCGGTCGCGGATTCGCACCCGTTGGTCGTGCCGCGCGTTCGCAAACATCTGTCCGAAACGTTCGGTGCCGATGCGACTGTCATCGAAACGTGGTGTCGGCATTGGGCGGAGGAGGGACTGGCCACCTACGAACGAATGCTCGCGCAACGCCCGGCGGCCCCCTTTGCGCTTGGATCGACGCCGACGCTCGCGGACATCTGCGTCGCGGGTCAGAAGATCATCGCCGATTTATATCAGCTGGACATTGCGGCATTCCCGAACGTTGCCGCGTTGACGAAGCGCTGTTTCGCACTCCCCGAATTCGCTCACGCGCATCCGTTTCAGCAAGCCGGGTACCCGCACTAAGCGCGCCGGAAGCCACGCAAGCGCCACGCCTGTGAATGGTGCGCGCGCCTTGCATTGGTGCGAAATGTGCCCCATCGGGATGGCGTGCATGGCGAGCGATCGTGCACGTTTTCGGCGCATTAATGGGGTGGTGCCTTATGCCGCGGGTGTTGGCACGAAACTTGAATTGCTCCACGCAGACTTGTACACAAGAAGGAGTACCAAATGCGTGGATGGACCATCGGCGACTGGCTGGCAGCCTACCGAGACGGCGCGACACCGCGCTCGCTGCTGGGGGAATGGCGTCAGACATTGGACGAACCGGATACTGCCTGGATTTCGGTCGTCTCCAATGAGGTACTCGCGGCGCAACTGAGTGCGCTGGCCGACCGCCTGGCCGCTGCCGGGAACGACTTGAGCCGGTTTGCGCTGTATGGGGTGCCGTTCGCGGTGAAGGACAACATCGACGTTGCGGGCTTCGAGACGACCGCGGGTTGCCCTGCGTTTGCCTATGCGCCAGACAAGAGCGCCACGGTTGTTGCGCGTCTCGTCGCCGCGGGCGCCATCGTCGTGGGCAAGACCAATCTCGATCAATTCGCCACCGGTCTCGTCGGCGTACGCTCGCCGTATGGCATCCCCGCCAATACGTTCGACCCGGCGTACATCAGCGGTGGTTCGAGTTCGGGGTCGGCGTCCGTCGTCGCACGCGGTCTCGTGCCGTTCTCGCTGGGCACCGATACGGCCGGGTCGGGACGCGTGCCCGCCGGTCTGAACAATATCGTCGGCATCAAACCCACACGAGGTGCGCTCAGCAATACCGGCGTGGTGCCCGCGTGCCGTACGCTCGACTGCGTCTCCGTTTTCGCGACTACGGTGCCTGATGCGGCATGCGTCTACGACGTGGCCGCCGCGCTTGACCTGAGCGACGGACTGTCGCGCGAAGCCCCCGCGTCGGCGTTGGCATGGCGCATGCCCGATGCACCGCGCCTGGCAATTCCCGCTGCGCCTGAGTTCTATGGCGACAAGCTCGCCGAGCAAGCGTTTGCGGATGCCGTCGCGAAAATGGAGGCGCGTGGCGCCATCTGTGTGCCGGTCGACTTTTCGTTGTTCGATCAGGTGACGGCATTGCTCTACGACGGCGCATGGGTTGCCGAACGCTACGCCGCCATTCGCAACTTTGCGCAGACGAATGAGGCCGACATCCACCCGGTGGTGCGCGACATCGTCTTCAAAGCCAGGCAGTTCTCGGCGGCCGACGCGTTCGAAGGCACGTACCGGCTTGCCGACCTCAAACGTCAGGCCGATGCACTGCTCGCCGGGTTCGACGCGCTACTTGTACCGACGGCCCCCACGCACTACCGCATCGACGAGTTGTTGAACGATCCGGTGCGACTCAACAGTCATCAGGGCAAATACACCAACTTCGTCAACCTGCTGGACTGGAGCGCAGTGGCCGTGCCGGCCAGCCTGCGCAGCGACGGCTTGCCATTCGGCATCACCCTGATCGCCGATGCCTGGCGCGAACGGGCGTTGACCGTCTACGCGGCACAGTGGCACGAGGCCGCCGGGCTGCCGCGGGGCGCGACGGGCTTGCCGCTGCCCGAGAGCGTTGCGTCTGACGCAACCGTGTCGGCACCGCACGACGACGTGATCCGTGTCGCGGTCGTTGGCGCGCATCTGCGCGGCATGCCGCTCAATCACGAACTGACCTCGCGCAACGCTCGCTTCGTCGAGGCGACGACCACGAGTTCGACCTACCGGCTCTTCGCGCTGGCGAATACGACACCGCCCAAACCGGGACTCGTACGTGGTGACGATGGCGCCGCCATCCAGGTGGAGTTGTGGGACGTTCCGGCCGCTGCGTTTGGCACCTTTGTGGCCGGCATACCTGCGCCACTCGGCATCGGCACGCTCGAACTGGCGGACGGCCGAAGCGTGAAGGGCTTCATCTGCGAGCCATTTGCGATTCGCGACGCCAGGGATGTCACCGAATTCGGCGGTTGGGCCGCCTATCAGCAATCGCTGCGCGCAACGCCCCCGATCGTTCGCTAACGCCGGAGTCTCCATGTTCGATACCGTTTTGATCGCCAATCGCGGCGAGATCGCCTGTCGTATCGCGCGCACGTTGCGTCGCATGAACATTCGCAGCGTTGCGGTGTATTCCGACGCCGATCGCAACAGCCTGCATGTCGGCGCGGCAGACGTGGCTGTGCCATTGGGTGGCAATGCGGCCGCCGAGAGCTACCTGCGTACGGATCTCATCATTGCCGCCGCGAAGGCGACCGGCGCGCAGGCCATCATTCCCGGATACGGTTTCCTGTCCGAGAACGCCGGATTCGCGGCGGAATGCGAAGCCCACGGCATTGCCTTCGTCGGCCCGACGCCCGAGCAGATGGAACAGTTCGGGCTCAAGCACGCGGCCCGCGAGCTTGCCGAACTCGCCGGCGTGCCGCTTACGCCCGGTTCGGGCTTGCTCGCCGATGTCGACGCAGCGCGCTCGGCCGCCGCCGCCATCGGGTATCCCGTCATGCTCAAGAGCACAGCGGGTGGCGGGGGCATTGGCCTGACGCGGTGTAACGACGAGAGCGAACTCGTCGCTGCCTTCGAGTCCGTACAACGGCTGGGCAAATCGTTTTTCGCCAATGCCGGCGTATTCGTCGAGCGCTTTGTCGACCGCGCGCGCCATGTCGAAGTCCAGATTTTTGGCGACGGACGGGGCAATGTCATCACGCTGGGCGAGCGCGACTGCTCGCTGCAACGTCGCAATCAGAAAGTGGTGGAGGAGACGCCGGCACCGAATCTGCCTGCGCACGTGCGCGAACAATTGCTTGCGTCCGCCCGCCGGCTCGGGCAGTCGGTCAACTACCGCTCTGCCGGAACGGTCGAGTTCATCTACGACCAGGCCAAGGAAGCGTTCTACTTCCTCGAAGTGAATACGCGTCTGCAAGTGGAGCACGCGATTACCGAGGCCGTGACGGGGGTCGACCTCGTCGAGTGGATGATTCGCACGGCCGCCGGTGAGCCGCCAGTGCTGGCGCAGAATGTGAGCGGACGCGGCGCCAGCATCGAAGTGCGTGTCTACGCCGAGAATCCGTTGCGCAACTTTGCTCCGAGCCCGGGTGTGCTCACACAGGTCGAATTTCCGACGGACGTGCGCGTCGACACCTGGGTGGAAACGGGAACCGAGGTATCGGCGCACTACGACCCGATGATCGCCAAGATCATTGTTTTCGGCGACGACCGGGCGCAAGCCATCGCACGACTTCAGGGGGCGCTGGCGCAAGTGCGGCTAGGCGGCATCGCCACCAATCTGGATTACTTGCGTGCCATTGTCTGTGCTGAAACATTTGCTGCCGGCGAGGTGTCGACACGGACGCTGGACACTTTCCCGTACGCGCCGAGTGCCGTCGAAGTGCTGGAACCGGGCACCTACACGACGATTCAGGACTATCCGGGCCGCGTGGGTTACTGGGACATCGGCGTGCCGCCGTCGGGCCCGATGGACGACTGGGCGTTTCGTGTGGCCAACCGAATCGTGGGCAACGCGCCGCATGCGGCGGGAATCGAGGCGACGGTGATGGGCCCGACGTTGCGTTTCTGGGCCGACGCCACGATTGCGCTGACCGGCGCGCCCGCAGACGCTGCGCTGGATGCCGTGCCGGTGCCGTTCTGGACTCCGATTCCGGTCAAGGCCGGGCAGATACTTCGCATGGGCAAGGCAAAAGAGGGATGCCGAACCTATCTCGCGGTGCGCAACGGGTTCGATGTCCCTGTCTATCTAGGTAGCCGCGCAACGTTTGCGCTGGGACAGTTCGGCGGCCATGCCGGACGCACATTGCGTGCGTCGGATGTGCTTCCCATCGCCGATGTGGCACTTCCCGCAACGCAGGACCTCGCACCCACGCATGCGCCCGCGGCACTGCCTGACGTCTTGATCCCGACGTACGGCAAGACGTGGGACATCGGCGTGCTGTACGGCCCACATGGTGCACCGGACTTCTTTACGCAGACCTCCATCGACGCTTTTTTCGCCGCCGAGTGGGAAGTGCATTACAACTCGAACCGGCTCGGTATTCGACTGAACGGCCCCAAGCCCGAGTGGACCCGCGTTGACGGCGGCGAGGCGGGCTTGCATCCGTCGAACATTCACGATTGCGAATATGCCGTCGGGAGCATCAATTTCACCGGCGATATGCCGGTGATTCTCACGCGCGACGGCCCGAGCCTGGGGGGATTCGTCTGCCCCGTTACGATTGCGAAGGCGGAATTGTGGAAGGTCGGGCAGGTCAAGCCCGGCGACCGGATACGCTTCCATCCCATGACGTTTGACGAAGCGCTCGCCCTTGAGTGCGCTCAGGACGCTTTCTTATCGACGTGGGAGGTCGTACCGCCGGCGAAAGCGTCGGACGCTGCGCGGCCAACCCCCGACACCACGCCGATTCTCCACGAGCTGAGCGCGCAGGGGGAACGGCCGAAGGCGGTGGTGCGGCAGGCAGGCGACAAGCATGTGCTCGTCGAATACGGCGAGAACGTGCTGGATCTGAATCTGCGGTTCCGCATCCACGCATTGATGGAGGCGTTGCGCGCGCAGGCGGTCGATGGCGTGATGGAACTCTCGCCGGGTGTGCGTTCGCTACAGGTGCGCTTTGACAGCCGCGTCATTTCGCAGCGCGCATTGGTGGCGCGTATTGCTGCGACGGACGACAGTTTGCACGACGTCCTGACGATGCGGGTGCCGAGCCGTGTCGTCTATCTGCCGATGGCCTATGAAGACTCGGCCACGCTCGACGCCGTCGCCCGGTATCGCCAGTCGGTTCGGGACACGGCGCCGTGGTTGCCGAGCAATACCGAATTCATCCGGCGGATCAACGGGCTGGAGTCGGCGCAGGCGGTACAGGACACCGTCTTCGCCGCGAGTTATATGGTGCTGGGTCTGGGCGACGTCTACCTCGGCGCGCCGTGCGCCGTGCCTGTCGACCCGCGTCACCGGTTGCTCACGTCAAAGTACAACCCGGCGCGCACGTACACGGCGGAGGGGACGGTGGGCATCGGCGGCGTCTACATGTGCATCTACGGCATGGATTCGCCCGGCGGGTATCAGTTGGTCGGCCGGACGCTGCCGATCTGGAACAAATTCCTCAAGAATGAAGTGTTCGTCGACGGCAAGCCGTGGTTGTTGCGCTTCTTCGATCAGGTGCGGTTCTACCCGGTGACGGAGGCCGAACTCGACACGCTTCGGCGTGACTTCCGAGAAGGGCGGCAGACCGTGCGGATCGAGGAGGAGGTCTTCGATCTGGGTGAGTACAACGCGTTTCTCGATCGCATTGCCGACGAGATGGCATCGTTCAAAACGGCGCAGAAGCGTGCCTTCGACACCGAGGTCGAGCGCTGGGCCGCCGAGGCATCGGCGACGGAGGGGGCGCACGAGGGGCGCGAGGCCGCTGGTCCAATCGAGATTCAGGGCACGGTCGTTGCGGCGGATATTACGGGGAATGTCTGGAAACTGCTCGCGCAGCAGGGTGAGAAGGTCAATGCGGGGGATCCGCTGCTAATTCTGGAAGCGATGAAAATGGAGTTTCAAATTGCGGCACCTCATGACGGCGTGGTCGGGTCATTCCATTGCCGTCCGGGCATGATGATCAGTGCGGGAGATCCGCTGGTGTCGCTGGTATGAAGACCGCCGCCATCGACGTTATTGAGCGGGCCGACGTCCATTCGCCGGAGCTTGGTCCCGCGAGCAGCGCCGGTTCGCTGGCCGCACAGATCTACGCGAGACTCAAGGCCGACATCTTCGACTTTCGTCTGCTACCGGGAGACCGGTTCAGCGAGGGCGACGTGGCGACTCGCATGCAGGTCAGCCGCACGCCTGTGCGACAGGCATTGTTCTGGCTGCAACGTGAGGGCTACGTCGAAGTCCACTTCAAGAGCGGCTGGCAGGTGCGTGAATTCGACTTCAAGTACTTCGAAGACCTGTACGAAATCCGCATCATGATGGAGTCGGCTGCGATCGCTCGTCTGGTAAAGGAAGAAGCCTTCGATGCCCTGATGCCGCTACGGGAAATATGGTGCGTGGCGCCAGCGCAGCGTGAGCCTGAACCAGCGCGAGTGGCGGCATTGGACGAAGCGTTTCATGCGGGGTTGATCGCGGCGACCGGGAATCTGGAGATGGCCAGAATGCACTTCGATGTGACTGAGCGAATCCGGATCATACGGCGGCTCGACTTTACCAAGGCGCCGCGCGTGTTGGCGACCTACGAGGAGCACGCGGCGATTCTCGACGCCATTCAATCCCGAGACGTTGGTGAGGCTCAGGCAA
This sequence comes from Pandoraea sp., assembly GCA_031291335.1. GTDB lineage: Bacteria > Pseudomonadota > Gammaproteobacteria > Burkholderiales > Burkholderiaceae > Pandoraea. The sequence goes on along the minus strand of JARLJF010000096.1, from coordinate 15,473 downwards.
GAATCGAGGCGCATATCAAGCAGAGTCAGGCCGAGGTCAAGCAGATCACATTGCACATGCTTCACTCGGCAAGAGAGCGCTTCGACTCGCTTGCCCGGCGCGATCTCACGCCAGGCAATTTTCCGGCGCCCTTGAAATGAAAGAAGCCGCCCGAGCGGGCGGCTTTTTGCATCAAGTCAGGGGACGCGGGGGACGGCGCACTTCTATGCCCGTCATGCCCGTCATGTCTGTTATGCCTCCGGCACGAGCGCTGTGGAGAAGCGCTCGCGCAGTTCTTCCAGTCCGAGGGATTCGAGCACGGTTTCGAGGCGTTCTGCGGGGCGGCGGCGCGGCAGGTTCTTGTACTGCGCGATGATCAACTCGTTCTTCATCGAGTGTTCCCAGCCGACCAGTTCGGTGACGGTGACATGGTAGCCATGCGCCTCCAGTTGCAAGCAGCGCAGCACGTTAGTGACCTGGCTGCCGAACTCGCGGGTGTGCAGCGGATGCCGCCAGATCTCCGTCAGCGGATTCCCCGCGAGCAGCTTGCCCTTGTGCTTGCGCAGTACGCCGGCCACCTCGGCCTGACAGCACGGCACCAACACGATATGGCGAGCCTGCTTGGCCAGCGCGAAGCGGATGGCGTCATCCGTGGCGGTATTGCACGCGTGCAGCGCGGTCACGACGTCGATCGTCTCCGGCAGCGCGGGCGACGTGATCGATTCCGCGACGGACAGATTCAGGAACGACATCCCGGGAAAGCCCAGCCGTGTGGCGAGCGCTTGAGAGGACGTGACCAGTTCTTCGCGGGTTTCGATGCCGAAGATATGCGAGTCGTCAGCCAGCGCCTTGAAGAACAGATCGTAGAGGATGAAACCCAGGTACGACTTGCCGGCGCCGTGGTCGGCGAGCGTCACGCGACCGCTTTCGGTCTTGACCTCCTGCAGCAGGGGCTCGATGAACTGGAACAGGTGGTAGACCTGCTTGAGCTTGCGGCGGCTGTCCTGATTCATCTTGCCGTCGCGGGTCAGGATATGCAGTTCCTTGAGCAACTCGACGGACTGGCCGGGGCGGATTTCGTGGGTATTCGACATGTGAGACTAAGTAAGCGGCGGGAGGCGGTGTGTCCCGGAATACCGGCAGTTTACCGAAAAGGGCCAGTCTGCACCGGAATCTGCCTCACTTATCTGCCTCACTTCGCGTCGATCGATTGCAGATAGGCGCAGAACATGTCGCTCAATGCGTTGGCGCAGGACTTGATCTCGGCCGGCGATCGGGGCGTCATGGAAAACTGCTTTCCGACCGCGCTCAGCGTGGTCGTAATCAACTCGCCGGCCGTGTCGCGTGTCGCCTGGGGGGCGTTGGGCAGCGCCTCCCGCATATACGTTTCGAGCGCTTTCTTCGATTCCGCGTGGGCCTCGTGCGCTTCGGGGGCATCGCGGTAGAGCGGGGCGGCATCACTCAGCGCGACGCGCATTTCTGCTTCGTCACACTCCGATCGGATGAACGCAACGACCAGAAGCCTCAACCGCTCCAGTGGCGGCTTGCGCGTGTCCACAAGGATTCGCTGCAACATGTCGGCGGTTTGCCGCCATTCGTCGCTCTGAAGCCGGAACAGTATGGCGGCCTTGTTCGGGAAGTACTGGTAGACAGAGCCGACGCTGACGCCTGCGCGTTCCGCGACCCGCGCCGTTGTGAAGCGCTGAGCGCCTTCCTTTGCCAAAACCTGAATAGCCGCTTCAAGAATCGAGGCGACAAGCTCGGTCGAGCGCGCTTGTTTCGGCTCTTTGCGTGTAGATATCTGGGGGCGGCGGTCTGTAGCCATGGAGGTCCGGAATGCGAATAGGTAATGTGACGAATCAGTCGTATTATTTGTGACGAATTATTCGCATTTTAGTTGGGTCTTCCGAGACTCGCAATCTGAACTGGAGAACCTCCCATGTCGACACTGACTTCTTCCCCTTTGGGGCCTTTGCTTGATGACCTGTTCGCGCAAGCGGACGCCGCCACCAGTCCGGCGATGGCCGGAATGTCTCGCGAAGAGGCCTTTCGCATGATGCAGAGCAAGACGGACTACCTTGATTTCTATGGGCGAATCAAGGATCTCTGGCTGCCGGTGTCACGCGATACTGGCGCGCTGCTTTATATGCTGGCGCGCAACAGCAAGGCGCGGAACGTGGTGGAGTTCGGGACGTCGTTCGGTATTTCGACGCTGCATCTGGCCGCAGCCCTGCGAGATAACGGTGGCGGACGTCTGATTACCAGCGAGTTTGAGCCGTCGAAGGTGACGCGGGCCCGGGAGCACTTGCGTGCGGGTGGGGTGGCCGATCTCGTTGAAGTGCGCGAGGGCGACGCGCTGCAGACGTTGAGCGTGAACCTGCCCGAGGAGATCGACCTGTTGCTGCTCGACGGTGCGAAATCGCTGTACGGCGACATTCTGACGCTAATCGAGCCGCATCTGCGGTCGGGCGCGGTGATCGTGGCCGACAACGCCGGGTTCAGTCCCGAATATCTGGCGCGGGTGCGTGGTGATGACAGTGGTTATCTGTCCGTTTCGATTGGCGATGACGTGGAACTGTCGATGCGACTGTAACGTTCGATGGCAGCGAGCAGAGCAGGGGAGAGGGTGATGTGATCGAGAGACTCGCCACGGCCGGCAACGTAGATACCCTTGGCGGACAGGCGTTCGACATGAGACGCCAGCCGGTCTGGCAGGTTTGGCGCGAGGGCTGCCGGATCGATCGCGACGATGAACAGTCCGACACCGGGTGACTGGTCGCCCGCCTGGAACGAGGGGGCGTCCAGAGACCAGTTCGCCCCGGTCATGCCGGCTGACAGGACTTCGACGATCAAGGCGATGTTGGCACCCCGGGCGCCCCCGAATGCCAGCAACATGCCCGTCAGGGCATCTCGGGCGTTGGTCGTGGGTGTGCCTGTCGCCCCCAACGCCCACATCTCGGGAATGGCTTCGCCGCGCGCTGCGGCGTCGCGGATGTTGACGAAGGCCGTGGCGCTCGACGATTGATCGATGACCATCGGGGGGCCGCCTGCGAGGGGGGCGGCGAACGACAACGGGTTGGTGCCGAACACAGGCTGACGACTTTGCGTTGTGGTCACCATCGCCGGTCCGTTCGACGTCGCCAGACACACGAGATTCGCCTCAGCCAATCGCCGTGTGTAGTATCCCAACTCGCCTACCGTATAGCTGTTGGCTTGAAGAAATAGCGCCACGCCATATTGCTTCGCGTTCTCTACGAGCCTATCGAATGCCAGGTCGAATCCGAGCTGGGCAATGCCGGCGTTTGCGTCGACGCGAATGGTCGTAAGTGTTGGAAAGTGGATGTCGGGCTGAACCGCGCCCGCAATGCGGCCTGAAGCGAATCCGTCCAGATAATCCGGCAAATGCGCAAAGCCCACCGACCGGTGGCCCGAGCGTTCGGCGGCTATGGTGGCATTTGCCAGCGACGTTGCTGTCAGCTCGTCGGCGCCAGCGGCCAGCGCGGCGCGCCGGGCGAGTTCCCTGGCTTCATCGATTCCGAGTCGCATGGTTCTCAGAGGATTGAGGCGTAGCGGGGGATTGCAGGTCCTCCGCCACGTTTTGCTGGAAGGCGTTACGCAATGCTGTCCAACGCCTTGGCGAGACGGTTCACTGCGCTTTCGACGTCGTGCAGTTTTTCCAGACCGAACAACCCGATGCGGAAGGTCTTGAAGTCGTCTGGCTCGTCGACGCGAAGCGGAACGCCCGCCGCGGTCTGCAAGCCGACATCGGCGAATTTCTTCCCGGAGCGAATGCCGTCGTCATCCGTATAGCAGACCACGACGCCGGCTGCCTCGAAACCTTCGGCCGCAAGGCTTTTGAAGCCTTTGCCGGCCAGCAGCGAGCGAACGCGCTTGCCGAGTTCGAGCTGCTCCGCGCGCACCTTGTCGAAGCCGTAGGCCTCGGTCTCTTTCATGACGTCACGCAATGTCGTGAGACTGTCCGTGGGCATGGTGGCGTGATACGCAAAGCCGCCTTTCTCGTAGGCTTCCATGATCTGAAGCCATTGGCGAAGATCGCAGGCGAAACTCGTACTCGTGGTTGTCTCGATTCTTTCGCGTGCCAGCGGGCTGAGCATGACCATGGCGCAGCAGGGCGACGCACTCCACCCCTTTTGCGGTGCACTGATCAGAACATCGATGCCACAGGCCTGCATGTCGACCCAGACTGTCCCGGACGCAATGCAATCCAGGACAAACATGCCGTCGACCTCGTGAACCGCGTCGGCCACGGCGCGCAAATAGGCATCGGGCAGCATCATGCCGGAGGCGGTTTCCACATGCGGGGCAAAGACCATATCCGGCTTGTGCTCCCTGATCGCGGCGACCACCTCTTCGATCGGCGCCGGAGCGTAGGCCGCTTGCCTGCCTTGTTCGACCGGACGAGCTTTCAACACGATCGATTCGGACGGAATGCCGCCCATGTCGAAAATCTGCGTCCAGCGGAAGCTGAACCAGCCATTGCGAATGACCAGACACTTCTTGTTCGTCGCGAACTGACGGGCGACGGCTTCCATGCCGAACGTTCCGCTACCCGGGACGATGACGGCCGACTTCGCGTGGTAGACCTTTTTCAGGACATCGGAAATATCGCGCATGACGCCCTGAAAGCGCTGCGACATGTGATTGATGGATCGGTCGGTGTACACGACCGAATATTCGAGGAGCCCCTCGCGGTCGACATCGGGAAGAAGTCCGGGCACGTCAGCCTCCGATAATGGAAGAGTGAAATATCTAGACCGGATTCTACCCGCTGGTAAGCGCGGCTATGGATGCAGCGCACCATGACGGCCGTGCGGCGTCACCGTCACGCGCTCGCCCAACCACAGCAATGTTGGAAAAATGATCGCCCATCCGCCCGCGATGAGCGCGACGGCCGCCCATGTATCTACGAATCTGATCGCGCCCAGCGCCGCTCCCGCACGGAACGACAGCGGGCCGCCCACCGCTCCGAGTAGCGCGGCCAAAGCCCGGTGTGCGCGAAGCCAAGAGAACAGCGGATTGATCTGCAAAGCGAAGAGGGCCCATAGACTGGCCATCCAATAGGGCGCGTATCCGGCCAGCACCATGCCATTCGGATAAGCGATCCATCCGGTTTGGAGCACCAGCGATTCCCATCCCCAGCCTGCGACGGTGACGACGGCGACAAAGGTAGCCTCACGTAGGCGGTTCGTCGCCCAGGACAAATGCCCGGCCAGGAGCAGCGCCACGAACAAGACGCCGAGCCATCCCTGGCCGCCGGCTGCACTTAGCACGCAGATTAGCCAGCCCACCTGCCCGAGCACGAGATAGAACAGACGCCAATGGGTGCGTGACAGGGTGACGAGAGACGAGCCGGGAACGCCGGACATTCAGGGGCCGCCCAGTAGTTGTTTGCGAAGCGAGGGCGCCCGCGTGCGGGAATCCAGCCAGATGCCGAAGAATGCTTGCGCGAAAGCCGGGTCGTGCACGTCGGCGGACACTTTGCCGTTCGTATAAAAGCGTGCGCCGCGCCCGGGCAGATAGACGCCGCAAAGCTCGTCGCCGCGAGAGACGTCTCCGAATGCGCGCCGCATGTCCTGCTGCCAAGTCGTCAATGTCGCGTCGGCAATGGGGTGCGGGGCCATCCGCTGCATTTCGTCGAGCCCTGTCGAGACGATTCGTTCGCCGCTCAAGCTGCGCTCATAAGTGAGCGAGAGCGCAAACGGCGCATCGGCGGTCGCAGGCACGGCAGGCGGCTGCGCAGCCCATAGTTCGGCCCGATGCAGGCAGAAGCCCAATACGCAGAATTCGCCGGCGCCGATGCGGCGTGCATCGGGGACGTCGTCGCGGCAGTCGGCCTGTGCGTTCGAGACAATCCCCATGCCGAGCAGGCAGGCGAGCACGGCGATCCGGAGTCGGCGAGCGGGCATCTCACTCACCGTTCCCACCGCCGGAATGCCGGTCATCCTGGCCGGGACTGGCGAAGCCCGCCTGACCGAGTTGATTTGCCACCTGCGGCACGCGGCGGAAACGTGACGTGTCGTAGCCCATCGCGTCGAAGCGGGCCAGCAGTTCGTGATAGGTCGCGTCGTCCATGACGGGATCACGCGAAAAGATCCAGCCGAGGGATTTGTCGGGATAGCCGAGCAGGGTGTAGCGGTAATCGGGATCGACGTACAGCGTGAGTTGGGAGACGTAGATCGGCCAGAAGAGCCGCACACGCCAGTGGCCACCGCCGCTGCCTGCCACCACGGAGTCGACGAACTGGTAATGGCGTTCGGGCTGATCGAAGCCGTCCTTTCGCCCATAGAAGTGGTCGTCGATCCGGCCATCCTCGCGCAGGAACCACTCGGCGCGGCTGCCGACGAAGTCCCGTTCGGCAAAGTAGGGGATGTTGGCAATGACGTACCAGCGTCCCATATAGCGGGGCAGATCGACGGGTACCGTCTGGAGCGGGGCGTCCGCCCGTGGATTCGGATTGGCGGGCGTGCCGGAGCAAGCGGCCAACAGCAGGCTCGCGCTGACCGACAGGATCAGGACGGCACCAACCAGCGAGGACGCCAGCCGGGACGCGGGGCGGCGCAAAGCAACGGACGTTTCGTGCATGGGCGTTGGGGAGCGAAGTGGGCTCAGGGCTTGATACGGACGAAACCACCGGGCGGATGCATCGGCGCGAAGAAATGTGCGATTTTTTGCGTTTCGCCTGCATCTGATCGCAGGCGCCGGACGTATTCGCAGGGGTGTGCGTGGCGTGTTGCGAGGCGTTTTACCCGATCACGCACTCACCTGAGCAGTTAGACCCGAATGGCTCGTGCAAAGGGAGACACCATGCCAAGTGCGTTGCTCAACAGTTTGTTGCTGGTGACTACAGCGGGTGTGGCACTTGGCGCGTGCAGTCCCGCCCACCTCGTGAACGCCTGGACACCGCGCTCCACCTATCAGGCCACGACGGGGGTGAGGTACGGCCAGTCGGCGCGACAGGCGCTTGACGTCTATGTGCCGGCGCGACGGACTGAAGGCCGCACCGGCATGCCGGTGGTGGTGTTCTTCTACGGGGGCAGTTGGCAGGACGGGGCGCGCGACGACTACCGTTTTGTGGGCGAGGCGCTTGCGTCGCGCGGGTTTCTCGTCGTCCTCCCCGACTACCGGACGTATCCGGAGGTGGTGTTCCCGACGTTCATGGAAGATGCCGCCCTTGCCGTGCGTTGGGCGCGGGATCATGCGCAGGAGTTCGGCGGCGACCCGGATCGCTTGATTCTGATGGGGCATTCGGCGGGCGCGCAGATCGTGGCGTTGCTGGCGACTGCCCCCCATTATCTGTCGGCTAAGGGCGTGGATCAGCGCGAGATCGCAGCCGTGGTCGGTCTGGCCGGGCCGTACGATTTTCTCCCGCTGCAAAGTGCTGTGTTGCGGCGAATATTTCCTGAGACGGTCCGAGGCGAGAGCCAGCCGATCCGGTTTGTATCAGGTCACGAACCGCCGATGTGGCTGGGCGTTGGCGATCGGGATTCCGTTGTCGATCCGGGCAACACCGAGCGGTTTGCGGACCGATTGCGCGAGATGGGCGACGACGTGCAGGTTCATCATTACGATCTGGGACATGCCTTGCTGATTGGGGCGTTCGCAGTGCCCGTCAGACGTTTCTCGACGGTGTTGGACGATATCGTCGCTTATGTAAATTCCGTTCGTTGAGAATTCACGATCCTGTGAAAAAGCGATTTTCGGGCCGGGGCAAGCCGAGATGGTCCCTTAGCGTCGTGCCTTCGTATTCTCGACGGAAGATGCCCCGGCGTTGCAACTCGGGCACGACCTTGTTCGCGAAATCGTCGAGGCCGCCGGGCAGGTGCGGAAACATGATGTTGAACCCGTCCGAGCCTTCCTCCACCAGCCATTGTTCCATCTCGTCGGCGATCGTCGTCGGCGTGCCGACCAGTTGCAAGCCGGAATAGCCGCCCAGGCGCTGTGCCAACTGACGTATGGTCAGCCCTTCGTCTTTTGCCATGTCGACGACGCATTGCCGCGCGGTCCGGCTTGCGTTGCTCTCGGGAATCTCCGGCAAGGGGCCGTCGGGATCGAGGTGCGATACCTCGTGTCCGAGCGCGATTGACAACGAGGCGATGCCGCTGTCGTAATGCACGAAGCTGTCGAGACGCTCACGCTTCTCGCGCGCCTCGGCCAGCGAGTCGCCTACCACCACGAATGCGCCCGGCAGAATCTTCAAATGGTCGCGCGCCCGGCCCAGCGCATCAAGCCTTCCTTTCACGTCCGCATAGAATCGCTTGCCAGCCGCCAGTGTCGGCTGTGCCGTAAATACGGCTTCCGCGGTCTCGGCGGCCAATTGCTTGCCCGCTTCGGACGAGCCGGCTTGCACGACGACCGGCCAGCCTTGCACCGGGCGCGCAATATTGAGCGGCCCGCGCACGGAAAAATGCTCTCCCTTGTGTCCCGGCACACGCAGTTTCTGAGGATCGAAGTACAGACCACGGTCGACGTCACGCACAAACGCATCGTCGTCCCAGCTATCCCACAGATTCGTGACGACGTCGAAGAACTCGCGGGCGCGATGGTAGCGCGCATCGTGCTCTACATGCTCGTCGAGGCCGAAATTCAGGGCGGCGTCCGGGTTCGATGTGGTCACCAGATTCCAGCCCGCACGCCCGGCGCTCAGATGGTCGAGCGACGCAAAGCGCCGCGCCACGTGATACGGCGCATCGAACGTCGTCGAGGCTGTCGCCACAAGGCCGATCCGCTCGGTGACCATGGCGAGTGCGGAGAGCAATGTCAGCGGCTCGAACGACGTCACAGTGTGACTGCGCTTGAGCGCTTGCATCGGCATGTTCAGTACCGCGAGGTGGTCGGCCATGAAGAACGCATCGAAACGGGCGCGCTCGAGCGTCTGTACGAAATGCTTGAGGTGGTTGAGGTTGAAGTTGGCGTCGGGCCACGCATCAGGGTGGCGCCATGCGCCGGTGTGCAGGCTGACGGGGCGCATGAACGCGCCGAGATGCAATTGACGTTGGCGGGGCATGATGGGTTGCCGCGCTAGCAGCAGCAAGCGTGAGGGGGAGGGCCGATCGGCAACGCCTGGGGGCGCGCCGATCGTGCCGGTGATGCCAGAAGCGGGACCGGCTCAGCGTGTGCGTGACAGCGCCTGATCCAGATCCGCCAGCAGATCGTCGATGTGCTCGATGCCGATCGACAGGCGCACGGTCTCTTCGCTGACGCCAGCCTTTTGCAGCTCTTGCTGAGATAGTTGACGGTGCGTCGTGGTCGCCGGATGCGTTGCGAGCGACTTGGCGTCGCCGATATTGACCAGACGCGTGAACAGTTGCAACGCGTCCTGGAATGCCGCACCGGCCGCACGCCCACCCTTGACGCCAAAGGTCAGAATGCCCGGGCCACGTCCCGAAAGATACTTCTGCGCCAGCGCATGGTCCGGATGTTCCGGCAGCCCCGAGTAGTTCACCCACTCGACATGCTTGTGGCCCTTGAGGAACTGCGCGACCTTGAGCGCGTTTTCGGTGATGCGGTCGAGCCGCAGCGCCAATGTCTCAATGCCCTGCAGGATCTGAAAGGCATTGAACGGCGAAATTGCCGCGCCGGTATTGCGCAGCGGCACTACGCGTGCGCGCCCAATATAGGCCGCCGGCCCGAACGCTTCGGTGTAGACCACGCCGTGGTAGCTGACATCCGGCTCGTTCAGGCGCTTGAAACGCGTCTTGTGATCGGCCCACGGGAATTTGCCGGAGTCGACAATCGCGCCGCCGAGACTCGTGCCGTGACCGCCCAGATACTTCGTGAGCGAATGCACGACAATGTCCGCGCCGTGTTCGAACGGCCGCAGCAGATAGGGCGTCGGCACCGTGTTATCGATGATCAGCGGAATGCCATGACGGTGCGCAATCTCGGCCAGCTTGGCGATGTCGGTGATGTTGCCGAGCGGATTGCCGACCGACTCCGCGAAGATCGCTTTGGTCTTGTCGTCGATCAGGGCGGCAAACGATTCGGGTTCGCGCGGATCGGCGAAGCGTGTAGTGATGCCGGAGAGCGGCAGCGTGTGCGCCAGCAGATTGTAGGTGCCGCCGTAAAGCGCACTGGCTGACACGATGTTGTCGCCCGCCTCGGCAATCGTCTGGATGGCATACGTGACCGCCGCCTGCCCGGACGCCAGCGCCAGTGCCGCAACGCCACCTTCGAGCGCCGCGACGCGCTGTTCCAGCACGTCCTGCGTCGGATTCATGATGCGCGTGTAGATGTTGCCGGGCACCTTGAGGTCGAACAGATCGGCGCCGTGCTGTGTGTCGTCGAAGGCGTAGGCCACCGTTTGATAGATCGGCACGGCCACGGCACGCGTGGTCGGGTCCGGGCGATAGCCGCCGTGAACGGCAACGGTTTCAAGACGCCAATCGGGTTTCGTGGTTTCGGTCATGGGGAATTCGTCGTTCGATTTGGACAAGGGGAATCAGGTCAGTTTTTCCAGCAGGACGCCTGCAATGGCTTCGACGTCCTCGCTCGTGTTGTAAGCGCCGAAGGCGAAGCGCACGTAGTCGCGCTCCACCACACTGGCGACCACGTTGGCGTCGCGCAGGGCGTTGCCCAGTGCAGTGGCATTGGCCACGCGAATTGTCGTGATGGGGCCGGGCGAGGCAATGCGAGGTGTGATCACATCGACGCCGGAGGCCCGCAGTCGCTCGGCGAAGTCGCGGCTCAGGCCGCTCACCCAGGGTTCGATGCGCTCGGGCGTCGCAGTCTGAATCAGATCGAGCGCTGCCGTCAGACCGGCGACGCCCACGTAGTCGATGTTGCCTGTCTCGACACGCCGCGCATCGAGCCGGTCCTTGATGGCCGGTCGGATCTGCGTTTCATCGTCGTCGAACAGCACTTCGGTGACGGCCGACGGACCGAGATGGGCGGGCTCCAATGCATCGAGCAGTGCCTCCGACAGATGCACGAAACCGATGCCGAGCGGCCCCAGCAGTCCCTTGTGGCTGCCATTGGCGAGTGCATCGATCGGTGTCTTGGCGAGATCCAGCTTGAGCAGGCCCAGTCCCTGAATGGCATCGACCACGAGCCGCACGCCGCGCGCCTGACACACTTGGGCGAGCGTATCGATGTCGAGCCGTTGCCCGGAGGTCGATTGCACCCATGACACCGCAACCGCGCGCGTCTTGTCGTCGATGCGCGCGAGGATGTCATCGAGCGAAACCTCACGGTTGCGTGCCCGAACCACGCGTACCTCGACTCCGCGCTTGCGCAGGTTCAGCCACGGCAGGAGGCTCGACGGGTGCTCCTGGTCGTTCGTGACGACGTTCTCGCCCGAGCGCCAGGGTAAGCCTTGCGCGACCAGATTCAGCGCCTCGCAGGTGTTCTTGGTGAAGGCGACTTGTTTGGCATTTCCGTTGATCAAGTGAGCGATCTTCGCGCGACAGGCGTCGGCATCGCGCAGCCACTGCGGCTTGTCGCTGCGTGCGTACGTGATCGATGCCAGAAAGTCGCCGATCGCCTGACTGACGACAGGGGAGAGCGGCGACGTGTACGCCACGTTGGCGTAGCGTAGTTGCGTCAATACCGGAAAGTGGGCGCGAAAATCGGATTGCCAGGTCATCTTGTAGGAAAACTCATGCGGTGTTGCGTGTCGTTGTCATGCACGGAGGTGCAGAGCAGGGCACGGATTGGCGTAGTCGCCGTTCACTTGATTCTATGTCGTGTAGCCGCTTCGACTTAGCATGAATACCGATTTGGTTAGCGAATCAAAATGGTTTGTGACGGCCGATGCTCGAGCGAGAATCGCCAGCTTCTCAACGGTTAAACGGTTGCTGAGCATGTTCGCTGTCAAGTGGTTTTCTTCGGTGGCCAAAGCCGTGCATCTCGTGGCTTCGGCGTCTTCCGGCGCGTCTGGCGTCGCTCGTGCTGCCCGCTGGCGTGCGCCATTGCGCCGTGGTTTGGTTGGCTTGAGTCTGGCGCTGCCGGTGGTCGCGGCGCACGCGGCCTCGCCGACCGTTGACGCGATCAAGAAGCGCGGCGAGCTGGTGTGCGGCGTAAGTCAGGGCTCGGCAGGGCTGTCGCTGCTCGACAAGCAGGGGCAGTGGCAGGGGCTGGACGTCGATGTGTGCCGCGGTCTTGCCGCCGCGGTACTGGGGTCGCCGACGAAGGTGCGTTACGTCCCGCTGAGTTCGCAGCAACGCTTTACGGCATTGCAGAACGGTGAAATCGACGTATTGAGTCGCAACACGACCATCACTGCGAGCCGCGACGACGGCCTTGGCATTACGTCGACCGCTATCGTGTTTTACGACGGGCAGGGCTTTCTGGTGCCGAAGAAGCTTGGTGTGAAGCACGCCAACGAACTGGATGGCGCACAGGTCTGTGTGCAACCGGGCACTGTCAACGAACAGAATCTGGTCGACTACTTCAAGCGCAATAACCTCAAGTATCGACCGGTCGTCATCGAGAATCTGGTCGAACTGGAACAGGCGTTTTACGCAGGCCGTTGCGACGTCTATTTGTCGGATGCCTCGACGCTCGCGGCGAGCCGGTCGGCACGCGCGAAGAATCCGGACGACTACGTGATCTTGCCGGAGCGCATCAACAAGTCGCCGCTGGGGCCGTTCGTGCGCCAGAACGATCCGAACTGGACGGCGATCGTGAAATGGACGGTCAATGCCCTCGTCGAAGCTGAAGAGCTGGGGGTGACGTCGGCCAACGTCGACAAACAGGAAAAGTCGCCGAGTGCGGAAGTGTTGCGACTGTTGGGCACTACGCCGGGCATCGGCAAAGCGTTTGGGCTAGACGATCGCTGGGCGTATCGCGTCATCAAGGCCGTGGGGAATTACGGCGAAGTCTGGGATCGCAACCTTGGTCTGAAGACGCCGCTCAAGCTTGAGCGTGGACAGAACGCGTTGTGGAACAAGGGCGGTTTGCTTTACTCGCCGCCGTTCCAGTGAGCTGATGTCCAGACTGCCGTGCGGGTCACCCGGCACGTGCACCGAATCTCTCTTAGCGCCGGACGGTCGACGTCCGGCTTTTTTTGCTTTAGCGCGAGACATCATCATGGCTGACAACGTGTGGCTGCGAACGGCGAATTCGCCTGCCTCCGAACTTGCCAACGGATGGCGCCGGCGCGCCGCGCGCGTGGCGCTGCCGGTGGCTGCGTTGGTGCTGCTGGCTTGCGTATTGCACGTTGTCGTGACGATGCTGGCAGCCGCGCAGTCCGCGCGCGATATTCGTGGTGGCTTCGGATTTCTCTGGCAGCCCACGGGCTTTCGTCTGTCTGAGAGCTTGTTCGAAGTCGCGCCGGAAGATCCGGCGTGGCTCACCATCCTCGCGGGATTCGTCAATACGCTGACGGTGTCGGCCTGCGCGATACCGCTCGCGGGCGCGCTCGGTCTCGTGCTGGGCTTGCTCCGGCTCGTACGGCATCCGATGATCAGCCGGCTTGCGGCGGCTATCGTCGTACCGATTCGCAATACGCCGGTGCTGTTGCAGATGTTTGTATGGTACGGCGCATTTCTGGCACTGCCGAACGTGCGTCAGGCGTGGCAGCCGGTGCCGGGCGTGCTGTTGTCGAATCGCGGCGCGGTACTGCCGCTCGTCGTCGATGGATTGCCTTACGGTTTGGTGGTTACCGCGGCGCTAGGTTTGGCCGCATGGGGGTGGCGAAGGATCGGCCGTCGCCACGCGGTCATCGTGCTGCTTTTTGCCATTGCCGCTGGCAGCGTCGCCTTGCATCTGGCGGGATACCCGCTTCCGCATCTTGAGTTGCCGGTCGTGCGCGGCTTCGGGGTGCAGGGCGGCCTTACGCTCAATCCGGAGCGCATGGCGCTCATTTGTAGCCTCGTGCTGTTCCATGCGGCCTACGTGGCCGACATTGTGGAAGGGGCGACACTGGGCGTTTCGGCGGCACAGTGGCAAGCCGGTCTCGCGCTGGGTTTGACCCCTGTGCAAACGGCGCGAGAGGTCGTATTCCCGCACGCGGCGCGCGCGGCGCTACCGCCGTTTGTCAATCAATGTGTGATGTTGATCAAGAACACCACGCTGGCAGTGGCGATTGGTTATCCGGATTTGATGGGCGTGCTGGGAAGCGTGACGTCGCAATCGGCGGCTGCGCTCGAATGCTTGTTGCTAGCCGCGACGGCGTATTTACTGTTGGGGTATGGCATTGGGGCGCTGACCGATCGATACAACCGTCGCGTGTCGGCGCAGCAACTCGACAATCGGGACGGGCGCACCTTGGCCGGTGTCTGGGGACGGGCTGAAGTGACGCGCGCGGGCTTGGTTGGTAGCGCTGGGAGTGCTGTCCTGACGCTATTCTCCGTGGCGTTGCTCGGCTGGTTGGGATGGGAGGGCATGCGGTGGGCCGTTATCGATGCGGTCTGGCAGGGCACGACGCAACAGTGCGAAGCTGCGGCCGGGGCTTGCTGGCTGGCCGTGCGCGAGAACGCACCGCTGCTGATCTTCGGCACGCTCGACGCATCCCTGCGAGTGACTGCGGCAATCGGTAGCCTTGCGCTGCTGGCAGGTGTTGCGCCGTGGCTTTGTGGTGTGAGGCAGATGCGCGTATGCGCTGGCTTTGCCGCTGTGGGGGGCATGGTCGCGATCGTAATGTTGGCGCCGATCCCGACCGTCTACTGGAGTGGCGCGATGGCGAGCATTGTGCTGGCGGTCACGGCCATTGCGGCGGCATTACCGCTGTCGCTGGGTCTGGCGCTCATGCGACGCAGCGGGTCCATCGTGATGCACCGGGTCGCGGTGTCGATCATCGACGGTGTGCGCGGTGTCCCGCTGATCACGCAATTGATGTTGGTGACCTTGCTGGTGCCGTTTATGGTTGGCGGCGACTGGTCGTCGCACAAGTTTGAGCTGGCCTGGATGGCGCTGACGTTGCATACGGCGTGCATGATGGCGGAGGTGCTGCGCGGCGGCTTTCAGTCGATCTCTGGAGGGCAGGCGCTGGCCGGTCAGGCGTTGGGCCTGACGCGTTCGCAGGTGCTCTGGCATGTGACGCTGCCGCAGGTCGTGCGACGCTCAGTCGCGCCGGCCGTCGGCGTGATCGTCGGCGCCATCAAGGACACTTCATTGGTATCGGTCATCGGACTGTTCGACGTGATGAGCGCAGCCAAGGCGGTGTTGGCGGATGGCACCTGGCGTCCGTATTTTGCCGAAATCTATGTGGCGGTTGCGCTGG
The DNA here is from genome assembly GCA_031291335.1 of Pandoraea sp. Classification (GTDB taxonomy): domain Bacteria; phylum Pseudomonadota; class Gammaproteobacteria; order Burkholderiales; family Burkholderiaceae; genus Pandoraea. The sequence goes on along the minus strand of JARLJF010000096.1, from coordinate 313 downwards.
CTTATGGCACGTTCTGCCTGGCGTTGTCGTGGCGCGCACGCCGGCTGACGTACCGCCAGTGAAGGCAATGTCTATGAGGGGGGTGGTCGTTGGTCAGCAATGTGCAAAATTTACGGCGTGAGCCCCCGGGGCGGCATATTCAATATTCGCATAATGTACATTATGTTAAATTATGAATTTGCGTGCTCTTGCTCTAGTCGATACGTTCCTACACGTTGGTTTGCATAAATTTGTAATTTGGAGAACTCCATGGCGCCGGATAAGCGTGCGGGGTATTCGCTCAAAGCCTCTCAAGGTCTGCCTAGCTACTGTT
>JARLJF010000095.1 GCA_031291335.1 Pandoraea sp. | reverse complement strand
CGCGTCGCCGGACCAACTCGACGGACTGCTCGATACGATCGGCGAGATCGATGGCGTGACGCGCACCACAACCTCGGTGGTGCTGGCCCGGAAGATCGACCGGGGCGGTGTGTTGCCTTGAGCGTTGTCGCTGCCATTGTCGTGAGCGTCGCCGGCCGGCCCTAATTCGTCACTAAGACTGGGTCGATAAGGTGTCGCCCGATGGCGCGTCAGGTGATGCGTTACGCGACCGTCCACGCCCCCATGGGCGCGAAATTTCCGACAAATGGTCCGATTCGGCCGCCGGTAATTTTCCGTAACCGGCCGCTAAGAATCGCTGTGCGCCCCCGCCGGCGCTCGCGCAACCCTCAAATTTCCCGTTTATCCCCGTGATGCCTTGACTTGGCAGGTTTGTCTGGCACTGGCGATGGTGATAAACTTATTGAGAATTGTTTGCATTAACTTCTTCCCCATTCTGGAGTGCGTATGCGCGTGAAATCCCTCGTGGCAGCGGTGTTGCTTGCCGGTGCAGCCACTATGGCTCAGGCCGCCGAGTTTCCTATCGGTAAACCGCTGAACACAGCGGGCATGGAAATCAACACGGTGTACCTCCAGCCGATCACGATGGAACCGGCCGGCATGATGCGCGATGCCGCGAAGTCCGACATCCACCTCGAGGCGGATATTCACGCGATCGCCAAGAACCCGAACGGCTACGCCGAAGGCGACTGGATTCCGGGTCTGGAAATCACGTACAAGCTGCAAAAGATGAAGAGCGACGGCAAGACCGCCGATGGCGCCCCCGTCGAAGGCCTGATGATGCCGATGGTCGCGAGCGATGGCCCGCACTATGGCGACAACGTCAAGCTGGCTGGCGTGGGCAAGTACAAGCTGACCATGGTCGTCAACGCCCCGGGCACGCTGCAGGAGTTCGGTTGCAAGATGGGCGGTACGCCGGCCGCAGGCGCGCACGCCGCGCATGGTGGCATGGGCCCGTGGTGCTTCGGCCGTCACGTGGATAAGGAAACGGGCGTGGGCCCGTGGTTCAAGCCGATCACCAAGGAAGTCGATTTCACTTTCTCGGGTATTGGCAAGAAGGGTGGCTACTAAGCCCTTGTAACTGATGCAGCGTTGGCCTGGCGCCAGCGCTGTTTTCGTTTGGAGCAGAAGGATGAATCAGCGCATCGCGCGCCTGCTGGCCACGATGGCGGCCTTGGTGGTGACTTTGTTGGCGTTGGGCGGCCCGTCGCTCGCTCGCGCAGACGACTTGCCCACCTTCAAGCTGGAAATGAACAACGGCAAACTCAACCCGGCGCGTATCGAAGTGCCGGCCGGCAAGCGCATCAAGATCGAGGTGCACAACACGGGAACGAGTGCCGTCGAGTTTGAAAGTCTGCAACTGCGCAAGGAAAAGGTGCTGGCACCGGGCGCGCAGTCGTTTGTGGTGATCGCACCGTTGCAGCCGGGCGAGTACAAGTTTTTCGACGATTTCCATCAGCAGGCGCAAGGCGTGATCGTCGCCAAGTAAGCGCAGCGGAAATCGTTCCAGTCATACGGTAAGACACGCATCACGAGAGGAATCACACGATGGGTCAGGTCATGTTCATCGTCTGGCGCGAAAGCGTCGAGGCATTGCTGGTTGTCGGCATTCTTCATGCCTGGCTGGCCAACCCGGAGCACGGTGCCAAGCGCGGCCTGCCCTATCTTTGGGCCGGTGTGGGGCTCGGGATCGCGGCGGCCGTGGCGCTGGGTGCCGCACTGGTCGGCTTCACCGAGGTACTCTCGGGCGACGCGCAGGATTACTTCCAGACCGCCATGGTGCTGATCGCCTGCGTGCTGATCGTGCAGATGGTCTTCTGGATGAAGCGCCACGGGCGAACGCTCAAGCGCGACATGGAATCATCACTACAGAAAACCCAGGATCAGGGCACATGGTGGGGCGTGCTCGTGCTGGTGGCGCTGGCGATTGCCCGCGAAGGCAGCGAGACGGCCATCTTTCTGTACGGCATCGGCTTCGGTCAGCAAGGCAGCGTGCCGCTGACGATGTGGCTCGCCGTGGTGATCGGCTTCGTGCTGGCGCTGGCCACCTTCTGGCTGTTGCAGTTGGGCGGAAAGATCTTCTCGTGGCGCCTGTTCTTCCGCGTCACCGAAATCATGCTGTTGTTCCTGGCGGCGGGGCTGCTCGAGTCGGGGCTTGATCGCATGATCTCGCTCGAGCTTGTGCCGACACTGGTCGACCAACTGTGGGATACTTCCGCGATTCTTGACGATGCCAGCCCGTTTGGCAGCCTCGTCGCCACCCTGACGGGGTATCGCGCACATCCCGCCGGCATGAACCTGTTGGTCTATGTCGTGTATTGGGTCTTCATGTGGGCGTTGCTCAAGCGAGCAGGCGCTCCGGCCAAGCAAGTCAAGCCCGCCTGAGCGGGCAGCGCGCACCGGGGGAATCAGTCCTGTCCGGTGCGCCACAACGGTCTGAACGGACACGCGTGGCAGGATTCGCAAGATCTGCCTTGTCGATAAGAGCCGTCAGCCGGTAGGTAATCCCCCGACGTACGAGTTGAGCATGAGCATCGCCATACCTGTCCCGAACCGACTTGCCCAACTGGGCCTCTGGATGCAACGCCACGGCAAGCTGATACGTGGCGTGCAGTGGGTCGTCGTGCTGGTTTATGCGTTCCTCATCTGCGTGCCGGTCGTGATGCCGTTGCCTGACGAGACGGCTCACATCCTGAACAACCTCACCGTCTTCGCGCAGTTCACGTTCTGGGGCATCTGGTGGCCGTTCGTGCTCATCAGCATGGTGCTCATGGGCCGCGTCTGGTGCGGTGTGCTGTGTCCGGAAGGCACGCTCTCGGAATTCGCGAGTCGCCACGGACGCGGACGCGCCATTCCTCGCTGGATGCGCTGGGGCGGCTGGCCGTTCGTGGCGTTTGCCGGCACTACGCTGTACGGCCAGATGGTCAGCGTCTACCAATACCCGAAGGCCGTGCTGCTGGTGCTGGGTGGCTCGACCATCGGCGCCATGGTGATCGGCTATTTCTACGGCCGCGACAAGCGCGTGTGGTGCAAGTATCTGTGCCCGGTCAACGGCGTGTTTTCGCTGCTCTCGCGTCTGGCGCCGTTTCACTTCAAGGTTAACGAAGAGGCCTGGCGCCGGTCGTATCACACCAACGGTCGCAAGATCATCCCGATCAATTGCGCGCCGCTCGTGCCGATGCGCAATATGAAGGGCGGCGCGGATTGCCATATGTGCGGCCGCTGCGCCGGACATCGCGACGCCATCACACTCACGGGCCGTTCGCCGAGCGAAGAGATCGTGAAGTTCGGCGCGACGGATAACAACAGCGTGTGGGACAGCGTACTCCTCATGTACGGCCTGCTTGGCGTGGCCATCGGTGCGTTCCACTGGACGGTGAATCCGTGGTTCGTCGCGACCAAGACGGTGCTCGCCACATGGCTCATCGACCACAACATCATGTGGCCGTTCGAGACGAACGCGCCGTGGTACGTGTTCACGAACTACCCCGAGCAGAGCGACGTCTTCACCTGGCTTGATGGCGGCATGGTCGTCACGTACATTCTCGGCAACGGTCTGCTGCTGGGGCTGGCTTTCACGATCATCTTCGCGCTGGCCAACCGGGCGATGGGGCCGTGGCAGACGTCGCGCTTCAATCATCTGGTGCAGTCGCTGATTCCGATTGCCGGGGCCGGTGTCTTCATCGGTCTGTCGGCCACTACGGTCAGCTTGCTGCGCGCCGAGCATCTGCCGGTGTACTGGGCAAACGATGTGCGCGCCACCATCCTCGCCGTGACTACGCTGTGGAGTCTGTGGCTGGGTTGGCGTGTGACCGGGCGTCATGCGCGCTCGCTGGGGCGACGTCTGGCCGGTATGGCCGGCATCGTGGCGGCGCTGGCGCTGGTCAATTGGCTCTGGCTGCTGATGTTCTGGATCTGGTGACAGGGGTAATGCCCGGGGCGTCCCGATTGGCGAGCATCCGGCCCGTGGCCTACAATGTCGCCACAAGTCTTTCTGTGTGACGCTCATGTTGCTCGCTCAACGCCTTCCGCTGTATTTCCGCCTCGTTCGCCTCGATAAGCCGATCGGCACCGTGCTGCTGCTGTGGCCGACGCTCGCGGCGCTGTGGATTGCGTCGAACGGGCATCCCGACCCGTTGTTGCTCGTGATCTTCACGCTCGGCACCTTCCTGATGCGCTCAGCGGGTTGCGCCATCAACGATTACGCCGACCGGGACTTCGACAAGTTCGTCAAACGCACGAAGGAGCGTCCGATCACGTCGGGCCGCATTCGCGCCTGGGAAGCGATTGCCGTGGCCGCCACGCTCGCGCTGGTGAGCTTCCTGCTGATCTTGCCGCTCAACGCGCTGACCAAGTGGCTATCGATTCCGGCGCTGTTCGTCGCCGGCACCTATCCGTTCACCAAGCGCTTTCTGGCGATTCCGCAGGCTTATCTCGGCGTGGCGTTCGGCTTCGGCATTCCGATGGCTTTCGCCGCGGTGCAGGATCAGGTGCCGGTCATCGCGTGGGTGCTGCTGCTCTCGAACGTGTTCTGGTCGGTGGCCTACGACACGGAATATGCGATGGTCGATCGTGACGACGACCTGAAGATCGGCATCAAGACGTCGGCGATCACTTTCGGACGTTTCGACGTGCTGGCCATCATGCTCTGCTATGCCGGCGCGCTCGGCATTCAGGCGGGCGTTGGCGTGTATCTGGGTTTCGGCTGGCCGTTCTGGCTGGGCATGGCGGTGGCAGTGAGCTTCGCCATTTACCACTACTTCCTGATTCGAGAGCGCGAGCGCATGCCTTGCTTCGCGGCGTTCCGTCACAACAACTGGCTGGGGGCCGCGGTGTTCCTCGGCATCGCCGGACACTATCTGCTGAGCGCGTAGTCGCTGCATGCTGGGCGCGCGTTGCCAGCCAGGTACCAAACAAAACGGCCCGCATGCGGGCCGTTTGTCATTGCAGCGCTTGAACGGCGCCTGTCAGGCGTCGCCCAGCTCGTCGCCGAGTTCCTTGGCGCGGATATTGGCGGCGTGCACGCCGCGCACGATCGCGGCCTTGATGGCGTCGCGCTCGAACGAGCTGAGGGCCGCAAACGTCGTGCCGCCCTTGGACGTCACACGCTCGCGCAACACGCTTGCCGGCTCGCTGGATTGCGCGGCCAGTTGCGACGCACCGGTGAACGTGGCGATGGCCAATTGGCGTCCCTGTTCGGGCGTGAAGCCCAGTTCCTGAGCGGCCTGCTCCAGCGCTTCGATGAAGTAGAAGACGTATGCCGGACCGCTGCCGGAGATCGCCGTCACGGCGTCGAGTTGGCTTTCCTTTTCGACCCAGACGACCTGACCTGCCGCGCCCAGCACATTTTCGGCGCGCTTGCGCTGGTCGGTATCGACGCCCGAGAGCGCGGCCAGACCGGTGATACCCATGCCGATCAGCGCGGGCGTGTTCGGCATGCAGCGCACGATCTGGTTGTGACCGCCGAGCCAGCGTGCCAGATCGGACGCGCGAATGCCCGCCGCGATGCTGATGACCAGTTGGCCGTTCAGGTGCGGCTGGAGGGCTTGTGCAACGTCCTTGAGCACTTGCGGTTTGACGGCCAGCACGAGCGTGTCGTAATCGCGCAGGCGGTCGTTGGAAGCGCTGGCGGTCTCAACGCCGTACTGCTTGACGAGGCCGTCGCGGGTCGATTCGTTGACGTCGATGGCGAGAATGTCGCGCGGGGCCGTGCCGCGCTTGACGAGTCCGCCGATCAAGGCGTTGGCCATGTTGCCGCCGCCGATGAATGCAATTCTCATAACCATCCTTTGCGTTGCGTATGTCGGTTGCCGTCACTTCGTCATTTCGTTGTGACGTCGTGACGGCTTGGTGCGGCGAGTCGTCATGAGGCGTTCGCCGCCGTGGCGCGTTGCAATCAGGCCCGGGGGCCGTAGTCGCGCGCGCCGAAAATCGCGGTGCCAATGCGCACCATTGTCGCACCCTCGGCAATCGCCGCCTCGAGATCGCCGGACATGCCCATCGACAACGTGTCCAGCGCCAGCCCATCGGCGCGCAGCGCGTCGAACAACTCGCGCACGGCCCTGAACGGTGCCCGCTGGCGGGCCGGGTCGTCTTCCGGTTCGGGAATCGCCATCAAGCCGCGCAATTGCAGATTCGGCAGCGCAGCCACGGCGCGCGCGACAGCCGGAACGTCGGCAGGCGCGACGCCGCTTTTGCTCGCCTCGCCACTGATGTTTACCTGCAGGCAGACTTGCAGGGGCCGCAGGTCCGCCGGCCGTTGGGCGCTCAGACGCTCGGCGATCTTCAGTCGGTCGACCGAGTGCACCCAGTCGAAATGTTCCGCAACCGGCCGCGTCTTGTTGCTTTGCAGCGGTCCGATGAAATGCCACTCCAGCGGCGCGCCGTCGACCGTCTCGCCGGAAAGCGCGGCGATCTTGTCCAGCGACTCCTGCACGTAATTCTCGCCAAAGGCCCGTTGTCCGGCGGCGAGCGCGTCGCGCACCGCGTCGGCGCCGAATGTCTTCGAGACTGCGAGCAAGCGCACGCTACCCGTCGGCCGGCCGGCATCGGCGGTGGCACGGGCAATCCGGGAGAGGACATCGTCGAGATGTGCGGCAATGGTCGACATGAGGCAGGTTCGGGCGTCGGTGAGGCGGTGTTGGGGGGCGAGGGCGCGTTGCAACGGCGTTGCAGGCCAACGATTATAGCTGTGCGCGTGCCAGAGGTGCTACCCCGGAAAAAACGAGGTGCTACCCGCGCCGGTTGCCCTGGTGCGGCATGCCTGATTCACATCGCACGGCCACGACGCGCGGCTTGTGGCAGACTTCGCGGTGCCAACATCCACAGGGAGCCGGAGATGAGCGCGAATTCGCCGCAGGTGTACGATTTTTCCGTTCAGACGCTGTCGGGCGAGACCGTCAGCCTGTCGCAGTACCGCGGCAAGGTACTGCTGATCGTCAATACGGCGAGCGAGTGCGGTTTCACGCCGCAGTACGCCGGCCTGCAGACGCTCTACGAGCAACTCGGCCCACGCGGTTTCGAAGTGCTGGCGTTTCCGTGCAACCAGTTCGGTAAGCAGGAACCGGGCGACGCACAGGCCATCCGCAGCTTCTGCGATCTGCGCTTTCACGTGAGCTTCCCGATGTTCGCCAAGGTCGACGTGAAGGGCCCGGACGCCGCACCGCTCTACACCTATCTCACGCAGGAGAAGCGTGGCGTGCTGGGGACGAAAGCGATCAAGTGGAATTTCACGAAGTTTCTCGTCGATGCG
>JARLJF010000094.1 GCA_031291335.1 Pandoraea sp. | reverse complement strand
CGCATGAGCAACTTCGGCGTACGCGCCCAGCCAATGCCCGAGGGCGTGCCGGCCACAATGACGTCGCCCGGCTCGAGGGTGATGGCCTGACTGATGACTTCGATCAGCGTGGCGACATCGAACACCATGTCGTCGGTGCTGGCTGACTGCACGACTTCGCCGTTCAGCCGCGTCTGCAACAGCAAGCCACGCGCGCCCGCCGGCAATTCGTCGGCCGTCACCAGATCGGGGCCGAAGGCGCCCGTGGCGTCGAAGTTCTTGCCCATGGTCCATTGGGGCGTCTTGAACTGGTATTCGCGAATGGACCCGTCGTTGAACACCGAATAGCCCGCCACGTGACGCAAAGCATCTTCGTGACGGATATGGCGACCGCCGCGACCGATCACCACCGCCAGTTCGCCCTCGTAGTCGACGCCCTCGCTATCGGGCACGTCAGGCCGGACGATCGGGGCGTCGTGCGCGACGAGGCTCGTATTCACACGAGTGAAAAGCGTCGGATAGTCGGGCTGCGCGTATTGGCTCTCGGCCGAGTGGTCGCGGTAGTTCAGTCCCACGCAAAGAATCTTAGGGGGACGGCGCAACGGCGGTAGCCAATGGATGTCGTCGGCGCTGACGTAACGCGTGGACGTGTTGGCCTGCGCAAACGCGACGAGGTCGACCCCGTCGGCAAGCAGGTCTTCAAGGGCATACTCGCCAAGTACGCGGACACGCTCGGCATCGCGTACACCGAGGCAGGATTTGCCGTCGAGTTCAAAGCTGACAAAACGCATGGTGGACTCCAGATAGGGAAATGGGTGAGGGTGGATGGCGCCAGAAGGGTTTCGGCGTCGTCACAGGGCCGCAAGCTGCCGGCGGTAGCGCAAACCGTTGGCGATCATGGCAATGCCAGCGATCACGGCGGGCACGGCGAACACGAAGAACGACACCTGGACCGAGGACAGGGCGGCGAGCAGCAAGCCGCCTGTCATCGAACCGATGATTGAACCGACACGTCCAACGCCCAAGGCCCAGCTCACCCCGGTCGCCCGTGCCCCGGTGGTGTAAAAGCCCGCGACAAGTACGTTGGCGCCGGTCTGGGCGCCCGACAAACCGAACCCGGCGAAGAACACGGTCACGAAGACCAGCGTGGCCGAATGCAGCGACATGCCGATGAGGGCAATAGAGGCGGCGGCGACGACGTAAGAGAATGCGAGCACGACAAACGGATTGAACCGATCCATCAGACGCGCATTGAGCAACGATCCGAGCGTGCCGCCGATGGGCAGCATCGCGCCGACTTGTGCCGCGTGTGCCACGCCAATGCCGCTCTCGGTGAGCACCGTCGGCAACCAGCTACTGATCTGGTAGTAGACCCAGAGCGTGCAGAAGAACGCGAGCCAGAGCAGCAGGGTGCCGGTGCGGTAGTGAGCGTTGAAAAGCGTCGCCACCGGACGCTCTGCGACTTTCGTCGCGCCGTTCACGGCTTCGGCCTGCTTGCGTTCCGTTGCCGCTTCCGCCTCGAAGGCCGCCGCGCCGCGCTCGCCCAGACGCGCGAGTGTGCGTTGCATTTGCTGCGCGAATGCCGGCTTGCCCGCCATGAAGCGCAGTGACTCGGGCAATCGCCACGCCACGATCGGCAACAGAACGAGCGGCGCCAGCCCGCCAAAGACGAAAACACCTTGCCAGCCAAAGTGCGGGATCAGCCATGCCGCCACATAGCCACCACAGGCGAGTCCGAGGGTAAAGCCGCAGAACATGAGGGTGACGAGCCACGCGCGGTTGTGTGCCGGGCTGTACTCCGACGACAACGTGATGGCGTTGGGCATGGCGCCGCCCAAGCCCGCGCCGGTCAGAAAACGCAGGAAAACCAGCCAGCCGACCGACGGCGACCAAGCGCAGGCGAGGCTGCCAATGCCGAACAAGAACATCGAAATCAGGATGACGCGCTTGCGGCCGATCCGGTCGGCGAGCGGTCCGAAGAGGAAGCTGCCGATAGTCAGGCCGAACAGGCCCGCGCCGAAGACCGGCCCCAGCTCGGCGGGACTCAACGACCACTGATGCTTGAGCAGCGGAGCAACGTAACCGACGCTGGCCACGTCGAAGCCATCGGCCGCGACGATCAGAAAGCAGAGGAAAAGCGTGAGCCGCTGAAGGGCCGTCATGCGCTCGCGCGTCTGACTGCGCACGGCCGGGTCGGCGCGCGAGGACGTTTGCGACGTCGAATCTACGTACATCGTTGTCTCCTGAAGGTATCCGGCGGCACGGCCACCGGTCTGCGACTGTCAGCGTCTGTTGGTAAAGCGCCTGGCTGACATGCCGCAAATGAAAAGCAATGAACGGAAGTTGAGGCGGACTATCGTCGATAGGTCATGACTGCAAGATCGAATCGGGGACGGACGGCGTGCCGGCGCGTGCCTCGCACGTCTCGAGCGCCAGACAGCGGCGGGCGGCACTGACGAATGCATGGTCAAGCGCGTCGCCCCGCCACGCCACGTGAAGGTCCGGGCGAATCAACACGTAGTTGCGCTCGTACAGTCGCTTGAGCCGCGCAACGTCGGCCTGCGTCGGCACGACGACAGCAACGTCGCCGAGCACGTCGCGGGCCGCTTGCACGGCGCTGGTGTCCGGCGCCTGTGCGTCAACACAGAGCAGGGTGAACTGCTGTCCCATCGCGTCGTACAGAGAACTGCCGTCGGCGAGCCAGACGTGGGGCGCACGATGCCCCGCACGAGCGCATGGCACATAAAGATTGGCGTTGTCGGCGGGGGGGCTGCCGGGTTCCGGCGTCAGCAGCGGCGACGATTCGTATCGTGTGCCCAGATGGACGCCGGGGATCACGAACTCGTGCCGTGCGTGAAACGCGAGATACTCGCCGACCGCACGTCTTGCGGCGTCGCCATCCGCGCCGGGCTCGTAGGCTTCGCGGGGCAGGGCGACATAGCCGATGCTGTCGGCAAAGTTGCGCGCGAAGGCGGTATTGCGCTCCCCGGCCGGACGTCGTTCGGCGTCGTAGCTCTCGGCGAGGGCTTCACCGGCAACACCGCGCACCAGGGCGACGAGCTTCCATGCGAGGTTGGCTGCGTCGTCGATTCCGGTGTTGTAGCCCAGCCCGCCGGTCGGCGTGAACAAGTGCGCGGCGTCACCACACAGAAACACGCGGCCGACGACGAGGCGCTCCGCCACAAGCGCGTGCCCGGCCGTCCATGCGGACGAGCTTTTCACGGTGAACGCAATATCGGCACCGAGGGCCTGAGCGATGCGCGACCGTACGACGTCCTCCGACGGCGTTTCGTCGTCGTGGAGTTGCACATTCATGATGAAGTGGCCACAGCCGTCAACCGCCACGATCAGGGCGCGCTGGGTGGGACCGAACGTCCAGTACTGCCATGCCGGGGCCTTGCCGCTCGCTTCGACGAGCGTCGGTGCATGGAAGTACACCGCTTCCATCTGTCCCCCCATGAAGCCACGCTTCTCGCTGGCAACGCCGCCGTAGCGAAGGCCCAACGAGCGCCGCACGAAACTGCGCGGGCCGTCACAGCCAACGGCATACCGGGCACGCACACGACGCACCTGTGCCGGACGATTCGCCGTTTGTGCGAGCGTGACGACGGCCGTCACGCCATCGTCGTCTTGCGCGAGGTCGGTGACGGTGGCGTCAAAGTGCACATGGCAGGTTGACTCACGGCGTGCGGCGTCGAGCAGCACGGGTTCAATGTAGAGCTGCGAGCAACGGTGCGGCGGCTCCGGCGTAGGCCATGTGAAGCTGTGCGCCTTGGCGTAGGCAAGGGCATCGCGCGACGCCGGTTGAGAAAGCCGAGCCAGTTCGTACCCGGCGATTGTCGTGAAGTAGGCCACATCGGGCGACTGGTCCGGCGGGAGACCCAACTGGCGAATATGGGCGGACACGCCGATGCGGCGGAAGTGTTCCATCGTGCGCGCGCTATTGGCATTGGCCGCCGGGTGCTCGCTGGTGCCGGGCTTCGTGTCGAAGACTTCGACCCGCAGGCCCTGTTGCGCGAGCGACGCCGCCAAAAACAAACCGACCGGGCCTGCGCCCACGATCAATACATCGCAATCCATCGCCATCGTCTCCTGATGCCTCTCTTTGTCACGTCTGTCGCGACGTGTTGATGCAAAGGTACGCGGCTGCGATGTATAAATCTATAAAATGAAAATCATAGAGATTATGAATTCAATGCATACTGTGACGTAAATACAGTGGTGCGAAGACGCCACCAGGAGACACGCATGGAATACCCCGATCTGAATTTTCTCTATGTCGTAGAGGCGTTGATGGCGGAACGCAGCGTGTCTCGTGCTGCACAACGCCTTGGTCTTACGCAACCGGCAGTGAGCCACGCGTTGGGCCGCTTGCGCACGCGATTCGGCGATGATCTGTTCGTACGCGCTGGTGCGGTCATGGCGCCGACGCCGACCGGCGAGCGCGTGGCTGACGGCGTGACCCGGGCGTTGGCGTTGATTCGGCAGGACGTGCTGGACGAGCGCGCGTTCGAGCCAACGGACACCCGGCGCACCTTCTCGGTCTGTCTGAGCGATATGGGCATGATCGTCCTGCTGCCGAGGTTGCTCGCGGCGCTGGCCGAGCATGCCCCGATGGCCACGTTGCGTCCGATTCAGGTGCCTGCCGCCGAACTCGGCACTGCGCTTCAGGACGGCGAACTGGATCTGGCCATCGGCTATCTCGACCGGATGGGCGAGCATTTGCACCAGCAACGATTGTTCACGCGATCACTGGTAGGCATTCGCCGCGCGGCCAAGAGCAAAAGAGGCAAGGGGGGACGGGCCGCCGGAATGGATGCCGCGACGTTCATGAATACACAGCACGTGGTCGCAGCAACGCTGGCGATGACCAACGAACTGCTCGCCAAAGAGTTGCGCAAGCGCGGCACGCGATTGAACGTTGGTGTCGAAGTGCCGTATCTGCTGGCGGTGCCGAGTCTGGTCGCGAACTCGGACTTTATCGCGGTGATTCCGAACGAACTGGCGGATCTGTTCGGCAAGATGGCCCATGTCGACGCGTTCGAATTGCCGATCGCACTGCCGGACCTCACCGTCCGCCAGTTCTGGCATCCGCGTTTTCACAACGACGCCGCGCATCGCTGGTTCCGCAAGCTCGTGGCAGATGCGTTGCGCTGATCGGCGCTGCTCTGGCAGCCGGATGTTCAGGCATGGGCACCCGCCGCAACATACCCGCCAATCCGGCAAAAGTAATCTCATTGCCATGGCATAAGCAAGTTCCAATCGATTGGCACGCAGCCCGAAGCCCACGTCTATAGTCGGTCGTCTCTTCCAACTAGAAGAATGGGGATTTCGATGAATCGACTGCTTCGCCCGCTCGCCATCCTGACGGCCTTTGGTGCGCTGACTTTCTCCACGACCTACGCCGCGCCGGCTCTCGCACAGTCCAAGGAAGTTGTGATCGCGTATCAGGACATGGTCGTCCCTTGGCGCTATGCACAGGCGACAGGGGAGGTGGAGCGCGCCACCGGCTACAAGGTCACCTATCGGAAATTGGGAAGCGGCGCCGATGTCATTCGCGCCCTGGCGTCCGGCTCCGTGCAGCTCGGTGAGGCGGGTTCCAGCCCGATTGCCGCCGGTCTGTCGCAAGGTGTCGATTTGTCGTTGTTCTGGATTCTCGACAATATCAACGACGCCGAGGCGCTGGTCGCTCGCAATGGCTCTGGCGTGACCTCGGTCAAGCAGTTGAGCGGCAAGAAGATTGGCGTGCCGTTCGTGTCCACCTCACACTTCCACACGCTGGTGGCGCTTCAAGCGGCGGGCGTCGATCCGTCCAAGGTCAAGATCGTCAATCTGCGTCCGCCCGAAATTGCCGCCGCCTGGGAGCGAGGCGATATCGATGCCACTTACATCTGGGACCCGGTGCTCGCCAAGGTAAAGAAAAACGGCAAGGTGCTGACGACGTCCGGCGACGTGGCAAAAACAACCGGCAAGGCAACGTTCGACGGCTTCGTGGTCGATCGCAAGTTCGCTCGCGATAACAAGGACTTTGTCGACGGCTTCGTCAAGGTGCTTGCGGCGACCGACGCGAACTATCGCGACCACAAGTCCGCTTGGACGGCTGGCTCGCCACAAGTAGCCGCCGTCGCCAAGGAGTCGGGCGCCAATGTCGACGACGTTCCGGCCAGCCTCTCGTTGTATGCCTTCCCGACACCGGCGCAGCAGGCGTCGAACGTCTGGCTGGGGGGCGGCGCGCAGTCTGGTGCGGCCAAATCGCTTGCGGCGACGGCGGCCTTCCTGAAGGCGCAAGGCACGATTCAGACCGAGCTGCCCGACTACTCGGTCGGCGTGGACGCCAGTTTCGTGCAGCGCGCCGCACGTTGAGTCCGATGGCATGAGCAGCGCATTGGGCGCCTTGTGTTCGCCGGATATCGGGCCCGGCATCCAAACCGGCGGGCTGGACATCCGGCGGCTTCACGTAGCGTATGACGGCGCACGCAGTGGAGCGGGTAAGGTCGCGCGAAACGGGGAAGACGGCGCAGCGACCAATGTCGCGCTCGACAATGTCAACCTGCACATCGATACCGGGGATTTTGTCGTCGTTCTCGGGGCTTCGGGATGCGGGAAAACCACCTTGCTCAATTGCATCGCGGGTTTTGTTCAGCCCAACGAGGGCGAAGTGCTGCTCGATGGCGAGCCCGTCAATGGACCAGGCGCCGAACGCGGTGTCGTGTTCCAGCGTTACGCGCTGCTGCCGTGGCTGAACGTGCTCGACAATGTCGCGCTCGGCCTTCGCTTCCGCGGTGTGCCGAAGATACAGCGCCGGGAGATTGCACGCCGCACGCTGACACTGGTCGGTCTGGAACAACACGCCGAATCTCGCGTGGATACGCTATCTGGCGGTATGCAGCAACGTGTCGGCATCGCCCGGGCCCTGGCCAACGATCCGCGCGTGCTGCTGATGGACGAGCCGATGGGCGCATTGGACGCGATGACCCGCGAATCGATGCAGGAACTCGTTCTGGACATCTGGGAGCGCACGCACAAAACCGTCCTTTTCATCACGCACAGCGTTGAAGAGGCACTGTTTCTTGCGACCCGGATCATCGTCATGACGCCCAGCCCAGGGCGCATCGCAGAGAGTCACGAACTTCCGTTCTCGCGGCAATTTCTTGAGTCCCGGGATGCCCGTGCCGTCAAGTCGTCGGCCGAGTTCATTGCCTGGCGCGAAAGGCTGATACATCGGCTGCACGAGTCAGCCCCTAACGTCACTAACGTCCCGAAAGCCTCGACGGTCTGATCTCAATGCCCTCCGAAACTACGGTATCCAACACGCATGCGGCGCATCCGGGGCGACCGGTGCCGCACGCAACCGTAAAGCGCGCCCGCGTGTGGCGCATGCCAGGCGAGGGCCCGACGGCCGGTCTGAGCGTCGCCGCGATTGTAGCAATCGGCGCCCTGTGGTGGCTGTCGACACATCTTCGCTGGATTCCCCCGCTGTTTTTGCCGACGCCCGAAGCGGTGTGGAGTGCATTCCTCGACGCCATTCACGGCCGGATTCAAGGTGGCCTTCCGCTGTCCGAGCATTTCGCCTGGAGCGCATTGCGCGTGTTCGGGGCTTTTTCGCTGGCTGCATTAACCGCCATACCCGCGGGCATTCTGATGGGGGTAAATCGGGTCGCGCGCGGGCTGCTCGATCCGGTGCTCGAGTTCTATCGCCCCTTGCCGCCGCTGGCTTATCTGCCGCTGGTCGTCATCTGGTTCGGCATCGACGAGACCGCCAAGATTGTCGTCATCTATCTGGCATGCTTCGCACCGATCGCCATGGCCGCGCGAGCCGGTGCACGCAGCGCGACGATCGAGCAAATACATGCCGCATACTCGCTGGGTGGCAGCTTCGGGCAAGTGGTTCGCCACGTCATCCTGCCGGCCGCATTGCCAGAAATTCTCACGGGGTTACGCATTTCCATCGGTTTTGGCTGGACGACGCTGGTCGCTGCCGAAATGGTCGCCGCAACGGCGGGCCTCGGCCAAATGGTGCTCAACGCCTCAAGCTTCCTGCGCACCGACGTCGTGGTCATGGGGATTGTGCTGATCGGCTGCATCGCCTGGTTTTTCGATCTCGGTATGCGGGCGCTGGAACGGCGCCTCGTTCCCTGGCGCGCACGATGACGACGAGCGGTGCGTCAACGCACCGCGCAAGCTCACGCCAGAATGGGTATCTCTCGATACGGCTCACCGGCCCGGTGAAGCGAAATCTCGATTTCAATGCGGCGGGCGGCAGGGCGGCAGGTGGCGATATGACGGCGAAATGAGCGAGTCGGTATGTCCATTCTCATGCCATGGGTCCTCAGCGCGCCCCGTACGGTGTGCGTTACAATCCGCCCTTCGCGTCACTCGGCATTTGGCATGGCATCTGAGCCGCCGACCCTATGACGCCCGCCAGTCTGAAACGTTGCGGGCGAGCATGTGAGAAGAACGCGTGTGAGGAGAACGCTTGTCCCGGGGCCTGTTCGGTCCGGCGACTCCACACGGTAACACCGTATTTTTGAAGGTGATTGATTTTCATGACTCAAACGGACAACAAGACGGCGCCTGGTGGCGGCGGCAAGCCCTTCTCCCGACGCAAGTTCATCGCAGCCGCTGTTGGGGCCGCCGCCGTCTGGGGCGGATACTCTTACCTGTTTGGAAGCCAGTATCGCGCTGCCAAGGCGGATCGCAAGGTTGACGTGCTGCTCATCGGTGGCGGCATCATGAGTGCAACGCTTGGCGTCTATCTGTCCGAGTTGGAACCGAATTGGACGTGCGAAGTTTTCGAGCGCCTGGACAAGGTTGCGGAAGAAAGCTCGAACGGCTGGAATAACGCAGGCACCGGGCACTCGGCGCTTTGCGAACTGAATTACACCCCGATGGACGATAAGGGCAATGTCCATATCAACCAAGCCATCGGCATCAATGAAAATTTCCAGATTTCCCGCCAATTCTGGTCGCATCAGGTACGCAATGGCGTTCTGGGCAACCCGCGCGAATTCATCAATTCGACACCGCACATGAATCTTGTCTTCGGACAGGAGAATCGGGAATTCATCACCAAACGCGTTGAAGCGTTGAAGGCATCGCCGCTGTTCGCCGGCATGGAAATGACGACGGATCCGGCAAAGATCGCCGAGTGGATTCCGATCATGATGGAAGGCCGCAAGCCGGATGAGGTCGTCACCGCCACGCGTTCGCCGCTCGGTACCGACGTGAATCTGGGCGAAATCACTCGACAGTTTTACAAGCATCTCAGCGAAAAATCGGGCGTCAAGGTCACGACCGGCTACGAAGTGCGTTCGATCACGCGCAACGAGGATGGCACCTGGCGCGTGTCGGCATTCGACACGAACGACAGCTCCAAAATCCAGACCGTGGACGCGCGCAACGTCTTCATCGGTGCTGGCGGCGCCGCCTTGCCCCTGCTGCAACTGTCCGGCATTCCGGAAGCGAAGCAATATGGCGGCTTCCCGGTCGGCGGAGAGTTCCTGGTCACGGACAAGCCCGAGATTACCTCGCGTCATTTGGCAAAGGTCTACGGTCTTGCGGATACCGGCTCGCCCCCGATGTCGGTTCCCCATCTGGACACCCGCGTGCTCGACGGCAAGAAGGTCATTCTTTTCGGACCGTTTGCCACGTGGTCGAGCAAGTTCCTCAAGAACGGCTCCTACTTTGACCTTGCCAAGGCCACGACACCCTCCAACGTCATTCCCCAGTTGCAGGTCGGCGCCCACGAATTTGCGCTCGTGAAGTATCTTGCGCAGCAATTGACGCTGTCCCAATCGGAAAAGATGGATGCGCTGCGTCACTACATGCCCGAGGCCAAGGACGAAGATTGGCGTCTGTGGGAAGCCGGGCAGCGCGTGCAGATCATCAAGAACGATCCGGAGAAGGGCGGTGTTTTGAAGCTCGGCACGGAAGTCGTCGTGTCTTCGGATCGCTCGGTATCCGCACTGTTGGGCGCCTCTCCGGGCGGCTCCACGTCGCCGGCGATCATGCTGTCGTTGCTGGAACGTGTTTTCCCCGATCAGATGAAAACGCCCGCTTGGCAGCAGAAGATTCGTGAGATCGTTCCCAGCTACGGCAAGAAGCTCAACGAAAATCCGCAGCTTCTGGCAACGGAATGGGCGACCACGGCCGAAACGTTGCAACTGGCCATCGCCTCCCCGAGCCTGGATGGGTTCGTCCCGAACACCGCGCCTGTCGCGAACCCGGGCGTGGTGAAGAAGGTGCCTGATATGGCGCTGTAAGTCGGGCGCTGTACGGTTAGGTAGCCTGTAGCGCACGCGAAGTGGGCTACAGGCACCAAACAAAACAAAGGGTTACGAGGTTTCTCGTAACCCTTTATCGTTTGTAAGGGTCTTGGTGCGTGTTTGCGTTAGGTCGCGCCCCAACTACCTGTTACACTGCGCGGGCTCGCGAGTCGCCGCAGCTCTAGTCATCCTCTGACCACAGCCTGTGTTGTGCAACCCACGCTCAACTGCTCAAGCGAAAGCCTTCCAAAGAAGCAATAGCCGGCAAACAGGTCGCTGACCTGGCATTTGATTTCGCTCCCAACTACCCCCGATAGGGAAGGGAACATACCTTGAAACGCCTTGGCTTTGCGCTCATCGTGGCGTTGCT
Source organism: Pandoraea sp. (assembly GCA_031291335.1). GTDB lineage: Bacteria > Pseudomonadota > Gammaproteobacteria > Burkholderiales > Burkholderiaceae > Pandoraea. The sequence continues at coordinate 5,741 of JARLJF010000094.1, read as the reverse complement.
ACGTGTATTTTCCGTACTCCCATATTCATTTGTCGCCAGGCTCGGGATGGTGATCGGCACCGTCTTGTACGCACTTCCAAGCCGACGCAAGCACATTGTCCTCGTGAACCTGCGTCTTTGCTTCCCCGACAAGACCAGCCTCGAACATCAGCAGCTTGCAAGAACCCACTTCCGTCACGTGGTTCGCAGCTATCTCGAGCGAGGCATCCAGTGGTTTGGCAGCGCGCAGTCGATCCAGAATATCGTCCAGCTCGACAGCAAAATCGATCTCGACGACCCCGCCGCGCCGCCCACCATCTTCATGGGGTTTCACTTTGTGGGCATTGAGGTCGGCTGCATGCTCTACTCGACGCATCTTCCTGTGGCGTCGCTGTACACACGTATGTCAAGCACGGCGCTATGCGATCTGGCGAAGCGACAACGCGGCCGGTTCGGCGCAGAAATGATCGAGCGAGCGACCAGCGCCAAAAAAATTGTGGGATTGCTGCGTTCCGGCAAGCCGGTCATGATCGCCGCAGATATGGACCAAGGCGTCGAAAACTCCGTTTTTGTGCCGTTCTTCGGCGTCCCCGCCTGCACGCTCACGGCCGTTTCGCGTCTCGCGAAACTGGGGCGAGCACGCGTCGTTCCGTTCGTTACGGAGGTACTCCCGGATTATCAGGGGTACAAGTTGACGATTTTCGAACCGCTCGCGGACTTCCCCTCGGGAAGCGACGAGATCGACGCGCGCCGCATGAATGCGTTCCTTGAAGAGCAGGTCGTCAGGTTTCCCGAGCAGTATTACTGGGTGCACCGGCGCTTCAAGCACCGGCCGGTGGGCATGGCATCGGTCTATTGACCGGCTCGCATCGCCTCGGTACCGGCGAACTGCGTTCGCCGGCGCGTGGTTGGATTCGCCCGTCATTCCGGCGGTGCCTCACCGAAACGTAAGCTAAGGGTTTTCACTGGGCTAGCCACGCTTGCCCTCGACCATCAAATTTCTTGTTTGTGCATGCTGCGACGCATCGCAGATCATATTTCGAAAGGGACGTCAGCCGCGATTCACTCGAATCTGCGGGGCTTCCCGTCCACTCTGGGCACGATATCGAAATATGGATACGAGCAAGACAATCATCCGTGCGGGCGTCGACATTGGCGGAACGTTCACCGACGTTGCGCTTGAGCACGGCGAGCACATCTACACCGCCAAGGTCCTCACCGACTACACCCATCCCGAGCGTGCCATCGTGGCCGGCCTGCAGGCTGCTGCAAGCGAAGCGGGAATTTCTCCGGCCGACATCGGCACTATCATTCACGGCACCACGCTCGCGACCAACGCGTTGATCGAGCGACGTGGCGCCCGCACCGCCTTCATCACCTCGACCGGTTTTCGCGACGTCATCGAGATGCGCACCGAGGGCCGCTTCGAGCAATACGATCTCGGCATCGAGCTGCCGCCGCCGCTGATCGCCCGCCAGGACCGCTTCACCGTGGCCGGCCGTCTGGATGCCAATGGCGACGAGTTGGTGCCGCTGTCCATGACCGACGTCGACGCTGTTATCGAGCAACTGCGCGAAGGGAAATTCGAGAGCGTTGCGATCGGCCTCATGCATGCCTATCGCAACGGCGCACATGAACTGGCCGTACGCGAGCGCGTCGCCCGGGCACTCCCGGCCCTGTCGATCTCGCTGTCGTGCGAAGTCTCGCCGCAGATCCGCGAATTCGAGCGCTTCAACACTGTGTGCGCCAATGCGTACGTCAAACCGCTGATGTCGTCGTACCTGAACCGCCTGTCCGATGCGTTGGCGGCCGAGGGAATGTCGTGTCCGCTGTACCTCATGCACTCTGGCGGCGGCTTGATGTCCTTGCGCAGCGCGGCGGCTTTCCCCGTGCGACTGCTCGAATCGGGCCCTGCCGGCGGTGCCATCTACGCGAGCGACGTGGCGGCACGCTACGGCCTCGAAAACGTGGTGTCGTTCGACATGGGCGGTACGACGGCGAAGATCTGTCTGATCGAGCATCACACGCCGAAGACGGCGCGCGTGTTCGAGGTGGCGCGCACCTACCGTTTCAAGAAGGGCAGCGGCATGCCGATCTCGATCCCGGTCATTGAGATGGTGGAGATCGGCGCCGGTGGCGGCTCGATCGCCCACGTGGATGATCTGCGTCAGGTGCGCGTCGGCCCGGAGAGTGCGGGGTCCGAGCCGGGCCCGGCTTGCTATGGCCGAGGCGGCCTGCGCCCGACAGTGACCGACGCGGACCTGCTGCTCGGCAAGCTCGACCCTGAGCGCTTCGCCGGCGGCAACATGCGCCTCGATCGCAACGCGTCGGTGGAGGCGATGGCGCATGCCGTGGCCGGCCCGCTGGGCGGCGATTCGGTGCAGGGCGCCTACGCCGTGGCCGAAGTCGTCGACGAGAACATGGCCAATGCGGCGCGCATGCACGCTGTAGAGAACGGTCGCGATCTGGAGCAATTCACGATGATCGCCTACGGCGGTGCGGCGCCCCTGCACGCGGTACGCCTGTGCGAAAAGCTTGGCATCCGCCGTCTGCTGGTGCCCGCCGGGGCCGGCGTCGGTTCGGCCATCGGCTTCCTGCGCGCGCCGTTCTCGTACGAGTCTCTGCGCAGCGCCGTCATGCGCCTCGGCGAATTCCAGCCGACAACGGTGAACACGCTGCTCGACGAGATGGAGACCGAGGTGAGTGCATTCCTGCGCGATGCGGGCCACGATGGCGACGTCGTGCATGAACTGCGCGCCTATATGCGCTACGCGGGGCAGGGGTGGGAGATTCCGATCGACGTCGCTGCGCAGCGTTTTGACGCCGGCAGCCCGGCAATGCTGCGCGAGCGATTTGTCACGGCCTACGTCGCGCTGTTTGGCCACGAAGTCGACGGGCTGGATGTCGAAGTGGTGAGCTGGTCTCTCTCGCTGCGCACGCCGATGCCGGCCGTGCAGGCGGCCGCCCCCACCAAGGCGCAGGCCGGCGCCATTGCCGCCGAACCGCTGACCTGGCGCGATGTGTTCGACGCGAAGTCGGGGCGCCCGCACCGATGCGCGATTCACTCGCGTGAGACGTTGCCGCGCGGCGTGGCGGTCGACGGCCCGCTCATCATCGTCGAGCGCGAGACGTCGACCTATGTCAGTCCGGATTACCGCGTCACCCGCCAGCAAGACGATTGCCTGCTGGTCGAATTCCGCGAGAGCGCGCGCCATGGCGCAGTTCCCGCCGCCCGTGAAATCGAAGCCGAAGGAGCCGTGAAATGAGTCAGGCGATTGCAGTGCATCACCAGATCATGTGGAACCGCCTGATCTCGGTCGTCGAGGAGCAAGCCATCACGCTGATGCGCACGGCGTTCTGTACCAGCGTGCGTGAGGCCGGCGACTTGTCCGCCGGCGTGTTCGACCGAAAAGGCCGGATGATCGCGCAGGCAGTCACAGGCACGCCGGGTCACGTCAATTCGATGGCCGAGTCCGTGGGGCACTTTGTGCGCATCTTCGGCGAGCAGGGCGTGCAGGACGGCGACGTGCTGGTGACCAACGACCCCTGGATGGGCACGGGCCACTTGCACGACATCACGGTGGTCACGCCGGTATTCCGTGCGGGACGCCTGATCGGCTACTTCGCGTCGACCGCGCACGTGGTCGATATCGGCGGTCGCGGCTTCGGCCCGGACGCGGGCGACGTCTTCGAAGAGGGCCTGTGCCTGCCGCCGATGAAGCTGTACAAGCGCGGCGCGCTCAACGAAGACCTCATTGCGATTCTGCGCAACAACGTACGCGAGCGCGATCAGGTGGTCGGTGACTTCCAGTCGCTGGCCGCGTGCAACGACACCGGACGCCGCCGCTTGCACTCGATGCTCGACGAATTTGCGCTGCCCGATCTCGAAGCCCTGGCCGAGTTCATCTTCGCGCACAGTGAACGGGCGACCCGCGAGCGCATCGCTGCCATCCGCAACGATCCGCAACGCTACGAGATGACCGTGGACGGCTACGAAAGCCCCGTGACGTTGCGCGTGGCCGTGCAGGCAGATGGCGACACGCTGCGGGCCGATTTCGCGGGCACATCGGGGACGAGTCGCTACGGCATCAATGTGCCGCTGACCTATACCAAGGCTTACGCGTGCTACGCGCTCAAATGCGCCATCGCACCGGAGATTCCGAACAATTGGGGCTCGCTGCTGCCGTTCGAGATCACCGCGCCCGAGGGCTGCATTCTGAATGCGCCACGGCCATGCCCGGTATCCGTGCGCCACGTGCTCGGCCATCTGATCCCCGACGTCATCCTGGGCGCGCTACAGCCGCTGTGTCCGGACGTCGTGCCGGCCGAAGGCGCGAGCGCGCTGTGGAATTTGCAGATGCGCTTCGAGGGCATCACCGACGAGACGCGTCAGCGCCAGTACGAGGTGCTGATGTTCAACACGGGCGGCACGGGCGCGCGCCCGAATCGCGACGGCATGAGCGCGACGGCTTTCCCAAGCGGCGTCCACGCAATGTCGGTGGAAGTCACCGAAAGCGTCGGCCCCATCGTCATCTGGCGCAAGGAGCTGCGCCCCGACTCCGCAGGCTTGGGCCGCTGGCGCGGCGGGCTGGGTCAGCACATCGAGATTGGTGCACGTAGCGGGTATCAGTTCAGCCTCAATGCGATGTTCGATCGTGTTGACCATCCGGCGCGCGGCCACAACGGTGGCGGCACGGGCGCCGCGGGACGCGTCGCGCTCGACGACGGCACCACGCTGCGTGGCAAGGGCAAGCAGGCGGTGCCGGCGGGTCGGCGCCTGGTCCTGGACCTGCCGGGCGGCGGGGGCAACGGTGAGGCATCCGAACGAGCGGTGACGCTGGTCCGACGCGACGTGGCCGCCGGCTACCTCAGCCCGGCACGAGCGGCGCAGGCCTATCCGCATGCTTTCGACGCTAAGGCTGCCGCGCCTTCGACTGATTGATCCACAGGGCATGTGCTGCGAAGTGTCTTCGTCACGCTGTCGATGCGGACCACCGAGCAACGCTCGCCAACGATATACCGGGCCGATCGCGACAACGCGCGAGACGGCCCGCCTTCTCCCCCTTGATGCTTGACACGCTGAGACCATGGAAATCAATGCTCTGGCTCCCTCTGACGCGCTGCACGATACGCGCCCGGTCAACAACGGACGCCCCGGCGCCCACGACGCCGGCATGCGAAAGGTCAGCGAACGCGAGCTCAACCGCGTTGTGCTGGCTTCCGTGGTCGGCAGCTTCGTCGAATGGTTCGAATTCTCCGTGTACGGCTATCTGGCCGCCGTGCTCGGCAAGGTGTTTTTCCCGACAGGCTCGCCGAGCGTGCAATTGATCGCGTCGCTGGCGGCCTTCGCCATCGCGTTCTTCGCGCGGCCGTTCGGCGGCGTTGTGTTCGGTTCGTTGGGCGATCGCTACGGCCGCAAGCAGGTATTGACGGTGACCATCGTGATGATGGCGTTCGCAACGTTTGCGATCGGCCTGATCCCCTCGTACGGCACGATCGGGCTGGCTGCACCGGTCCTGTTGGTGCTGATGCGACTGGCGCAAGGCATATCCGCTGGTGGCGAGGCGAGCGGCGCGGCGATCTTCGTCGCCGAATACTGCCGTGATCGCAATCGCACCGCGCTCACAAGCTGGATCGAGGTGGGCTGCATGGGCGGGTTCTTCTTTGGCGCGTCGGTCTCGGCGGTGTTGACGTTCTTCTTCACGGCCGACCAGATCCAGGGCTGGGCGTGGCGGCTGCCGTTCCTGCTGGCGTTGCCGTTG
>JARLJF010000010.1 GCA_031291335.1 Pandoraea sp. | reverse complement strand
TTAGCGGAATGGGAGGAATTCGGGGGCATCGTGCTCATCAGAATGCCACCCCCAGCGAGATGGCCGGACGGAAGCGCCGGTCATGCACGCCATAGCCAAGGTCGAGGTTCACCGGACCAACGGGGCTGCGCCAGCGCACGCCGAAGCCCACCCCGTGATAGAGCGGCGTGGGATGGCGATAGTCGTCGGTGGCGGTGCCGACGTCCCAGAACACGGCCCCGCCCCAGTCGTGCGTCACCCAGCGCTGGTATTCGAGGCTTGCCGTGCCCAGGTACTTCGTCGGAAACGTGGTGCCGTTCTGCTGACGGCCGATGCTCTGATACGTGTACCCGCGAATCGACGACGTGCCCCCCGCGAAGAACAGCAGCGACGACGGAATCCGGTTGCTGTTGCCGTTCGTGAGCACGGCCCCCAGCTCCAGACGGGCGATCACGATATCGCGCTGTCCAACGGGAAAGTATTGACGGATACGGCCATAGAGACGCGCAAAACTCTGATCGGTGAGCAACGGCTTCGCGGCGAAACCGATCTGCGTGTTGATGAGGTTGCCCTGGCGCGGAAAGATCAGGTCGTCCACGTCACGACGATTCCATGAGAACGCCGGCACGAGCGCCTTGTTGAGGAATCGTTGGCCGCCGTCGGGGCGTTCGTCCGTGCGGTAAAAGTCGAGGGTGTAGGACCAGTCGTAACGCTCACGCGAGCGTGAGCGCTTGATGCCGATCTGCGTCGAGCGCTGATCGAGACCATTCAGGTAGGTACGGTCGAACGATCCGCGCAGGCTGTTGGTGTACGCGGAACTGTCGGGCGGCATCCCGATTTCGGCATACCCGCCCTGCCGATACTGCTCCAGACGCGCCTGCGAATCGAATGTCCACGCGCGGCCGAACAGGTTGTAGTAGGAATAGCGACTGTTCACGCTCGCACCGGTATCCGTGGTGTAACCCACCCCGCTCTGTATGCGTTGCTCGGGAAACTCGCGCACTTTCACTTCGATCGGGGCATTCTCCGCCTTCGCCGGGTCTTCCGTCACCGAGATGATGACGTTCGAGAAGTACGGTGTGGCCTGAATCTGGCGCTGCAATTCCTGCAAACGATCGGCATCGAACGGCTCGCCCACGGACAGCGGATTGACGTTGCGAATGATCTCATCCGGATAGCGCCGCGTGCCGGAGATCACCAGCGGACCCAGCGTGAACGGCGGCCCGCTCTCATAGGTCGCGGCGAGCGAGGCCGTGTCGGTGTCGGCGTCGACCACCGCACGCGAGAAGGTCATTTTCGACGCGTGATAGCGCTTCTGTCCCAGTTGGAACAGCGTGTCGTTCTTCGCCTTGTCCCAGTCGGCCTGACGGAACGGGGCGTCCACCGGCAGTTCCCAGGCGTTGCGCAATTGCTCGACACGCTTCGGGTCCTGCTCGACCACCGGGCCGTCGAATTTCAGCTCGACGTCCTTGATATGGGTGCGCGGTCCCGATTCGACCGTGATGTGCACATCGCGCTTGCCGTTGATGGTGGCCACATCCACATGCGTGACCGGCGCGAAATAGCCTTGCGTCGACGTGAGTTCCTGCACCTGCTCACCGACGGTCGCCACAAGGTGCTCGAACTGCGCCTCGCCGATGTCGTCGCGCTCGGCGTAGCGCACGAGGTCGAGGTTGTCCTTCAGGAGCTTGGCGAGGCCATTGGGCGCATCGACGCGAACGCGATAGTCGGCCAGCGCCACCCCGGGCACCAATAGGCCACAGGTCAGGGCGGCCAGTGTCAGGAGTGTGGCAGGTAGGGTGCGCAAAGGGCGCACGCCGAAGCGACGGGAAACGTCGTAACCGGGTTTGATCTGCGAGACGGTCAAAACCTTCCTTGGAATCTGAAATGTCGCCGCTGGTCCTCCAGCGTGCGGTTCATGGTGTCCAATCGAACAGTATTGGCAAGCATGGCACAGCAACATAATGTGCGATGCAAATATGAGCCGTATTTGACCATATCCCCACGGCCTGTTGACTCGCGTATCTCAAAACAGTCAAAACGGGGAACCGGGGCGGGTTTGCGGTAGAATCTGCGTCGATTGGCACCGTTGCGATGGTGCCGCTTCTGCCTATTTTTCAAGCAATCGACTATGTACGAGTCCGACATCACCCAATTCATCAAGCAATTGAAGTCCGAGAAGCCGGCGCTGGAAGCCGAGCAACGTCAGGGCCGCTCGCTGCTGTGGGACAAGCAGCCGATCGATATGGAAGAGCGCCGCCGCGCCCAGCAGTCGCGTGTGGCCCAGCAGCCGTACGTGTACCAAGGCGAGTAAGTCACCGCTTTCCGCCGCCTTCCACCGCCCTCCGGCCGAGTTCTGCATTGAATCCGAGTTCGCCCGACGATCCGTCGCACACGCCTGAGCCGATCCCCGAGATCGCGCCAGTGTCTGCGCACGTCGATGCGGTGCCGGAGGAGGCGCTGAGCGATGATGCGACCGACGCGACCAACGCATCGGCCGCCGTCGGGGAATCGGCGGATTCCGACGATTCCAGCGAATCCCATGAATCTGTCGACGCGGCCGCCCTCGCGGGTGCGACGCCGCCAGAGGGATCGGACGCCACGGAGCCGTCACCCGGCAAACCGCGCCTCGCTGGCAGTGTGACGACGGAACTCCCGGCGCCGCAGAACGGGCAGGACACCACGCCCGATACGATTGACGGCGTCGCGCGTGCGCGCCTTTACGGCGAGCCGCTCTTCGCACTGCCGAACGATCTGTATATCCCGCCGGACGCGCTCGAGATCTTCCTCGAAGCCTTCGAAGGCCCGCTCGACTTGTTGCTGTATCTGATCCGCAAACAGAACTTCAACGTGCTCGACATTCCGATGGCGCAGGTCACGAAGCAATACCTGCTCTACGTCGAACAGATTCGCCGGACCAATCTCGAACTCGCGTCCGAGTATCTGCTCATGGCGGCGATGCTCATCGAGATCAAGTCGCGCATGCTGTTGCCGGTCAAGAAGGCCGACACGGGCGAAGAAGCCGAAGATCCGCGCGCCGAACTCGTGCGCCGCCTGCTCGAGTACGAGCAGATGAAGCTCGCCGCACAGAAGATCGACACGCTGCCGGTGCTGGGCCGCGACTTCCTGCGCTCGCAGGTGTATATCGAGCAGAGCCTGCAGCCGCGCTTTCCCGAAGTCGACGCCGAAGATCTGCGCGCCGCGTGGGCCGAAGTCCTGCGCCGGGCCAAGCTCGTTCAGCATCACAAGATCTCGCGCGAAGAACTGTCGGTGCGCGAGCATATGAGCCAGATCCTGCGGCGTCTGCAAGGGGCGCGCTTCATGGAGTTCACCGAACTCTTCGACGTCACGCGTGGCGTGCCCGTCGTTGTGGTCAACTTCATCGCCATGCTCGAACTCTCGCGCGAGTCGTTGCTGGAGATCACTCAGGCCGAGCCGTTTGCGCCGATCTATGTCCGCCTGACCTATTCCCCCAACTGACCGCCCAGTGGACTCTTGAGGACGAGGGAACCCGTCCGGCGAGCGCGGTTTTGCGCACGCCCATTGAGATTTCCTCTACAATCCCCCGGACATTTTGGCGGCCACGCCCTTGCCAGATAAGGCGCGCGCCACTCCTGGACGTCATAAACGTACGCCACGCACGGAACCTCAATGAAAGTCATCCCCTCGATTCACGAACTGCGCGATCAACTGCGCGGACAGAATCGCGTCGCCTTCGTGCCCACGATGGGCAATCTGCATGAAGGACACCTGTCGCTCATGCGACTGGCCCGCCAGCACGGTGACCCTGTCGTCGCCAGCATCTTCGTGAACCGTCTGCAATTCGGGCCGAACGAAGACTTCGACAAGTACCCGCGCACGATGGCCGACGACGTCGAGAAGCTCACGCGCGAGAACGTCTACGTGCTGTTTTCGCCGGACGAGAAGGAGATGTACCCCGAGCCGCAGGAATATCGCGTCGAGCCGCCGCGCGATTTGGGCGACATTCTCGAAGGCGAGTTCCGCCCGGGCTTCTTCACGGGCGTGTGCACGATCGTCACGAAGCTTTTCTCCTGCGTGCAGCCGCGCGTGGCCGTGTTCGGCAAGAAGGACTACCAGCAACTGATGATCGTGCGAAGCATGTGCCGTCAGTTCGCGCTGCCCATCGAAATCATTGCCGCCGAGACGGTGCGTGCCGACGACGGCCTCGCGCTGTCCTCGCGTAACCGCTACCTGTCGGACACCGAGCGTGCCGAGGCGCCGCAGCTCTATCGTTTGCTGGGTCAGATTCGCGACGACGTGAACAGCGGCAAGACCGATTACGCTGCTCTCGAAGCGCTCGCCATGCAGACGCTGACCGAGCGTGGCTGGAAGCCCGATTACGTGGCGATTCGCCAGCGCGCGAATCTGCGTGCACCGGCGCCGGGCGCCGCGCCGGCCGAGAGCCTGGTGGTGCTCGCCGCCGCCAAGCTCGGGGCCACGCGTTTGATCGACAATCTCGAAATCTGAGCGCCGGGCACGCTGCGCACGGTCGAATGACCGGTGCCGCGTGCTTCCGACGCAAGCCGCGCGTGCCGGTTGCACGCGCATCTTTCGTCGCGCCGCTCGCGCGACACCGCAACACTAGAGGCAAGCCATGTACCGCACCATGCTCAAGTCGAAGATCCACCGTGCCACCGTAACGCATTGCGAATTGCATTACGAAGGTTCGTGCGCGATCGACGAGAACCTGCTCGAAGCCTCGGGCCTTGTCGAAAATGAGCAAATCGACATCTTCAACGTCAACAACGGCGAACGTTTCACGACGTATGCCATTCGCGGCGAGCGCGGTAGCGGCATGATCTCGCTCAATGGCGCAGCGGCACGCCGCGCGCAACTGGGCGACATCGTCATCATCGTGTCGTACGCACAAGTCGAGGAAAAGGAAGTGCTCGCCGGCTTCAAGCCGAAGCTGGTGTTCGTCGACGACAAGAATGTGCAAAAGGGCGAGCGCGATCACGTGCCGCTCCAAGCGTGGGAAGAGACCCGCGCCTTTGAAGCGGCTCAGGCCGCCAAGTAAGGCTGCGCTTCGACGCTAACGACAAAGGGGCCCGCGGGCCCCTTTTGTCATGGGTGTGGTACTTGCCGCCTGTGGCGATCACTTCGCCACGAACGTCGTAATGCCCTCCCACTGCGGCAGATCACGTTCGACGCGTCCCGGCGCGACATCCCATAGCGTGAGGCCGTGTGCGGCGAGTTGCACGTAGTTCTGCGTGTTGCGAAGCATGCCGAGCACCGGCAGGCCCGCCTCCTCGCAGTAGCGCGAGAGCTGATCGGCCGCGCGGGTGCGGGCATCGACCCGCATACCGACCACACCGATCCGCACATCCCCCTGACGCACCGCTTTCTCCTCGCCCAGCTTCTGCAGAAAGTCGCGGGTGGCGAGAATGTCGAAGATCGACGGCTGCAACGGCACCAGCACGTGATCGGCGAGTTTGAGGATGGAATCGAGCCGCTTGCCGTGAAGGCCGGCTGGCGTATCGAGCACCGCGTGCGTGGTGCCCTTGGGCGGGCGGGCGACGTCGTTGTGATCGACCTCCCAGGTGCCTATCGAGCGCAGCGCAGGCGGGCGCAAGCCCAGCCAGGCACGCGACGACTGCTGCCGGTCGGTGTCACCCAGCATCACCGCGTGACCCTGCGCGGCCAGATACCCCGCCAGATTCGTTGCCAGCGTACTCTTGCCCACGCCACCCTTTGGATTCGCCACCACGATCACCGGCATTGCAGACTCCCCGAGGTCGATTTGCCGCTCATCTTACAACGGTTGGATGGCAGCCCCGTGTTCCGGCCGCCCCGGCAGTGTCGGCATTAGCGCAGGCACGCCCACACGCGCGGCAGATCCAGATGCGCGGCGAACGAATCCGCCAACCGGTCGATCGATGCCTCGCGCAATGCGTTGTAGTCCTGCGCCGCGAGATCACGGGCACCGGCCCACGTGAGCAGCGCGTGCAAGGCGTGCGGCGTATCGAACAGACCATGCAGATACGTGCCCATGACCTGATCGTCGGCCGAGCGAGCGCCATCGGCACGATCAGTCCCGTCATCATCCACCCAGACGGCGGGTCGCTCCAGCGCCGCCCCGCGCGTCACGCCCATGTGAATCTCATAGCCAGTCACGGGGACATCGTCTGCGCTCAGGCGTCCCGCAACTACGCGAAGCTGCTTTTGCGCCTCCATCGTGGTCTCGATGTCCAGCCAGCCGAGGCCTGGGGTCGTACCGGCTTCGCCTTCCAGTCCTAGCGGATCGTGGATCGCTGTCCCAAGCATTTGGAAACCCCCGCAAATGCCCAGCACCTTGCCGCCGTAGCGCAGATGCCGCGCGATCGCGGGCTCCCAGCCCTGTGCCCGCAGCCATGCCAGATCGGCGCGGACATGTTTGCTGCCGGGCAGGATCACGAGGTCGCTCGCAGGCCACGATTCGCCCGCGCCTACGTAGCGGAAGTCGACCTGCGGGTGAGCCCGCAAGGCGTCGAAATCGGTGTGATTGCTGATGCGCGGCAACGCCGGCACCGCAACACGCAAACGCGTCTCGCCGCTGGCCGCCGTGTGGCGTTCGCCGGGCAGCATGTCTTCGCCATCCAGATGCAGGCCATGAAGGTAAGGCAGCACGCCCAGCACCGGAATGCCCGTACGCGCCTGTACCCACTCAAGACCGCTGGTCAGCAACGACGGATCGCCGCGAAACCGGTTGATGATGAAACCCTTGATGCGTGCGCGCTCGCTGTCCGACAAACAGGCGAGCGTGCCGAGCAACTGCGCGAACACGCCCCCCCGATCGATGTCGGCGACGAGCAGCACCGGGGCGTCAACCGCCTCGGCAAAGCCCATGTTCGCAATGTCGCGCGCGCGCAGATTCACCTCGGCCGGACTCCCCGCGCCTTCGACGAGCACGGCATCGTAGCCAGTGCGCAAACGCTCGTAGGCCGCCAGCACGGCCGCCATCGCGCGCGGTTTGTACTCGTGATAGGCGCGCGCGTCGAGGTCGGCCATGACCTTGCCGCCGATGATGACCTGCGCGCCACGGTCGCTGCTCGGCTTGAGCAACACGGGGTTGAAGTCGGTGTGCGGCGCGATGCCGGCCGCTTGCGCCTGCAGGGCTTGCGCGCGTCCGATCTCGCCGCGGTCAGCCGTCACAGCACTGTTGAGCGCCATGTTCTGCGGTTTGAAAGGCGCCACGCGCACGCCCTCGCGATACAGCAGACGACACAACCCGGCGACCACCGTGCTTTTGCCGGCGTCCGATGACGTTCCCTGAATCATCAGGGTGCCTCGGTAGGCGCCTGCAGACGCGCCAAAATTGACAGGGATTTCACTCATGATGCGGATTATCGCATCGGGCGCTCGTACAATATTGCCCATGAGTGCCCTCGACCTGACTTTCGTGCTGGGTGGCGCGCGCTCCGGCAAAAGTGCGTTCGCCGAACGTCTCGCCGGACAAAGCGGCCTGCCAGTCACCTACCTCGCCACCGCTGCCGTGAGCGACGAACCCGAGATGCGTGCTCGCATCGCCCACCATCGCGCGAGCCGTCCCGCGCATTGGCAGAGCGTGGAAGTCGGACGCGATCTCGCCGGGGCCTTGCGCGAAGCGGCCCGCGACGGCCATTGCGTGCTGGTCGATTGTCTTCCCCTGTGGCTGGCCGGCTGGTTGTGCCCGCCCGACGATCATCCCGATGGGCCCGCCAGCGACGCGCAATGGCACGACGTCGTCGATTCGCTGGCCCGGACATTGCTATCGTTGCCCGGCAAGGTCGTCGTCGTCAGCAATGAAATCGGACTCGGCGTGATCCCGATGGGCTCGCTCACGCGCCGTTATGTCGATGAACTCGGACGTCTTAACCAGCGTGTCGCTGCGCTGGCCCCGCAAGTGCGCTTTGTCGTCGCCGGACTGCCGATGGCCGTCAAAGGATAATCGTCGATGCTCACCGGACTCGCTCCCGAATCGCTCTGGCTCGCTGCACTGATCGGCGTGCTGCTCGACGCGTGGCTAGGTGAGCCACGCCGATGGCATCCGCTGGTCGGGTTCGGCTACATCGCCAACGGCGTCGAAGCGTGGCTCAACGATCCCGAGACGCGCGACAAGCCATTCGGCGCCATGACGCGCGGCACATGGGCGTGGATGATCATGCTTGTGGTGCCGGTGCTCATCGCCTGGGCGCTGACGTTCCTGCCCGGCTGGAGCGGCATTCTCTGGCAAGCGCTCGCGTTGTACGCGGCGCTCGGGGCCCGCAGTCTGCGCGAGCACGTGATGCCCATCGCCCACGCGTTGCGCGATGGCGATCTGGCGCAGGCCCGTGCGCTGACCGCTCGCATCGTCTCGCGCGACACCGAGGACGCGAGTGCGTCCGATCTCGCGCGCGCCGCGGTGGAATCGACGCTGGAGAACGGTAACGACGCGATCTTCGGCGCACTCTTCTGGTTCGCCATCGCGGGCGCGCCCGGTGTGGTGCTGTTCCGTCTCGCGAACACGCTCGACGCCATGTGGGGCTATCGCACCGACAAGTTTCTGTATTTTGGCCGACCGGCCGCGCGCATCGACGATGCTCTCAACTGGATTCCCGCACGCCTGACGGCGGCGAGCTACGCCATCTTCGGCGATGTGGCTCGCGCCATCGACTGCTGGCGTACACAGGCCAGCGCGTGGTCCAGCCCCAATGCCGGGCCGGTGATGGCCGCCGGCGCAGGCAGTCTCGGCGTTCAGTTGGGCGGCCCGGCGCGCTATCACGGCGAGTGGGAAACGCGTCCGCCGCTGGGCTGCGGCATGGAGCCCTCCGCGCAGCACATCAAGGCCGCGTGGCGACTGATCTCTCGCTCGATGTGGATGTGGCTGATCGTGAGCGGCGCACTCGCGCTCTTCGCTGCGTCGCAAGCCGACGCGATGCCCCTGGGCGTGTTGTAACCGTGCTGTAACCGCAATAAGAACCTGCGCATCACCCATGTCATCTTCACCCGACTCGTCTGTGCCATCGATACCGCCCGCACCTCGCCACGGCGGAAATCTGGGCGAAGCCATCCTGCGATATCGACGTCCCCGCGAGGACTGGCTCGATCTGTCCACCGGCATCAATCCGAACGGCTATCCCGTACCGATGCCTCCCGCGAGCGCCTGGCGCGACTTGCCCGACGCCTTCGATGATCTGCGCGAGGTCGCCGCGCGCTACTACGGCGTGCCCGTTCGCACCGTGGTGCCCTGCGCGGGGTCGCAAGCAGTCATCCGTTCGCTACCTGCGCTGTTGCGTCCGGGGCGCGTGGCGGTCGCCTCGCTGACCTACAGCGAGTACGCCCCTGCCTTCACGCAGGCTGGCCATACGCTGGTTCCGTGGATCGGACCCGAAGCCGGGTTGCCCGACGTGGATTATCTCGTTTGGGTGAATCCCGATAATCCAACGACGCGATGCGTCTCCCGCGAAACACTCTCGCAATGGCAGGGTTGGCTGGCCGAGCGCGGTGGAATGCTGATCGTCGACGAGGCGTTCGCAGACGTATCGCCACACGCATCGATGACGCCCCATATCGGCGAGGACGGCCTGATCGTGCTGCGCTCCGTAGGCAAGTTCTTCGGACTAGCGGGCATTCGCGCGGGCTTTGCACTGTGTCCGGAGGCATTGGCGACGCGGCTTGCCGAGCGTCTGGGCGCGTGGACCGTCAGCGGACCGGCAAGGTTCGCTGTCCGAACCGCCCTGCGCGATACGGCGTGGCAGACCACAACCCGCGAACGTTTGTTGCAAGATGGCGAACGGCTTCTCTGCCTGTTACGCACGCACGGCTGGCCCGCCAACGGCACGCCACTGTTCGCATGGACCCCGCACGCACTGGCGCCGCAGTGGCATGAGCAATTGGCCGCTCAGGGTGTCTGGACACGTCGCTTCGACGTGCGGCCCGTGACCTTGGCGGATGGGAAAACGCAGGCGCTGCCGAGCTTACGGCTGGGGTTGCCGTGCACCGAAAGCGAGTGGCAGCGACTGCAATCTGCCGTGGCCCAATTGCGTTCCGAATGAAGTTTTCGGGAACTGCTGAGGACTGCGGCCATCCAATTTCCCCGTTATGCTTCCGATCGGGCACACGGATCACGCTTACGCCGTATTAAAAACCGTGTGTTTAGCGCCCTTTTCGTTACAAATTGAAGCATTTCTGCAACAAATGCACACAGTCATCGCCGGAGGGCGCCGTTAGACTGAAGGTTCTTTCGCAAGGGCTTTCCCCAGATATAAAAGGACGACCAAATGAAAAAACTGCCTCTGTTGCTTGCTACGCTCCTGACCGCCGCCGTCGTGACGGTGGGTTGTTCCAAGAAGGACGATCAAACGGCCGCGCCGGCCGCCGACACGTCGGCATCGGCACCGATGGCTGCCCCGGCAGATAACACGGCACCGGCCAGCGATGCTGGTGCTGCCATGAGCGCCCCGGCGTCGGACGCAGGTGCCGAAGCACCGGCCCCGGCCTCCAACTAACGCAGTAGACCGGTCGGGCAGACGCTGTTGCGGGCTACGCGCCATCGTACGGTGTCCTGTCCACCCCGGTATCGCAGAATCGCTCCAGTAACGCACTGACAGTCGTGCTTTCGATGTCGCTTTCAACGCCGCTGTTAACGCGTTAACGACCGCGCCCCCTGAACTCCACGGAGTCAGGGGGCGCAGTCGTTTGTGGCCCGGCGGTATCCCTCGCTTGCGTTGCGCGCCGCGAGATTCATCCCCCGCTGCGCGCTATTTCACGATGGTCACTCCGCCGTCGATCACACCGTACGCTTCCACTTTGCTCGTTCCCCCGCTTGCGCCCGAACCGGCACTGCCGTTCGGCGCGGCGCAGGCGCCGAGCATCGTCACCAGGGCAAGCGCCAACGCGCTCATCAATCCGATTTTTCGTTTCACGACTTCCACTCCTCGAAACCCACGCTGACTGGCCGGGCGTATTTCCTATCGATGATCTGACGCATCCTGCCACATCACGTCACGCTTCGTTCGACAGCCCTCACGTGACATCGGTTCGCTGCGGGTGTCCGTCAACCCTTGTCGCGGCACGACAACGCGCAGAGAATGTCGAGTCGGTTGGCCCGGTGGACGGTCGTTGTCGCCCTCCACCAGCGCCAATTCATGCTCTCCAACCCCTAAGTCGCCCGCCTCGATGTCGCTCAATCTTTTGGCCATGCACCGCCCTCGCCGTCACCTGCTCGCCCTGGCGGCTGCCTGTTTCGCCACGCTCAGCGCCCACGCGGCCGTCACCGTCAAGGACGACACGGGCGCCACCGTCACGCTCCCGGCCCCGGCAAAGCGCGTGGTGAGTCTCTCGCCCCACGCCACCGAGTTGCTGTTTGCCGCCGGCGCAGGCGACAAGGTCGTGGGCGTCGTGGCGTACTCCGATTACCCCGAGGCGGCGCGCAAACTGCCGCGCGTCGGCGACAACAGCGCGCTTGACCTCGAACGCATTCTCTCGCTCAAGCCTGATCTGCTCGTCGTGTGGATGCATGGCAACTCGCAGCGTCAGGTCGAAGCACTGCGCCAATTGAAGCTGCCGGTGTTCTATTCCGAGCCGAAGCATCTGACCGATCTGCCTGCGGCTATCGAGACATTGGGCACGTTGACCGGGACACCGGCCAAAGCCCAGGCATCGGCAGAAGCTTTCCGTGCACGCTACGAAGCACTGCGCAAACAGTATTCGTCGCGCGCGCCGGTCTCCGTCTTCTATCAGGTGTGGACGCAGCCGCTCATGACCCTGAACGGAACGCATATGGTCAGCGATGTGATTCGACTGTGCGGCGGCGTGAACATCTTCGCTGATGAAGCGCCGCTGGTG
Source organism: Pandoraea sp. (assembly GCA_031291335.1). Lineage (GTDB taxonomy): Bacteria > Pseudomonadota > Gammaproteobacteria > Burkholderiales > Burkholderiaceae > Pandoraea. The sequence continues at coordinate 11,210 of JARLJF010000010.1, read as the reverse complement.
CCGCGCGTTTCTGTCGAAGCGGTGCTGGCCAAACGGCCGGAAGCGATGTTCACGGCCACGCCGGGGGCGACGAAGTCCGACAAGCCGCTCGCCACGCTCGACAGCTGGCGCAAGTGGCCGCAGTTGCCCGCCGTGGCAAACAACAACCTGTTCGGCATCGACGGTGACCTCATCAACCGGCCCGGCCCGCGCATTCTCGACGGCGCACGCACGATGTGCGAAGACCTCGACATCGCCCGCTCGCGGCGCACCCCGGCCGCGGTGACGCGGTAACCAGGAATCGCCGCGTAAGTCGGAACGCGACGCCTTACGCCCGCATGGGCCGGCTCACGCGTTCCAGCGAATCAGGCGTGCGTGGCCGTCGTCGGCGAGGTGAAGGTGGCAGATGCCACCGAAGTCGAGCGACCATGACAAGCACGCCGTGGTCGGCATACGCAGTGCAGTCGCCGTGTGCAGACGAATCGGCCCAGCGTGCGCGATGGCCACATGGACGTCGTCCATTGCGCTCGCTGCACGGCGCAAGTCCCTCAAACCCCTTGCCCAGCCGTCCATGCGTAGCACGATGTCGCGCGCAGACTCGCCGCCGGGCGGCGCAAATCCAGTGACATCGCGAGCCCAGGCGTCGAGATCGCTCCGGTCGATGGTGTCCCACGGCTGCATTTCCCATGCGCCAAAGTCCATTTCGGCGAGACGCGCATCTTCCACGACCCGCAGACCAAACGACGTCGCCATCACCTCGGCCGCGCGACGTGCGCGTTGCAAAGGACTGCTGTGGATCGCCACTGGCGTACGACCATCGAGCAACGTCGCAAGCCGGGCGTGCATCGCAGCGACAGAGGCGTCGAAGCGCGCCGCATCCACCGGCAAGTCGGTCCGTCCGTAACAAAGCCCCGGCGCAACGTCCGGCGGCGGGTGCCGCATCAGGATCAGATCCATGCGCACACCGTGAGGTACAGCGCGAGTTCGCCGATTTGTTGGGCAAAGCCCAGCGTATCGCCCGTGTAGCCACCGAGACGTCGGCGCAGATAACGAATGAAGCCCGCACGCACCGCGATCAGCACCACCACACCAGTCACACCGGCGCGCCAATCCGGCCACAGCCACCATGGCGCGCTGCACGCGATACCGAACATCAGTCCCCCCAGACTCAGACGCTGGGCGACGGGCTTGGCCTTGCCTTCCGGGCGCACGTAATCGAGCGTGCGCAGCAGGCTGATTGCCATGCTGCGGCTGGCCGCATGCGCGCCGATCAGCACCACGGCAAACCCGCCCCACCCCACTGCCCTCTGAATATCGACCAGTGCCTGCCACTTCACGGCCAGCGCCAGCCACAGCGCCACTGCGCCATACGTGCCGATGCGCGAATCGTGCATGATTTCCAGCACGCGCTCACGGGTGAAGGCGCCGCCGAAGGCATCGACGGAATCGGCCAGACCGTCCTCATGGAACGCGCCCGTGAGCAGCACGCTCGCGCCTAAGCCCAATGCGATGGCGAGAGGCGGCGACCACAACAGGCCCATCGCCAACGTGAGCAATGCGACGAGCGCACCGACGAACACGCCGACGAGCGGGAAATAGCGCGTCGCGGCATTCAGTTGTTCGGGGGAGTAGCCGACCCACTGCGGAATCGGTACCCGTGTGAAGAACCCGAGCGCGGTGAGAAACAGCCGCAACTGTCCCTTGATCCCTCCGAACGAGGCCGCAGCAGTCTCCGCGTGCGCCGGGCGATCTTGCGTCACCAGATCGCGCGACGGCCCGGCCGTGTCATGAGAGGGATCAGGGGACGCGGTCGTCATCGGTCCGTGGCCTCGCGCTCGCTCACGCCGGCGCCTTCGAACGTCGCCATCTCGCGCAGGAACGCGGCAGCGGCCTGAATCAGCGGCATCGCCAGCGCGGCACCCGTGCCTTCGCCCAGACGCAGCCCCAATTGCAGCAGCGGCGTTGCGCCGAGGACGTCGAGCATCGCGCGGTGACCGGTTTCGTCCGAAGCATGCGCGAAGATGCAGTAATCGAGCACGGCCGGCGACACGCGTGCGGCCACGAGCAGCGCGGCGGTGCTGATGAAGCCGTCCACCACGATCACGAGCCCCAGTTTGGCGGCGGCGAGATACGCCCCCGTCATCATGGCGATCTCGAAGCCACCGAAGGTCGCGAGCGTCTCCAGCGGATCGGGCGTGTCACCACTCGCCGGATGCGCGGCCAGCGCGCGTTCGAGTATCGCCGCCTTGCGCGCCAGCCCTTCGTCGTCAACACCCGTGCCGCGACCAACACAGGCCGCAAGCGGCAGACCGGTCAGGCGTTGCATCAGACATGCCGCCGACGAGGTATTGCCGATCCCCATCTCGCCGAAGCCAATCATGCGCGTGCCCCGCGAGGCGTGCGTCACGACACGCGCCGCCCCGGCGGCCAACGCCGTTTCGAGCTGCTCGCGCGTCATGGCCGGCGCATCGAGGAAGTTCTGCGTGCCGCGCGCCACGGGAATGTCGACGAGCGACGCATGCGACGGGAAATCGGCGGCCACGCCGGCGTTCACCACCTCAAGCTCGATGCCGTTCGTCCGACAAAAAACGTTGATGGCGGCACCCCCACGCAGGAAGTTGAGCACCATCTGGGCCGTGACAGCCTGCGGATACGGGCTCACGCCCGCGGCCACGACGCCGTGGTCGCCTGCGAATACCAACATGGCGGCACGCGTGAGTTCTGGCGTCGCGCTCTGCTGAATCCGGCCGATCTGGTGGGCGACACGCTCGAGCGCGCCGAGGCTGCCGGGCGGCTTCGTCTTGATGTCGATGGCGTGCTGGAGCGACACGTCCATCGCAACCGATGGGGCGGCAATGTCGAACAGTTCGGTGAGCAACGGGCTGAAGGCGGTCATACGGGGACGTCCTGAAACGATGAAGCGAAGATTACATTTCCACGCCGGCCTGCGCGCGGATGCCCTGGGCAAACGCATGCTTGACTGGCGTCATGTCGGTCACGGTGTCGGCGGCATCGATGAGCGCCTGAGGCGCGCCGCGACCGGTGATCACGACGTGCTGCATCTCGGGCCGCGCTTGCAAATCGGCAACCACGGTATTCACATCGAGATAGCCGAGCTTGAGCGCAATATTCAGTTCGTCGAACAACACGAGGCCGAACGACGGATCGCGCAACATCCGGCGCGCCTGCTCCCACGCGGCTTCCGCCTTGGCGATGTCGCGCGTGCGGTCTTGCGTTTCCCAGGTGTAGCCTTCGCCCATCACGTGAAACTCGCACTCGTCGGGAAAGCGTCGCAGGAATTTTTCCTCACCGGTCGGGATCGCGCCCTTGATGAATTGCACGACGCCGGTCTTCATGCCGTGGCCCATCGCGCGCACCACCATACCGAAGCCGGAACTCGACTTGCCCTTGCCGTTGCCGGTCGTGATGACGATCACGCCGCAGTCGCGCTGCGCCTGCGAGATCTTGTCGTCGATGACGGCTTTCTTGCGCACCATGCGCGAGCGGTGACGCTCGTTACGGCCGTCGTCGTCGGCAGAGGTTTCAGCTTGGGATTGCGGTGTTTCTTGCGTCATGAACAGCACCTGTCAAAACGGGCATGCGGCGCCGGACGGCCGCACGCGGATGTGAGTGTACGCCTGCATCTGGTGGCTTCATGCACGGCGCTTGGCGGCCACGCTTGTCCGCCGCTAAGGGCCGCGCTCACGGACGGCGCACCGGCACGAGCGCCTCGTCCTCGCCATCGCGAATGAGGCGCAGCGGATAACCGAAGGCGTTGCTGCAATGCTCGGCCGAGAGCACCTCGTGCACCGAACCGGCGCGCCAGCCGCCACGACCGTCGAGCAGCAGCGCATGCGTGGCAAAGCGTCGCGCGAGATTCAGATCGTGGCACGAGAAGATGACGGCGGCGTCGTCACGTTCAGCGTGGCGTGCGAGTTGTTCGAGGGCGTCGATCTGATGATGCAGATCGAGATGCGAGACCGGCTCGTCGAGCAGCAGCAGCGGCGTGGCCTGCGCCAGCACGGCGGCCAGCGATACCCGCTGACGCTCCCCGCCCGAGAGCGTGGTGACGTCGCGCGCCGCGAAGTCTTCCAGTCCCACTTGCGCGAGGGCGGCCACGGCGGCGGCGATGTCATCGTCAGACTCCCAAGCGCCCCAACGGCCTTGCGCCAGGTACGGATGACGCCCTGCCAGCACGACTTCCAGCGCCGTGGCGCCGAACGCGTCGCGCGTTTGTTGAGGCATCAACGCGCGCATCTTGGCGAGCGGCGCGGGACGCCACTGCGCCAACGGCTTGCCGCCAATTTCCACACGACCGCTGCCGGCGATGGTCGAATCGCGCCGCGGTTTGTCTTCGATGGGACGCAGCCCGGCGAGCGTGCTGAGCAGTGTCGTCTTGCCCGCGCCGTTCGGCCCGGCCAGACACCAGCACTCCCCCGTCGCGACAGCCAGATCGAGCCAGTCGACGAGCACGCGCTTGCCGGCGTGCAGCGTCAGGGCATGGGTTTGCAACAGCGGTGTTTTCATCGGATGGCCCGCCGGGAAAGGAGCCACAGGAAGACCGGCACACCGATCATCGCGGTGATGACGCCCACGGGCAGTTGCGTCGGCGCAATGATCGTGCGCGCCACCAGATCCGCGAGCATCAATAGCGCGCCGCCGGCGAGCGCCGCGGCTGGCAACAACATGCGCTGATCGTTGCCGAAGCGCAGACGCAGAATGTGCGGCACGACGAGACCGATGAAGCCGATGCTGCCGGCGGTGGTCACGGCGATTGCCGTGGCGAGCGACGCCGCCAGATAGATACGCGCGCGCAGTGGCCCGACCGCCACGCCGACAGCTTGCGCCACCGACTCACCGCGCAACAGCACATTCAGACGATGCGCAACCGGGCACACGATAAGCAGCGTCGCCGCGAGCGCGATCAACGGCAGGGAGGCACGGTCGACGCCGTTCAGATCGCCCGTGAGCCAGAACAGCATGCCGCGCAGACTCGCGTCGGGCGCGAGCGTAAGAATGAGAGTGGCGAGTGCGCCAAAGCCCGCGGCCATCATCACGCCAGTGAGCAGCAGTTTGGTACTGCTGTCCTGATCGCCGGGGCGCAGGAAACTGCGGTGCGAGAGCGCCATCACGATGGCGATGGCGGCGAGCGCCCCCGCGAAGGCACTCGTCTGCACCCAGAAGAAGGGCAGCATGAGCGCCATTGAAGCGAGCGCCGCGACGCCTGCACCGCCGGAAATCCCCAGCACATAGGGGTCGGCGAGCGGATTGCGCAGCAGGGTCTGCATCAGCGTGCCCGCAACGGCGAGCAGGCCGCCGCACGCGAACGCGGCGAGCGCGCGCGGCAGACGCAGACGCCAGACCACGTCACCGGCGAGACCGGCGTCGTGACCGAGCAGCAACGCACCGATCTCATGCAACGAGACCGGCACGCTCCCCAGCATGAGAGACGCCAGCAGGACGACTAGCGCAATGCCGGCCAATCCAGCCCATATGACGAGAGCGCGACGTGGCGTCATGTGGCTTTACGTTCGTCAGGAGCATAACGAGCATAACGAGCATAACGAGCGTAATGCGCGTAATGAGCGTTACGAGCGCTACGCCCTGCCGGGACGTCGTTAGAACTGCTTCCAGCCGAGCGAGACGTAAATCGCGCGCCCGAGGGTGTTGTAGCCATAGACCGTCTGGTAGTTCTTGTTGAAGACGTTATCCAGGTGCGCCGAGACGTACCAGGATTTGTCGATATCGTAGCGTGCCTGCAGGTTCAGGAGCGTGTATGCGCCGAGATGCTGACCAGCCGTATCGTAACGCTCGCCGCTGTAGAACACGTCGCCGCCGACGGTGAACTTGTCGAACGTCTTGGACAGACCGACGGAACCGAATTGCTTGGCACGACGTGCGAGTTGCTTGTCGGCGTCCAGATCGGTCGGGTTCTGACGCGTGAACGACGCACGCACGTCGACGCCGAAGATCGGGCGGCCCGTGTACGTCAGCTCCAGACCTTCGACGCGAGCCTTCGCCACGTTCGCGGCAGTGTACGGGAACACCGTCAGCGACTGGATCAGGTTGGTGTAGTTGGTCTGGAAGCCCGTCAACTTGACCAGACCGAGACGCTCGCCACCATTGAACTGCACCGCGAGTTCCTTGGAGATCGAACGTTCCGGTTGCAGGTTCGGATTGCCGTAGCCCGGGTAGAACAACTCGTTGAAGGTCGGCGCGCGGAAGCCATCGGACGCATTGGCCATGAACTTCCACTGCTTCGTCAGGTTGTAGCCATAGCCGAGCCAGTAGCTGTTTGCGCCGCCGAAGTCGGAGTACACGTCGCGACGCACGTTAGCCTGCACCTGATGCTTGCCGAACGTCCCTTCGTAACCGAGATAGGGCGAATCGAGGTGACGGTTGTTGCGGCCGTAGTTGGTGTTGCTGTCGACCGTCTGTTCCAGACGCGTGTAGCCCGCGATCAGCTTCTGATCCGGCATGAAGGCGTATTCGTTGGCCCAGTCGATCTGATTGCTCGACGTGTGGAAGTTGCCGTTACCCTGGCCGTTCAGGTAGTTGTAGCTGTAATCGTCGCCCTGCGTGACGGTGAAGCGCGTGCTCCACTTGTCCGTGATGTTGCCCTTCACATAGCCCGAAATCTGGCGCACGCGGGCGTCGGTGTCGTTCAGATCGGTCGGTTTGCCATAAGCGTTGTCGTAGCTGCTGCTGCCGTCGCTCTGGAACAGACGCACGCCGGCTTCCCACGTATCGCCGAACTTGCGCGAGAGCGACGCGCTCACGCTCGTGTTGTCGTCACCGTTACGGTTCGGATTGACCTTCGGGAAGAAACGCGGGTCTTGCGCGGAGATGCCATTGGTGTGAAAGCGCGAGACATCCAGCGAGAAGCGCGTCTTGCCGTCTTCGAACGAACCGGCGATACCCGCGTTGGCCTGCGTGGTGTTGTTCGTGCCGTAACCCACTTCGGCGTAGGCGCGGGGCGGGCCGCCGTCGCCCTTGCGCGTGAAGATCTGGATCACGCCGCCCACGGCTTGCGAGCCGTACAGAGCCGAGACGTTGCCGCGCACGATCTCGATGTGGTCAATCTGCGACACCGGGATCTGGGCGATGTTGGTCGTGCCAGACGTGGCCGAGTTGACCGGCACCCCGTCGATGAGCACGAGCGACGCGTTCGATGCGGCACCACGCATGAAGATACTCGCCGACGTACCGAAGCCACCGTTCTGCACAATTTCCACGCCCGCCTGACCGCGCAGCAGCGTCGGCAGATCCTGCGCCTGGCTTTGTTCGATGTCTTCGCGCGTGATGACCGAGGTCGCGGCCAGCGTGTCGGCCAGCTTCTGCTCGGTACGCGAAGCCGTCACGACGGTCGTCTTGAGCTGCGCAGCGGTGGGGTTATCCGCCGTGTTGGCAGCAACCACAATCGGGGCAGCCGGCGTCGCTGGCGTTGCCGTCGCGGCATCGGCCGGCTGGGCAGACTGCGCGTGGGCGCCGATGCTAGCGGCCAGCATGGCGGCAGCGATGGCGAGACGGTGCGGAGCGGGAACAAAGGTGGCGGGTGCCGAGGCTAGGCGTGCAAAAGCAGGCGCGTGCAGCGCCATCGCGCGAACGTGGGTGCGCATGGTCTAGAGTGACTTCCGTAGTTTTCTTATTGCCTGAACCCGTTCCCCCGCGGGCCGCTGGCGCAAGGGGAGCGCCGGTGACACGTCACGGATGCGTAGCATCGACACATGAAAACGACGACAGGCCGCCAACGGCGTCGCCGGGCGGCATGGATCTTCCCCACTCACTTGGCCGGTATCCGGGCTGGTCATCGTCGCGCCTGACCGGCCTTCCCGCGAGCGGATAGCTCACAGTGGCGATAAAGGCGAAGCGCGTTTTCGGAAACCTTTCGGGCCGAAAGGATGACTTACCGTTGCGGGGGCAGCACAGGTTGGCCAGCCCGTGTGGGGACGCGGCTCCCTGTTTCCCGTTCAACTGCGCATGCCGGGAGGGCGTGCGCGAGCACCAAAGTGCCGCAAGTGTAGGGGCCATTCGAACGAGCGTCAATGCTCGATCGTCGGGCATTGGCCGCCGATTCCGTTAGAATGTAGGGCAATCAAGAGGACGCAGCCCGATGCTCACCGATCTCGACAATCTCACCGACAAAATCGAACAGTTGGTTGTGATAAGCCAACGTTTTCATCAACACAATCAAGCCCTGCTCGCCGAACTCGATCGCGCGCGCGCCGAATGCGACGAAACCCGCGCCGCAATCGAGCAACTGCGCGCCGAGCGTGACGCCCTGCGTTTGCAGCGCGATCAGCTCGCGGCCAAGATCGATGAGGCCCAGGTTCGCCTGAACGCTATCCTGGAAAAACTCCCTACGCAAAACCCCGCTGAGGGTCAGATGGATCTGCTCGGCACCCCCGGTGGAGAAAACGCATGACGATCAAGCAGCTTGAAGTCAATATTCTCGAACAGTCTTACCGGCTTGCCTGCCCGCCGGAACACGAAGCCGATCTGCTGTCCGCCGTGTCGCGCGTCGATGCTGAAATGAGCAAGGTTCGCGCCCAGAGCAGCGTGCGCGGCACTGATCGGATTGCCGTCATGGCAGCGTTGAGTCTGGCATCCGAATTGCTTGCGTTGGAAAAAAGTATTGCTGCTGGACAAGCATTCCCCGCCGAAGAAATTCAGAGTAGAATGCAACGCATGAACGAACGATTAAGCGCAGTGATCGATCAGTACCAAAGCTGAAAACTCACTCGCTGCCGTCCGATTCAAAAGGTTAGTTTTCCCTGCCTGGTTCGCGAAAGTCATAGATTCCTTGAACCAATGATATTTTGCAGGTTGCGGAAGTTTGTAGTGCTGGCGTGAGCGTCACTCTGTCTGATGAACCCAAAGCGCTACTAACCGCGACCACCTTGAGCCTCACGGTTCAGGATGCCGGCTTAGCGGCTGTGGCGGGGACCCAATGCACGGCACTGCGCAAGCAGTGCCGTTTTTTTTTCGTCCGCACAATTCATGTCGTCACGATGTTCTCGCGCATAAGAAAAGGCGGCCCGCAGGCCGCCTTTCTTGCTATCACACGCCGACGTCGTCAGACGCTCAGAACTGCGCTTCGGTCAGCGACAGCGCTGAGTCCGCGCCCTCGGTGATCGCCTGCGCAAGGCCCGGGGCCTGCGTGAGGATGTGATCCGCAAAGAAACGCGCCGTACCGATCTTGGCGTCGTAAAACGACGGATCCTGATCCCGCAATGTCTGTGCGGCCAGCAACGCGCGCCCCATCTGCCAGCCACCCAGCACGATACCGGCGAGCTTCAGATACGGCACGCTTCCGGCAAACACGGCATTCGCATTGTCCTGCGTGTTCGCGATCACATAGTCGACCACGATCGACAGCGCTTCACGTCCCTTCGCGAGACGCTCCGCCACGGACACGCCCACACCGCCCGATGCCCGCAGTTCGTTCTCCGTGGAGAGGATCTGCTCGCACAGTTCGCGCGCGACAGCGCCGCCATCGCGCAACGTCTTGCGACCGATCAGGTCGTTCGCCTGAATCGCGGTCGTGCCTTCGTAAATGGGAAGAATACGTGCGTCGCGATAGTACTGCGCCGCGCCCGTCTCTTCGATGAAGCCCATGCCACCGTGCACCTGCACACCGAGGCTCGTCACCTCCAGCGACATTTCGGTACTCCAACCCTTCACGATCGGCACGAGGAATTCGTAGACGGCCTGCGCGCGTTTGCGCTCGGCGGCATCGGCTGCGTGATGTCCGATATCGGCCTGCGCCGCCGCCACGTATGCGAGTGCGCGAGCGCCTTCGGTCAAAGCACGCATCGTCATCAGCATGCGCTTGACGTCGGGGTGATGGATGATCGACACGGCGTCGCGCGAGGAGCCGTCCACCGGACGACTTTGCAGACGATCACGCGCATAAGCCACCGCATGCTGATAGGCACGATCGGCCACGGCCACCCCTTGCATGCCGACCGCGAAGCGTGCGGCATTCATCATGATGAACATGTATTCGAGGCCGCGATTCTCCTCACCGATGAGGTAGCCCTTCGCCCCGCCGTTGTCGCCGAATTGCAGCACCGCCGTCGGGCTCGCCTTGATGCCGAGCTTGTGTTCGATGGACACACAATGCACATCGTTGCGCGATCCGAGCTTGCCCTCGGCGTCCACATTGAACTTCGGCACGATGAACAGCGAAATGCCCTTCACGCCCGCAGGCGCATCAGGCGTACGCGCGAGCACGAGATGCGCGATGTTCTCGGCCATGTCGTGCTCACCGAACGTGATGAAAATCTTCGTACCGAAGAGGCGGTAGGTACCGTCGGCTTCCCGCTCGGCACGCGTGCGCACCAGCGCGAGATCGGACCCCGCTTGCGGCTCCGTCAGGTTCATCGTGCCAGTCCACTCGCCCGAGAGCAGCTTCGGGACGTAGAGGGCACGTTGTGCGGCGGTGCCCGCGGTAAGCAGCGCTTCGACAGCGCCGTCGGTCAGCAGCGGACACAGCGCGAACGAAAGGTTCGCGGCGTTGAGCATTTCGGTGCACGGCGTGGCAACGAGCTTGGGCAGTCCCTGTCCGCCGAACTCCTGCGGATGCAGTACCCCCTGCCAGCCGGCGTCTGAAAACTGTCGGAAAGCTTCCTTGAAACCCGGCGTGGTGGTAACGACGCCGTCTTTCCATGTGCTCGGTTGCTGATCGCCAATGACGTTCAGCGGCGCCAGTACTTCCTGATTGAAACGTGCGGCTTCCTCGAGCACAGCCTGCGCAATTTCGGGCGAGGCATCCTCATAGTCCGGCAGCGCCGCGATGCGCGTCAGGTCCGCCAGTTCGTTCATCACGAACTGCATGTCCTTGATCGGGGCCTGATAACTCATGTCATTCCTCCAAGGGATTCCGATTGCCTGCAGATGGTGGCAAATGCCGGGGTTCTTATTATTTTGTTTGACCGATTCGCATGAAGACACCGCACCGTTGCCAGCCGGCCTCCTCATGCGGATCGGCTGCGGGATACGTATCACCCGGATACGCAACCCGCAGCGTTACCTCATGACAGCCTTACAGCGCGTTCGTCAGTTCCGGCACCACCGTGAACAGATCGCCCACCAGACCGTAATCCGCCACCGAGAAGATCGGCGCTTCCGGATCCTTGTTGATCGCCACGATCACCTTCGAATCCTTCATCCCCGCCAAATGCTGGATCGCCCCCGAGATACCCACCGCGATGTACAGTTGCGGCGCC
>JARLJF010000093.1 GCA_031291335.1 Pandoraea sp. | reverse complement strand
CGTGCGTGCGATGTTCGCCTGATGTTGGGTGCCCCGGATTGGCGCACGCAATATCAGGCGGCATCGACGACATCTCCCGCAAAACACCCGCCGGGCATGCTGCGCGTTCGCCAGATTTTCTGCCGCGCCCGGCAGGCCCGCGCAACGGCCCTGCCAGTCCCTGCCAGCTTAAGGCCAGCAACGTCATGAATTCCCAATCGAACTCCCGCGAGACGCCTCACGCCAATCTCATCAGCCAGCCCGTGCATCTGATGCCGATGCAGCGCGGCGGGGTAGCGCTCACGCCTTTGCAGGATCGTCTGCGCCGCGAGATGCGCGGCGACGTGCTCTTCGATCGCGCGAGTCGAGGCCGCTATGCAACCGACGCGTCGATCTATCAGATATTCCCGATCGGCGTGGTGGTGCCGCGTGATCAGGAAGACCTGATTCGCGCGCTCGACATCGCCCGCGATCAGCAGGTGCCGGTACTCGCACGCGGCGCCGGCACGAGCCAGTGTGGCCAGACCATCGGCGAGGCGCTCGTCATCGACAACAGCAAGTGGCTCAACCGCGTGGTGGCGTTCGACGCCGAGGCGCGTACCGTCACCGTCGAGCCGGGCATCGTGCTCGACCATCTGAACGCGTGGCTCAAGCCACATGGTCTGTGGTTTCCGGTGGACGTGTCGACGGCGGCGCAATGCACCATTGGTGGTATGACGGGCAACAACTCGTGCGGCTCGCGCTCGCTCGAGTACGGCAACATGGTGCACAACGTGCTGTCCATCGACGCGGTGCTGGCCGACGGCGCACAACTGCACTTCGGTTCGCTGCATACGCCGCCCGTCGACGCTCGTACGCAGGCCATTCTCGCGAGCGTTCACGAGATTGCCGTGCGCGAGCGCGACGAATTGCGTGAGCGTGTGCCGCGTGTGCTGCGCCGCGTGGCGGGCTATAACCTCGATCTGTTCGACTGCCTCAATCCGCGTGCGTACACGGACGACGGCGTGGCCAACCTGTCGCATCTGCTGGTCGGCTCGGAAGGCACGCTGGCGTACAGCCGTCAGATCACGCTCAAGCTGGTGCCGCTGCCCGTTCACAAGACGCTCGGCGTGGTGAACTTCCCCACGTTCTATCAGGCGATGGACCTCACGCAGCACATCGTCAAGCTCGGACCGGTGGCGGTGGAACTGGTCGATCGCACGATGATCGATCTGGCGATGGACAACGCCGCGTTCCGTCCCGTGATCGAGAAGGCGCTCGTTGGCGATCCGCAGGCGATTTTGCTCGTGGAATTTGCGGGAGACGACGCCGACGCGTTGCGCACCAAGCTCGACGATCTCGCTACGCTCCTGGGCGATCTCGGACTGCCCGACGCTGTCGTGAAGATGCCCGAAGCGGGGCCGCAGAAGGCGCTGTGGGAAGTGCGCAAGGCGGGCCTGAACATCATGATGAGCATGAAGGGCGACGGCAAGCCGGTGTCGTTCATCGAGGACTGCGCGGTACCGCTGGAGCATCTCGCGGAGTACACGCGGCGTCTGACCGAAGTGTTCCATCGTAACGGCACCGAGGGCACCTGGTACGCGCATGCGAGCGTGGGCACGCTGCATGTGCGGCCGATTCTCGATATGCGTCGCGACGGGGCCGGCAAGATGCGCGCCATCGCCGAAGAGGCGGCGGCGCTCGTGCGCGAATACAAGGGCGCGTATTCGGGCGAGCACGGCGACGGGCTGTGCCGAGGCGAGTGGGTGGCCTGGCAGTACGGGCCGCGTATCAATGCGGCATTCGGTGAGATCAAACAACTGTTCGATCCGGAGAACCGTTTCAATCCGGACAAGATGGTGCGTCCGCCCAAGATGGATACGCGCGAGCTGTTCCGCTTCGCCCCGGGCTACGCCGCCAAGCCGATCACCCCGGCGCTCGATTGGAGCGCATGGAACGTGAAGCGTGACGCGCTGACCGGCGAACAGACGGCCCCGGATACCGGCACCGACGCCACGCACGGCCTCGCGTCGGCTGTCGAGATGTGCAACAACAACGGGCACTGCCGCAAGTTCGATGCCGGCACGATGTGCCCGAGCTATCGCGTCACCCGCGACGAACAGCATGTGACGCGCGGACGCGCCAACACATTGCGTCTGGCGGTCTCCGGACAATTGGGCGAGGAAGGGCTCGCGAGTGATGACGTCAAGGCGGCGCTCGACCTGTGTGTGTCGTGCAAGGGCTGCAAGCGCGATTGCCCGACGGGCATCGACATGGCGCGCTTGAAGATCGAGGCGCGCCACGCACGAGCCAAGCGCCATGGCGTATCGTTGCGCGACAAGCTGATCGCGTACCTGCCGCGCTATGCGCCGTGGGCCAGCCGTGTGGGCGGTCTGCTGGACGCCGCGCAGCGCCTGCCGGGCAGCAACGCCGCGAAGCGCTGGCTGGGGCTGGCGCTTGAGCGTTCGGTGCCCGCGCTGAAGTCGTCGTTCCTCGCGCAGCAGACGCCCCTCGCGGCGGCGCCGGAGGCGGGCGGGCAACGTCAGGTGCTGCTCTTCGTCGATACGTTCAACAACTACATGGAGCCGGAGAACGCGCGCGATGCGAAGCGTGTGCTCGAAGCGGCTGGCTATACGGTTCATGTGAACCAGCGCGCGGGGGAGCGTCCGTTGTGCTGCGGGCGCACGTTCCTCGCGGCGGGGCTGGTGGACGAGGCGAAGGCGGAAGCGCGCCGCCTGCTCGACGCGGTGATGCCGTTCGTCGAACGCGGCGTGCCGATCGTGGGGCTGGAGCCGTCTTGCCTGCTCTCGCTGCGCGACGAAGTGCTTGGTTACGGCTTCGGCGATGCGGCGCGCAAGGTGGCCGACAACGCGTTTTTGTTTGAGGAATTTCTGGTTCGCGAGAAGGCGGCCGGGCGTCTGGATGTGGCGTGGCAGGCGTTGCCGGACGGCGTAGGCGAGGCGCTCGTGCACGGGCACTGTCATCAGAAGGCGTTCGACGCTTACTCGCCGGTGACGGCGGTGCTTGGTTGGGTGCCGGGCCTGAAGGTATCATCGATCGAGTCGTCATGCTGTGGCATGGCGGGCAGTTTCGGTTACGAGGCCGAGCACTACGACACCTCTCGCGCGATGTCCGAATTGACGCTGTTGCCGGCGATCCGTCAGCGCAAGGAGAATGCCATCGTTGTTGCCGACGGCACCAGTTGCCGGCATCAGATTCACGATGGCGCGCACACCGATGCGCTTCACGTGGCGAGTGTGCTGGCCCGGGCGCTGCCTGCATGATTGCTGCGTTCTTACTGCGAATGTCCTTCAGAGGATTGTGATGCCCGATTCACTCAGTACGGTTTCGACGTCTGCCAATACCGCCGCCGGGCGTCTGGCGGTGCCCCCGGTTGCACGCGTTGGTGATTCGCTCGCCCAGGTCGCGACGCCTTCCTTGCTGCTCGATCTCGACGCCTTCGACGCGAACGTCGCGCGTATGGCGAGTGCGGCAGCGGCCCGTGGTGTCGCGGTGCGTCCGCACGCCAAGGCGCACAAGTCCGTCACCATTGCGCAGGCGCAGATGGCGGCCGGCGCCGTCGGCATCTGCTGCCAGAAGATCACCGAGGCGATTCCGTTCGTCAACGCGGGAATCGACAGCATTCACATCAGCAACGAGTTCGTGGGCGAAGCACGTGTGGCGCTCGCGGTGGAGATGGCGGCGCGCGTGACGCTGTCGGTCTGCGTGGACGATGTGCGTCAGGTAGCACCGCTCGGCAAGGCGGCGCAGCGCGCGGGTGTGCGCATTGCCGTGCTGCCCGAAGTCGACGTGGGGCAGGGGCGTTGCGGTGTCGATTCGACGGATGCCGTGGGGCAACTGGTCGATGCGATCGATCATTACGAAGGGCTGCGTTTTGGCGGGTTGCAGGCATATCACGGCAGCGCGCAGCACGTCGACGGCTGGGAAAAGCGTCGCGACACGGCGCGACTGGCCGCTGACCGCGCGTCAGCCTACGTGCGTTTTCTGGAGGCGCGCGGCATTGCCTGCCCGGTGGTGACGGGCGGCGGCACGGGCACGGCCGAGTTCGATATCGAGAGCGGCGTCTACACCGAGATCCAGCCCGGCTCGTACGTCTTTCTCGACGGCCATTACGGCTCGCTCGAATGGCGCGACGACTGGCGCTTCCGCCATGGTCTGTTTCTCGCGTCGACGGTCATGAGCACGGCACGCGCGGGCATCATCGTGTGCGACGCAGGACTCAAGAGCGTGGCGACGGACTCGGGACTGCCGCGTTTCTGGTCGTCGCAGCAGGCGAGCAAGCCGTATTACCGCACGGCGTCGGACGAGCATGGCGTGCTCGAGTTGGCGTCGCCCGGCGAGGACAGCGCACCGTGGCTGGGTGAGCCGATTCTGCTCGTGCCGGGACACTGCGATCCGACCGTCAATCTCTATGATCGATACGTGGCCGTGCGGCATGGCCGTGTCGAAGGGTTGTGGCCGATCGAGGCGCGTGGACTGAGTCAGTGACGGGCGAGTGCACCAAAAAATTTTCGTTCGGGGGCTTCCCAACTTTGAAAAACCGCGTTATAGTCTCGTTTCTTCGCCGTACGGGGGTATAGCTCAGCTGGGAGAGCGCTTGCATGGCATGCAAGAGGTCAGCGGTTCGATCCCGCTTACCTCCACCAAACGGAAGACTTTATGTCCCCTTCGTCTAGAGGCCTAGGACATCACCCTTTCACGGTGAGTACAGGGGTTCGAATCCCCTAGGGGACGCCAGATTCATCGGCGTGATTCTCGGAAATGTCCGAAAACACGACGTAAAATCGGTTGTCGACAAACGCGCTTGGCTTAACCGCCAAGCGCGTTTTGTTTTTCTGCGACGACATTCGTTCGTCTCTGCCGAGGGGGGCACGCGGCATGCTACGCCGCACATGCTCCCATCACGCCTGAGGGGCTCCCGGTGCTCAGCGCACCGGTGAACTCGCCAACTTGCCCACAACGGTTTTCCACGGCCGCACGCGCCACGCCTTCACCAGACCATTCGCCACGTACGGATCGGCTTTCGCAAACGCCTCGGCCACCGCCGGCGATTCGCCTTCGAAGAGCAATGCCGCCGTGTCGACGGGCGACTCCAGTGCGCCCGCAAGCACCAACTCGCCGCGATCGGCGGCTTGCCATGCGAGCGCCAGATGGGCGTCGCGATACTGCCCGCGTCGATCGAGATAGTCGTCGACGAGGTCGTAGGTCAGCAGGTAATGCATGGTCGTGTCTCCTTTGAATGCTTGCCTTATCGGTAAAACGCCGATGGCGGTACGCCGAAGTGGCGCTTGAACATCGCGGCGAACGCGCTCTGGCTCGCATAGCCGTGATCGAGCGCCACATTCACGATCTTCTCGCCGCGCGCCAGCGCTTCGAGCGCCTGTAGCAGGCGCGCCTGCTGACGCCAGCGGCCGAAGGTCACGCCGGTCTCCCGAGCGAAGCGCCGTTGAAATGTTTTCGCTGACAGGCCCGCGTCGCGAGCCCAGTGGTCGATGGTTGCGTCGTCGCATGGCGCCTGCATCAGGCGGTCGCATACGTGCGCGAGACGCGTGTCGCGCGGCCACGGCAGATACAACGGGAGGACGGGCAGGGCGATCAGTTCGTCGAGCAGCAGGCGCATCAGGCGCGCGCCACGCGAGTCGCTCGCGTAATCGGTCGGCACGTCGATGGCCGCGAGAATCAGTTCGCGCATGAGCGGCGTGATCTCCACCACACAACTCGTGTCGGGCAACGGTTCGGTGCCGGGTTCGACGAACACCGTGCGCATCTTGACGTTGCCGCTCATCTGCACCGTATGTTCCAGCCCGGCGGCGAGCCAGACGCCGCGCGTGGGCGGTACCACCCAGCGACCCGACGCCGACGCGATGATCATCACGCCTTCGATGGCGTAGAGCAGTTGCGCGCGGCGATGGGAGTGCGACGCGATGAACTCGTTGTGCGCGTAGTCGACCGCCATCGCCGCCATCGGCATGGGCGTGCTCTCGAAACGCAGGTGATCGGTCTGGCGCATATCCCGGGGTTGGCGGAGGGGCGTCACGGGTGTCCTTTTCAAGACAGGTTTGGGAATTTTAGCGTGAGACGCCCTGTTGCGTCATGCCCGACGATGACGCTTCGTTCTTCACCCTTTCCACCCTTTCACCTTTGCGGAAAATCGTCATGGGGTACTTCCTGTATCCGCTCGGCGCGATGTTGTTGTGGGCCGGCAATGTCATCGTCTCGAAGCTCTCGGCCACCACCATCGCGCCGTCGGCTATCACCTTCTATCGGCTTGTCCTGGCGCTTGCCGTCATGACGCCCTTCGTCATTCGTCCGCTAGCGCGCAACTGGGGGCACATTCGCCCGCAGCTCGCCAAGCTCGGCTTCCTCGGCTTTCTGAGCATGTCGTTCTATCAAAGCCTGTCGTATCTGGCGGCGCACAGCACGACAGCGACGAACATGGCCATCGTGACGGCGCTCGCGCCGCTGCTCACCTTGCTGTGGAGTGTCGTGCTGCTGCGCGATCCGCCCACGCTCGGCATGCTTGTCGGCGGCCTGCTGTCACTGGCGGGGCTGGTCTATCTGATCGGGCAGGGGCATCCGTCGCAACTGCTCGACGGCGGTGTGCATCCGGGCGATGTGCTCATGTTGATCGCGTCGGCATCTTACGGGCTGTACAGCGTGTTGCTGCGACGCTGGCACGTGGCCGTGCCGCCCGCGCAGTCGACGTACGTGCAGGCCTGGGCGGCGCTAGTGACAATGATCCCGATGCTCGCGCTCGTGCCCGCCGGTCAGGCGCAGCTCAACGCTGCCACGGTGCCGCTGGTGCTGTACGCGGGGCTGGGGGCGTCGATCCTGCTGCCGATCCTGTGGATTCAGGGCATTCGCCATCTGGGGCCGAATCGTTGCAGCATGTTCATCAACGTGTTGCCCGTCATGACCGCGGCGATTGCCGTGGTGTTGCTGGGTGAGCACTTGCACACGTTCCACCTGATCGGTGGCGGTGTGGCGCTTGTCGGGGTGTTCATTGCGCAGCGCTGGAAGCGTCCGCTGCCGGGCTTCGGCTCGGTGTCGGATGAGTCGGACGAAGTGCCGGCGTAATCCGGGCATCAGTGCCGCGTGAGCCGCGCATAAACACCGCAAAATCCCCGCTTGGTCCCGCCTGATCCCGCTGCCGCGACGTGATCCCGAAGCAGCGGGGCAGGGGGATCAGGTGGTACGAACCGCGACCCCGTAAGTGCTCACTATGCGGCGGTCCTGCTCCTCTGCGGAGAACGCTTCCCACAGCAGGCCGTTGCAGTCGGTGCTGCTGGAATACTCGGGGGCGCTGTCGTCTTCGAAGCCGATGTGACGCAGCTCACCGGCGCGCGCCGGCGACTGGTTGATCGAGAAGTTCAGCAGATCGGTGCGCCACATGGCGTATGCGCCGGGCACGACTGCCGCAGGCGGCTGACCGAGACGGGCGGAATAGTCGTGGATGGATTCGTCGAGATCGCGCACGGCGAGCGCGATGTGAAAGCGTTTCATGGGGTCTCCTGACGTGGACATGGCAGCACATCGACGCAAGGCAGTGTGAGTGCCCGCCAGCAAGGCGGGTCATCTGCCGATGGTGTCGAGGAAGTCCATCTTAGGAGGCGTCGGGAGACACAACCAGACGGCTGGCTATCCCGGTATCTGACGTAACGGGATGGCACGCGGCTATCCGATAGGTTATTCGATGGCTATCCGATAACTGCCCGGCGAACCCGGAGAGGCGTGCAGGAGAAAGTACCGGATGCGGCGTGAGCGGGTACTTACTGGGGCCGTTCGAAGCCGTTCTCGACCCAGGCGCGAGCGCTGTTGCGCGAGAGCTTGAACGTGATCGGCACCTTGACCGACGCGAGCGTGTCGCCGAAGCGGTCGATGGCACTCAGCATGGCGTACGGATCGTAATCGTCGGGCACGATGTCGAGCGTGACGTCGATATCGCCGTCGGGGCCGTCGACGCTCACTTGCTTGTGCAACTGTGCGCGCAACTGCTGCTCATGACGACGCAGCACTTCGGTCGCCGTCTTCACGAGCGTGTGGAACGCATTGACGTCGAGCGGTTTCGGATTCTTCTTGTCGCGGCCCATCGTCCAAGGGCCGACCAGCGCCGGCTCCGACTCACCGTCACGGTACATGGCGACAGCCCAGCCATCGTCCTCCTCGTTCTTGACGACCTTCGCCGTCCACCCGTCGTCGCGCCACAGGCGGTCTTCGTGGATGGCATCGGTGCTATCGGCGGTGTCGTCAGTCGGATGAAGGTCGTTGGAGGTGGCAGTCACTGTCGGAAATCGGGGTTTGGGGGATGAGAGCGGAATGCGCTCGCGTGCGCAGCCTGTCGAAGCGTGTGCTCGCGAAAAGGGCGATTTTACCGCGTCCGGCCGAAGCACGGACGCGTTCACCGTATTGCGTAGGCAGGTAGCGTGGCCCGGGCGTCAGCCCTTGACCAGTCCGCCGTCGACGATGAGGTTCTGGCCCGTCACAGCGCGTGCCCACGGGGAAAGGAAATACAGCACGGCGTCGGCGAACTCGTCGGGCGTGGTAACGCGACGCAGTGGCGTGAGGCTGGCGATCAGATCGAACACGGCCTCCGGCGTTGCCGAACTGGCGTCGGTGACGCGCAGCAACCCGCCCGACACCATATTCACGGTGATGCCGTCAGGGCCCAGATCGTTGGCCGCCGTTCGCGTGAGCGAGAGCAGCGCGGCCTTGGCGGTCGTGTAATCGTGATACGGCACGACCGGGTTCTGGAACAGATTGGTGCCGACGTTCACGATGCGCCCGAATCCGGCCTCGCGCATGCCCGGCAACGCGGCCTGCATCGTGTTGAGCGCCCCTTTGACCGCACCTTCGAACTGTTGCGTGAAGCGCGACCACGAAATGTCGGCCAGCTTGGGGCGTGCATCGCCATCGAAGCGGAAGTCGGCCAGTGCGTTGTTGACCACCGATACGATCGGCGCACCGATTCGCTCGCGGGCCTCGGCAAACAGCCGGGCGACGGCCTTCTCGTCGGTCACGTCCGCTTGCAACGCGATGGCACGCGTGCCGAGCGACTCGGCCAATTCGCGAGCCGCGACATCGCTGCGCAGATAGTTGATGACGACGCCCGCGCCCTCACGCGCGACGGCTCGCGTAATGGCCGCGCCCAGTCCGCGGGCACCGCCCGTCACGAGTACCCACTGCGATTCCAGCTTCATTCCGATGTTCCTTGAGGTGTGTTCCTGCTGTCTTGCGCCGAGGCGTCTCGCAAACGCGAGCGAGCGCAGCCAGACGGCCGCAAAAGTCCGACATTATCGCGCGTTCTGGCGCCGTATCTTGGCGGGAAGGGAAGAGACGCCCGAGAGCGTCAGCCGATCACTCGTTCGCGACTGCCAGCGCGACGAGCAACGCCACCGGCAGCAGCACGCACCAGAAGCCTGCGCCGTGATACGCGAAGCCGCCGAGAATGGCACCGACGGCAAACGCGGCCAGCGCCGGAATCATCTTGCGCAGACGCGCGCGTGCGGCCTTGTCGTCGCCGGAATTGCCGCTCGCCAACTCGACCATGTCGATCACGATCTGTGTGGTGTTGCCGGTCATGATCGTGGTGGGGGCGAGGTCGGCGAGCACGAGGCGTCCGAGGGCGTTCTGAATGGCGAGGGCGGCCACGCCGAACATGCCCGACAGAATCGCGAGCGGCGCATCGGCCGAGACGATGGGCTGTGCCACCATGCCCACGATCATGAAGCCGAGCAGCAACAGGGTCTGCACGGCGAGCAACAGACGCAATGGCCGGCGCCCGTTACGCGAGAAGCCCTGCACGACGAGCTTCACCATGGCGACGAAGACGATGAACACGGGCAGCGCCAACAGTTTGGCCAGCACGCCGATGTGGGTGCTGGCGGCCAGTTGCACGCCGATCATCACGAAGTTGCCGGTCACATGCGCCGTGAACAATCCGAACAACGCGATGAAGCCCACGACATCGATATAGCCCGCCACGAACGCAAGCGACATGCCAATGGCAGCGGGTTTGGAGAAATGGCTCACCCACGCACGAGCGAAAGTGGCGGCCTCGGTCGGCGTGGGGATGTGACGGGGCGTACCCATAGCGGCTCCTCTGACGACTTCCGTTGCTGGTTCTGCGACTTCGGGCGGCATACGCGAGCCGGCCCCCGGGCGCTGATGAAGCATATCACCGGCCCATGACGGCCAGCGTCGCGTCGAGCCGCTATACTTCAACACGCTGACGCCCATCGTTGCCGTTTGATGATGGCCGTCTCGCCCCATCTCATTGCCTTTCGACGTTTCGAGGGCATCCGAATTTTTCGACAGGAGAATCCCGATGAAGACCAGCGCACGCAACCAGTTCAGTGGCAAAGTCGTCGGCTTGCAGCGCGGTGCCGTGAATGACGAAGTCACGCTGCGCACCAGCGCCGGTCAGGAGATCGTGGCCGTCATTACGCACGAAAGCACGGTGAACCTGGCCCTCAAGGAGGGCAGCGACGCCGTGGCGCTGATCAAGGCCTCGTCGGTCATCG
Source organism: Pandoraea sp. (assembly GCA_031291335.1). Classification (GTDB taxonomy): domain Bacteria; phylum Pseudomonadota; class Gammaproteobacteria; order Burkholderiales; family Burkholderiaceae; genus Pandoraea. Next base: position 12,667 of record JARLJF010000093.1, on the reverse strand, counting down.
TGATGGTTGACGCGGATGCGAGCAAGGTGTCCACGCGTAACGTGATCACCGGCAAGGTCTCGCGGGTCGAGACGGGCGCCGTGAACAGCGAAGTCGAGATCACGGCCGATAGCGGTGCCGTCATTGCTGCCATCGTCACCAACGAGAGCGCAAAGCGTCTCGGACTGACGGCAGGCCGTGAGGCCGCCGCGCTGGTCAAGGCGTCGAGCGTGATTCTGGCAGTTGCCTGAGGGCACGCGTCGCTTCAACGGTTGTTGAAGGATTGATGGATTGACGGATCGTAGGACGATGAGCGCTTTGTTGACCCCTTCGCATTCGCGCACGGAGGCGGCGCTGTTCGCGTCGCTGCTGCTGGCGAATGCCACGCCCGAGCGCGTGGTGCGTCTGGGGCTCTCGGGGGCGGCCATGGCGGCGTTGCTGCGCCGCCATTTCGCGCCGGTGCCTGAGCTTTGGCACGCCCTCGCGGCCGACTTGCCGACGCCCGCCTGGGCATCGCATGCCATCTTCGTCGTGGAGATGCGCGAGATGCTGCGCCGACGGGCCGATCCGATCCTGCATCCGGGAGACGCGGCCGACATGGCGACGATTCTCGCCACGGCGTGCCTGCGTCCCGATCATCTGTGGCGGGACCTCGGCCTGACCGGCCGCGACGACGTGACGGCCCTGCTCACACACTTCTTCCCGTCGCTGGTGAGCGAAAACACCGCCAACCTGCGCTGGAAGCGATTCCTCGCCGAGGCGTGCGCGAAGGCTTACGGCCGCGCCCCCGCGCCTGCGCCGGGATGCCCGAGTTGCGAGGCCTACGGCGAATGCTTTGCGCATCTGCGCCAGACGACTGTTCCTATCAAGTTTCCGTAAGTCGTCGGGTGCACGGCGAGAATATTTCGCCACTGATAGCATGTGTGTTTGCGCGACTTGTGCGCGTGCCCCGCAACGCCATCCCCCGAGGAGCTTCACGATGTCCATTTCCCTCTATCGCGCCACCATCCCCGTGTATCTACGCGGCCTGACCGTCATGGCCGACTACATCAAGACGGCTCGCGCCCATTGCGAAGCGAAGTCGCTCGACCCGCAAACGATTCTGAAGGCGAAGCTCGCTCCTGACATGCTCGACTTCGTTGCGCAAGTGCAGCGCGTCAGCGATACGGCGAAATTCGCCGTGGCACGCTTCACCGGCGTGGAGTCGCCGAAGTTCGAAGACAACGAGACGACGTTCGATCAACTGCGCGATCGCATTGCCAACACCGAGGCGTTTATCGCCGGCATTCTCGAAGATCGGTTCGATGGCGCCGAATCGCGTCAGATCACGCTGAAGTTCAAGGAATATCAGACCACGATGGACGCGGTCGATTATCTGTTCAAGTTCGCGCTGCCGAACTTCTACTTCCACGTGACGACCACGCACGACATTCTGCGTGCGCAAGGGGTGGAAGTCGGCAAGAAGGATTATCTCGGCCCGTACGAGATGGAAAAGATCTGACAGGCGCAAGCCGGGCCAGAGGAAGCAACGCGGGAGCCCGGAGGCTCCCGCGCGTTCGTTGGGGCGGTGGATTAGTGGGTCGCGATGGGAAGATACATGCGCAGTTCATCCTGAAAGCGGTTGCCGATGCGCATGGCGTCGGGCTCCCGCCCGATCTCGACGAATCCGAACGATTGGTACAGGGCGATCGCCGGACGATTGTCGGCACTCACCTGCAATGTGACATGACGTAGCCCGGGTTGCGAACGGGCGAGGGCGAGCGCCGCGTCGACCAGCGCACGGCCGACGCCGCGTCCCGCCGCTTCCGACTGCACGTACATCCCCCATAGAAAGCCGACGTGCGCGAAGTTCGTGCGGTGTGCGCGCCCCAACCCCAGCACACCAACCAGCCGTTCGTTCTCGAACGCGCCGAAGACACCCGCATCCGTGCGTGCCGTGAGCCATTCACGCACGCGTTCGACCGGCCAGTCCTTCTCTTCGTCATAGGTCGATCCGAACGCTTCGGGGTGCGCTTGCAGACCCGCGAGCCGCAACGCCTGAAAGGCGAGCGCATCGCTCGGCACGAGACGCCGCACATCGACGCTGGGTGCCCGTGAATTCATGGCAGACGCGGCTCCATCATCGCCAGCACGGAGCGTGCCGCCTCTTCCGACGAGGCCGGATTCTGGCCCGTGACGAGGCGTCCATCGCCGACCACGTGCGATTGCCAGTTCTCGGCCTTTTCATACAGACCGCCCAGACGTTTGAGTTCGTCTTCGACGAGGAACGGCACCACGTCGGTGAGGCCGACGGCGGCCTCTTCGTCGTTGGTGAAACCGGTCACATGACGTCCACGAACCAGCGGTTCGCCGCTCGCGTTGCGCACCTGTCGCAGCACGCCGGGCGCGTGACAGACGAAGCCGATCGCCTTGCCCGCACGCTCGAAGGATTCGATCAGATGGATGGAGTCCGGGTCTTGCGCCAGATCCCACAGCGGGCCATGGCCGCCGGGGTAAAAGAGCGCGTCGTAGTCGTTGGCGCTGACGTCGGCCAGCCGGATCGTGTTGGCGAGTGCCTTCTGTGCGTCGGGATCTTCGCGAAAGCGCCGTGTCGCCTCGGTCTGCGCGTCGGGCTCGTCGCTCTTTGGGTCGAGCGGCGGTTGCCCGCCTGCGGGGGACGCCAGCGTGACGTCCAGCCCTTCGTCGATGAAGACGTAATAGGGCGAGGCGAATTCTTCGAGCCAGAAGCCCGTCTTCTTGCCCGTGTCGCCCAGGCGGTCGTGCGAGGTCAGAACCATCAGGATGTTCATGAAACGTCTCCCTGTCGAGTCAGCCATGCGGCACATTTTACCCGTCATGCGACGGGCTCGCAGGCGACAGAGTGCCATGCGACAGGTTCCCCGAGCGGCACCGCGCCATGCCTCGCTTCCCGGCGCGCTTGTGAGCTGGATTCACAGAAAACCGCAATCGAATTCGATTTGCGACGGGGTGGCCGTCCGCTATGCTTGTGCGGATGCGGGCGCCGCCCGTGGCACGGCATCACGCGAACGATCATACGAACACCGGCAGCGACTGCCGTTCACAGGAGCGAGACATGCAATTGATTGGAATGCTGGATTCCCCGTACGTGCGCCGCACGGCGATCTGCCTGAAGCTGCTGGGGCTGCCGTACGAACATCGCGCGCTGTCCGTGTTTCGAACGTTCGACGAATTCTCTGCGATCAACCCGGTCGTGAAGGCCCCGACGCTCGTGACCGACGACGGCACGGTGCTCATGGACTCGACAATCATCCTGCAATACCTCGAGACGCTGGTCGACCCGGCGCGGCGGCTTGTACCGGCCAATCCTGCCGAACACCTGCGCGCCTTGCGCCTCACCGGACTGGCGCTGGCGGCGTGCGAGAAGTCGGTGCAACTGGTGTACGAGCGCGAGCTGCGGCCGAGCGAAAAGCGCCACGTGCCGTGGACGGATCGTGTGCGCAAACAGGTGCATGCGGCCTTTCACGCGCTGGAGGTCGAACTGGCGCAGGTGCCCGTTCTGGCGACGCCGGACGGGATCGGTGAGCACGGCGTGGCGATTGCCGTGGCGTGGCGCTTCCATCAGTTGATGGTGCCGGAGATCGACTTCGGCGCAGACTTTCCGGAGGTCGCCAATTTCTCTGCGCAGGCCGAAGCGCTGCCTGCATTCCGCGAGACGCCGCCGATCTGAGCGGGGCGGCGGAGAAGGACGCCGGAAGTCGGCAGGCCGGGAGACGGGAAACTCGAGCGGGGCTGGGGCAGGGGGCGTGCCGGACGGATCAACGTCCGGCACGCGAAGTCAGTTCTTGAGGCGGTAACCCGTCTTGAACATCCACCCGACGATGGCGAGGAATACGAGGAGGAACACGAGCGTCATGCCCAGACTGACGCCAACGCTCACGTCTGCCAGCCCGTAGAAGCTCCAGCGAAAACCGCTGATGAGATACACCACCGGATTGAACAACGTAACGGTGCGCCAGAACGGCGGCAGGATGCTCGTCGAATAGAAGCTGCCACCGAGGAACGTGAGCGGCGTGATGATGAGCAGCGGCACGAGTTGCAGCTTCTCGAACCCATCGGCCCAGATGCCGATGATGAAGCCGAGCAGGCTGAACGTCACGGCGGTGAGCACCAGAAACAGCACCATCCAGAACGGATGTTCGATGCGCAACGGCACGAACAGTGCGGCGGTGCCGAGCATGATGACACCCAGAATGATCGACTTGGTCGCTGCCGCCCCCACATAGGCGACCACGATCTCCATATACGACACGGGCGCGGAGAGCACCTCGTAGATCGTACCGGTGAACCGTGGGAAATAGATACCGAACGAGGCGTTCGTCACACTCTGCGTGAGCAGCGAGAGCATGATGAGGCCCGGCACGATGAACGCGCCGTACGGCACCCCATCGATCTCAGGAATGCGCGAACCGATCGCCGCGCCGAACACCACAAAGTAAAGCGATGTCGAAATGACAGGCGAGATGATGCTCTGCATCAGCGTGCGACGCGTGCGAGCCATCTCGAAGTTGTAGATCGCCCTGACGGCGTAGAAATTCATGGCGCGGCTCATCCTTCTTTTTGATGCACGAGCGAGACGAAGATATCTTCGAGCGAGCTTTGCGTCGTGTGCAAGTCTTTCACCGAGATACCGGCGTGCTCCAGGTCGCGCAGCAGGGCGGCGATAGAGGTCTGCTCGATATTGGCGTCGTAGGTGAAGACCAGTTCGCTGCCGTTGTCGCCGAGGGTGAGGCCATAGCTGGCCAGCGAATCCGGCACAGCGGACAGCGGCTCGGCAAGTTGCAGCGCGAGATGCTTGCTGCCCATGTGCCGCATGAGTTCGGTCTTCTCCTGCACGAGCGTGATCTGACCGCCAGTGATGATGCCTACCCGGTCGGCCATTTCCTCGGCCTCTTCGATGTAGTGCGTGGTGAGAATCACGGTCACACCGGTCTCACGCAGCGATTGCACGAGACGCCACATATCGCGGCGCAGTTCCACGTCGACACCGGCCGTGGGCTCGTCGAGGAACAGTACACGTGGCTCGTGCGAGAGCGCCTTGGCGATCAGCACGCGTCGCTTCATGCCGCCCGAGAGTTGCATGATGCGGCTGTCCTTCTTCTCCCAAAGCGAGAGCGAGCGCAGCACCTTTTCGATGTACGCCGGATTCGCGGGCTTGCCGAACAAGCCGCGCGAGAAAGAGACGGTGGCCCACACCGATTCGAAGGAATCAGTGGTCAGTTCCTGCGGCACGAGGCCAATGGCGGCACGCGCGGCACGGTAGTCCGTGACGATGTCGTGACCGTCGACAGTGACCGTGCCCGAGGTCGGGCGCACGATACCGCAGATGGTGCTGATGAGGGTCGTTTTGCCGGCGCCGTTCGGGCCGAGCAATGCGAAGATCTCGCCGCGCTGGATTTCCAGGTTGATGTTCTTGAGCGCCTGGAAGCCCGTCGCATAAGTCTTCGACAGATTCTGGATTGAGATCACGGATGGCATGGCGGCGACGATAGCACAGGCGTGAGGAAGTTGTTGGGGACGCGACGCGGGCACAAAAGAAGGGCGGGCATCGAGGCCGTCGTCTGTCCCGATGCCCGCCCGTAGCGGCACGAATGACCGGGACAACGCCCGGTGCAGCGTGATACCTGCGCGATATCTGCGTGATGCCTTACCCCTGATGCATTTCCTTCGGCACGATCACCATCCAGTTCATGCCGAAGCGATCCTTGACCATGCCGAATGTCTTCGCAAAGAAGGTCTCGCCGAGCGGCATGCCGACTTCGCCGCCGTCAGCCAGGGCGTTGAAGGCTTTCTCGGCCGCGCCCACTTCAGTGAAATCGACCGACAGCGAGAAGCCTTCGAATTTGGGCTTGCCGCTCGCCATGCCGTCCGAGGCCATCACGGTCGAATCGCCGATGGTGAACTCGCCATGCATGATCTTGTTCTCGCTTCCCGGCGGGAGCATTCCCTCCGGACAGCTTTCCGGGCTATCGCCATAGCGCATGAACATGCCGCGCTTCGCGCCCAGTGTCTTCTCGTAAAACGCAATGGCTTCTTCGCAACGACCTTCGAAAAACAAATAGGAATGAACTTGCATGGAGTTGCTCCTCTTGATGTCTTGAAAAGGGGGCATGACGATACCCCGGCAGGGAAGTGTTACGGCGCGAGCGTCATGGGCACCGATGCGTGCTCATGGACGACACGCCAACGGCCTTGTGTCTTGCGATAGGCCACCGTCGCACGCACGGTGGCGCCGTGCGTCTGTCCGTCCGGACCGGTATTGCGCACGACATTCACGCTGTGGCTGAACGCCAGATCGCCGGCGTGTACCAGATGCCATTGCGTGACTTCAAAGTGGATCGGCCCGAGCGCGTGGCCGAACCAACCCTCGAGCAAACGGCGATACGCCTCGGTGCCGCGGTGCTCGGTGGGCGGCATCACGTCGAACACCACGACATCGGGGTCGTAATGCTCGAGCAATGTGCCGACCTTCTTGTTGCGCACGGCGTCGAGCCATGCGGTGTTGATGGCACGAATGGCGGCCTCATCGCCATGTGCGGGATATGTCTCAACCATAGTGCCTCCAGAGCTAGTGCGCGTATAGGTTGTTCGGGGTTGTTCGAGCTTGCTCGGGTGTTCGATGGCGTTTGTCGTTCGTCATCTCGCACGGCAACTTGCCTTTGTGGACAGTGTACACAAACAATAGCAGACATAATGGACACTGTCCACAAGGAGTCGGAATGACAGAAGAAGACACAACGACCGGTCCGGCACGCACGACATACCGGCATGGCGACCTACGCCGGGCGTTGCTGGAAGCGGGGATCGCGCTGGCGCGCGATGGTGGACCCGACGCCGTGATCCTGCGTGAGGCGACACGTCGCGCCGGGGTCGTTCCCAATGCGGCGTATCGTCACTTCGCCAATCGTCAGGATTTGCTCGACGCCGTGCGCTCGGCAGCGTTGGCCGAATTGGCGATGGCGATTGAACTTGAGATGGCGGCATGCGAGACGGAAAAGCTCGATGCCGTCGCCCGCGCCCGGGCTGGCTTGCGCGCGGTCGGCATCGGCTATCTGCACTTTGCGCGTGCGCAGCCGGGGCTGTTTCGTACGGCGTTTGCACCGTCGGAGAACGTGCGTTCCGCCGCGACGCCGGAGAAAGCGGGGCCGAGCGGGCTCAATCCCTTTCAATTGCTGGGGGCGGCGCTGGATGACATGGCCGCCGCCGGCATCATCAGCGCGGCGCAGCGGCCCGGCGCGGAGTATCTGGCGTGGGCCGCCGTGCATGGATTGGCGGTGCTGGTGATCGACGGCCCGCTGCGCGATCTGCCCGGCGATCAGGTCGACGCGCTGGGGCAGCGGCTGGTGGTGATGGTCGAGCGCGGGTTGTAGCCGGTGGCTTTGCGGGGCTTGTCCCCGCGGCTTTCCACCCTTGGCTCACCCTTGGCTCAACTTTGGCTCAACTTTGGGTCAACTTTGGGTCAACTTTGGGTCAGTCGGGGCGTCAGCAAGTCGGCGAGCCAGTTCATGAACGCTTGCGCGCGCCGTGGCAGGTGACGCCGGTTCGCATAGAGCAGTGTCACGGCCAGCGGCTCCGCCTGAAACCCGGGAAGTACCTCTTGCAGCGTGCCGTCGGCCAGATGTGCGCGCACGCCGCTCTCGGGGGCCTGAATCAACCCGAGCCCGGCGACGCATGCCGCCTGATAGGCGTCGGCATTGTTCACGGTGAGCACGCCCTCCATCGGCCACTGCGCATAGCTTTCGCCATCGAAGTATTCCCAGCCCGCCGGGCGCGTGCCCAACGTCGTCGTGTAGTGAATCAATTGATGTGTGCGCAGATCGTCGAGCGTGCGCGGCACGCCATGGCGTTTGAGGTATTCCGGGCTCGCGACGTTGATCTGGCGCATGTGGCCGAGCGGCCGGGCGATCAGCGTCGAATCGACGATGGCCCCCACGCGCAGCACGCAATCGAACCCTTCACGCACGAGGTCGACGCGTCGATCCGTGCTCGACAACTCCACGCGCAGCGCCGGGTGCTGTGCCAGAAACGCGGGTAATTGGGGAATGACGGTCGTGCGCGCCAGCGTCGCAGGCAGGTCGATGCGCAGGCGTCCCGTGAGCGCTTCGTCGCGCGCCGCGAACATCGTCTCCCACTCCTCCATGTCAGCGAGCAGATCCTTGCATCGCTCGAGGCATGCCTGTCCGTCCTGCGTGAGCTGCACGCGTCGCGTGGTTCGATGCAGCAGGCGCGTACCCAGCTTGGTTTCGAGTTGCTTGATGGCGTTGGAAACGCTGGCGCGCGGCAAGCCGAGACTGTCTGCCGCCTGCGTGAAACTGCCGGTTTCCGTAACGCGCACGAAGATGCGCATGGCGTCGAGCTGATGCATGACGAGAAGGGATCGGTGTAGCGTAGCGCCGATCGATTGTTATTTGAATTTGATCAGTGTAATCAAATTCACCCGGTTTATTGGTGAAATTCGTTGCAATAGGATGTTGAACATACCGCAGCATCTGAGCGCTCCGTCAGCGACCCGTGACGATCAGCGCAGGCGAGAGCCGGCAGATGCGGGGCGAGGCGACCTCGGCCAGGTACGACAGCACAGGACCGCCGACATTGTTCACAGAAGCATTGCCAATGCGCATTGCGCCAAGCATTCAGGAGAATCACCATGACCCGCAAAATCGTTCTCATCACCGGCGGCAGCCGTGGATTGGGCCGTGCCTCGGCACTCGCCGCCGCACGTCGCGGCATCGACGTCATCCTCACCTATCGCAGCCAGCGCGCCGAAGCGGACGCGGTCGTGGCCGAGATCGTCAAGCTGGGCGCCAACGCGGTGGCGTTGCCGCTCGACGTTTCGGATGCGTCGCAGTTCGCCCCGTTTGCCGCAGACATCGAGCGCGTGCTGGGCGACGTCTGGAAGCGCGACACGTTCGACTTCCTCGTCAACAACGCCGGTACGGGCCTGCACAGCGCATTTGCCGAGACGACACAAGCGCAGTTCGACGAACTGGTTCGTATCCATCTGAAGGGACCGTACTTCCTGACGCAGACGCTGCTGCCGCTGATCGCAGACGGCGGTCGCATTCTGAACGTCTCGAGCGGTCTGGCGCGTTTCTCGCTACCGGGGGCTTCGGCTTACGCGATGATGAAAGGCGGCATCGAGGTGTTCTCGCGTTATCTGGCGAAGGAACTGGGCGCGCGCGGCATTCGCGCCAACACCGTCGCGCCGGGCGCCATCGCGACGGACTTCAACGGCGGCACCGTGCGTGACAATCAGGCGGTCAATCAGATGGTCGCGACGAACACGGCACTGGGCCGGGTGGGCGAGGCCGAAGACATTGGCGGTATGGTCGCGGCGCTGCTGGCCGACGAGACAGGCTGGATCAATGCCCAGCGCATCGAGGCGTCGGGCGGCATGTTCGTCTGAGGCGCGAGGGCGTCAGTGAGCGCTGCGGCGTGAGCGCATCGAACCGGACCAGGCGACGGCACCGACGATGCACATCCCGCCCACCGCCATCTTGAGCGTGGGTGACGTGCCGAACAGCACCCATGCGAAGGCAATGGCGTAGACCGGTTCAAGGGCGATGACTACCGCCGCCTGACTGGCCTTGACGGTTCGCAGCGCGTGAATGAAGAGGGTGTACGCAAGCGCGGTGCACACAACGCCCAGGCATGCGAGCCATCCCCATTGCGCTGCGGGAAGTGTGAGCGCCTCGCGCCACGCGAACGGGCCGAGGACGAGCAGAATGCCCAGGCACTGCCACCAACTGGCCTGCAACGGCGACGCTTGTGCGCCAAGCACGCGATTGGACAGTGCGATGACCGCGTAAATGGCGCCGGACAACACACCCCACGCGAGGCCGACGGTCGCGCCCGCTTGCCAGTCGAACGTTGGGGTGACGAGCGCGAGTCCAAGGCAGACAAGTCCGATGACACCTGCGTCGCCCAATGTCGGACGTTCACGGCGCAGGGGCCATTCGAGCAGGATCACGAACGCAGGAAAGCACGCGAAGCCGAGCGTGCCGACGGCAACGCCGCCCGCCTTGATCGCCAGAAAAAAGGCGAGCCAGTGAACGGCCAGCAGCACGCCCGCCACGATGAGTCGCAACGCCGAGGCGGACGAGATCCCTTGCCACGGTGCCCCGCCCGAGAGTCGTGTCGCGCTGCGCATGCCGGCCAACCCCGCAATGGCGATGACGGTCAGCGCGAGCCACGAGAAGAGGCCGCGACCGAAGACGATCATGGTGCTGCTCGCGGCGATGTGTTCACCGAACAGTGCCGAGGCGCCAAACAGCATGGCGGCGACATGCAGCGCGATCTGCTGGCTTGCCCCGCCGCGCGGGGGCTGGGCGACCTGGGGGGTGGCGGGGTTGCCGTTGGCGGCTGCCTCAGGCATCGCCGGAGGTGTCCGGCACCGGGACTGCCGTGGTGTACATGACCTGCTTGAGCGCGAAGCTCGAGCGAATGTTGCGGATGCCCGGGATACGGGAGAGGCGATCGGTGATCAGCGTCTCGTAAGCGCTCATGTCACTCACCATGACGCGCAGCAGGTAGTCGGCGTCACCCGACATCAGATAACACTCCATCACATTGGGCAGTGCCGTGACGGCGGCTTCGAACGCATCAAGCCCGTCACGATTCTGGTTTTCGAGCGTGACGTGGATGAACACGTTGATATGCAGCCCGAGCCGGGACGGGTCCAGCAGCGTGACGCGCTGGCGAATGTAGCCCGCCGCTTCGAGCGCCTTCACGCGCGCCAGACAAGGCGACGGCGAAAGGTTGACCCGCGAGGCGAGTTCCACGTTGGTGAGGCGGGCGTCGGCTTGCAGCTCCCGCAGAATCTTCAAATCAATGGCGTCGAGTTCCATACCACATTGCGCGCGTGCCCCGGATGAGGGCCGGCGTTCCAGTCAATTAGCCGCTCGGTAGGCGACAGTGCCGCAATACTAGCCTATTTGGCCCCGTTTCCGGTGGCCGCGTCGTCCGGCACCGCATTGAATGGCGATCTGCGGCAGAAAAGGCAGCATGAAGGCACGCGTTGAGACTCGCATCAAGGCCAACATCAAGACCCGCGCTCGCCGGGGCTGACGTCGTCCGCCTCATCGGCGCTCGCGCTTTCCGGCCAGCCGCTTTTCCAGATGCTCCAGCATACGTTGCCAACCGACGCCCAACCCCTTGGCGGAGTGATCGGCGGGCACGCGCTCGTGCGTCAGCACCAGTTCGCATTGCTGGTCCCCTCGCTCGAACAGCTCGATGGTCACGAGCGTCTCCTGTTGGTCCATTCGCGACGACACCCACGTGAACGCCAGTTTCGACGGCCGTTCGAGAACGAGATACTCGCCGGTGTGCATGTAGTCGGCGCCGGCCGATTTCATGAAGATGTGGAATCGCCCGCCGACGCGCGGCTCCAGCATCACGTCGCAGTGCTTGACGGTGCCGGGCAGCATCCATTCGCGCATGCCGTCCGGGTCAAGCCACGCGTCGAACACCTCGTCGCGCGATGCCGAAAGGAGCTTGCTCACGCGAACCGCCTGGAGGCTCATGGCGTGCCTCGCTTGCGTTTGTCGACGAGGTGCTTCTCAAGGGCATCCATCCGGCCGCTCCAGAATTCGGCGTAGTAGTTGAGCCAGCTCGACGCTTCCTTTAGCCGGGCCGCGTCGAGTTCGCACGCATGTTCGCGGCCGCGGATCTCTCGCCGGATCAAACCGGCTTTCTCGAGCGTTTTCACATGCTTGGAGATGGCGTTCAGACTGACGTCATACGGCTCGGCCAACGCCGAGATGGTCAGACTGCCACCGCGCAGCCGCTCAAGAATCGAGCGCCGGGTAGGGTCGGCCAGTGCGCCGAACACGGCGTCCAGCCGTTCGATGGAGGTATCGCCTTGGGGCATCTTGGGTGTACTCATGGAAAAATATTAATCAACCACATGGTTTACAATCAACCTTTTGGTTGATTAATATCGTTTCACCTTTTCGGGAGAAACGTGATGACAACACTACTGCATATCGACTCGAGTCCGATGGGCGAAGCCTCGATTTCGCGCCGCCTCACTCATGAGTTCGTGCAGCAATGGCGACAGGCTAACGTCGACGGCGAAATACTTTACCGCGATCTGGCACGTACGGAGATTCCGGTGATCGACGCGGCGTGGAGCGCGGCGAATTTCACGCCGAAAGCGATGAGAACACCGCAACAGGGCGACTTGCTTGCGCTCTCCAATGCGCTCACGGCCGAATTGCATCAGGCCGATGAATACGTGATCGGTGTCCCGATGCACAACTGGGGGCCGTCGTCGAGCTTCAAGTTGTGGGTGGATCACATCGTCCGGCAGGAGGAGACGGTCGCGTCGACGGCCATGGGGCCGCGTGGCACGCTCGGCGGCAAGCGGGCGACGTTCATGATTGCGGCGGGCGGGCGTTACGACGCCGGGGCGGCGAGTGCAAATTTTGTCGAACCCTGGCTGCGGACCTTGTTCGGCTACCTCGGGCTTGAGGAAATGCGCTTCGTCACCGCCGACGCGGTGGTCGGCGTGCTCAATGGATCGGTCAAGCGCGAGGTATTTCTGGCGCCGTACGTCGAGCAGGTGCGTCTGGCGGCGCTCGCGGACAAGGCGGTCTCCCTTTGATATAGAGGGGAGGCGGTCCCCGTATGACCGTCCCGGTAAGGGATGGAAATGTTGTATTTCTGTGTT
>JARLJF010000092.1 GCA_031291335.1 Pandoraea sp. | reverse complement strand
GTCTGTCGCAACTCAGGGTCGGCGACGAGTTGTTCGTGGATCACACGGCCTACGGCTTCCTCACGCTGGACCGGTTCACCGGCGGCGACGACCTCTGGCTGCTCGCCACCGGCACGGGCCTCGCGCCGTTCGTGTCGATTCTTCGCGATCCGGCCGTCTGGGAACGCTTCAAACGCATCTTCGTCGTGCACAGCGTGCGATGGGTGCGCGACCTCGCCTATTACGAAGAACTCCGGCACTTTTCGCACCCCGACGTCGATCCGTCACTTGTCGAAAAGCTTCACTTCGCGGTGTGCGTGACGCGAGAACAAACGCCCGAAGCGCTATCCGGACGCGTAACGTCATTGCTCGCCTCAGGGGAATTGGAGAAAGCGATGGGCGCAACGCTCGATCCCGCCACATCGCGCATCATGGTGTGCGGCAATCCGGACATGATCAAGGAGCTGCGCGCATGGTTCACCGGCAACGGCTACGCGGTCAGCCGTACGGCAACACCGGGGCCGCTCGTGCTTGAGAAGCAGTGGTAGCCGGCGGGAGAACGCCTGAGATTCCGTGGGCGTCGCAGGCTTCGCCGCGACGTCAGTCCGACGGCTTCGCCCAGTCGGGCGCGCGTTTCTCGATGAACGCCTGCACGCCTTCGAGCGCACAGTCGTCCATCATGTTGCAGGCCATCGTCTGCCCGGCCATCCGATAGGCCGCTTCGATACCCGTCTCGACCTGCCGGTAGAACAGCCCCTTGCCGGCAGCCACGGCCGCCGCAGGCTTGGCCAGAATCGAGCGGCACAGCGCCGCCACTTCCGCGTCCAACCGCTCGGTTGCCACCACGCGATTGATGAGACCGCGCTCGCGGGCGGTCTGCGCGTCGATGAACTCGCCCGTGAGCAACATTTCCATCGCCTGCTTGCGCGAGAGGTTGCGCGAAAGCGCCACGCCCGGCGTCGCGCAGAACAGGCCGACATTGATACCGGAGACGGCAAAGCGCGCCGCCGACGTCGCCACCGCCAGATCGCACATCGCAACCAGTTGACACCCTGCGGCCGTCGCAATGCCATGCACCCGCGCAATGACCGGCTGCGGCATGCGCTGCATCGTCAGCATCACGCGCGTGCATTGATTGAACAGCGTGCGGTAGTAGTCGAGCGACGGTTCGGCGCGCATTTCCTTGAGATCGTGCCCCGCGCAAAACGCCGGACCGGCAGCACCGAGCACCACCACGCGTGCGCGGGTGTCACGCACCGTGTCGTCGAGCGCATGTTGCAGCGCATCGAGCATGGCTTCGGAGAGGGCGTTGTAATGACGCGGACGATTCAGCGTGAGCGTGACCACGCCAGCGAGTTCGCCCACGCCACGCGCGACGAGGACCAGCGGCTCATGCGGTGCAGCCGTGGCTTCGGATGCCGTCATGTTTGTCTCCTGCGCCGCGTCTGAGTGCGCGGCATCGCACATTCGTCAAACGCGAAACGTCAAACGTCAAACGTCGGCAAGCACCTTCAGATGCGCCACGACGCTGCGTCCAAGCGCGGAGAGGTTGTAGCCGCCTTCGAGGCAGCTCACGATCCGCCCCTTTGAATGACGATCCGCAATCGCTTTGACACGCTCGGTGATCCACGTGAAGTCCGCTTCGGTCAGTCCGAGATTGCCGAGATCGTCTTCGCGGTGCGCGTCGAAGCCCGCCGAGAAAAAGATCATTTCCGGGCGGAATGCTTCGAGTTGCCCCAGCCAGCCGTAGTCGATGGCCTCACGGGCCTGCATGCCGGACGTGCGCGCGGCGAGCGGAATGTTGAGCATGTTCGGCGCGGGATCGACCGCACCGGAAAACGGATAGAACGGGTGTTGGAAAATGCCGCACATCAACACGCGTTCGTCGTTGCCGAATGCGGCTTCGGTGCCATTGCCGTGGTGCACGTCGAAGTCGACGATCGCCACACGCGAGAGCCCGTGAACTTCCAGCGCATGGGCCGCGGCAATCGCCACGTTGTTGAACAGACAGAAACCCATAGCGCGCGTGGGCGTCGCGTGATGGCCCGGCGGACGCACGCTGCAAAAGGCATTCTCAAGTTCGCCGCGAATGACCGCATCGGTCGCGGCGATCGCCGCGCCTGCTGCACGCGTCGCGGCACGCCACGAATACGGATTGAGCAACGTGTCCGGGTCGATCGGGAAATAGCCCGACTCGGGGATGTTGTCGCGAATGAAATCGATGTGATCTTGCGTGTGCACGAGCCGCAGACTGGCCTCGTCGGCGGCCGGGGCTTCTCGGCGCTCGAGCAGGCCGTCGATGCGTCCGGCGATCAATTGGTCCTCGATGGCGCGCAGCCGCTCGGGACATTCCGGATGCCACTCTCCCATCTCGTGACGGATGCAATCGGGGTGCGTATAAAACCCGGTAGCCATTCGTTGTGTCGCCTATCGCTTCGAATCGTTATATTGGGACGGGCGGGGGATGCCCGCCGCGCCGTGGTCTCCACGTCCGGTAGCGGCCGGGCGTAGTGCCTGGCTCACGGTGCCGCACTGCACTGGCACACGCGTGCCGATGGCCGGCATCCCCCTGAACACTGTCACCGACAGTGCACAGGCCTTAAGGTATCACAGGTGCACTCGGTTATACTGCCAAGCAGTCTCACAGCAGACCCGTGTCAGCCGGCAAGGGCCGTTCTCCTGAAATTCGGGACGGCAGGAACTGGCATGAATGGTTGACGCTCTAGTCTGAACCGCGTGTCGGGCTCACTTCGACACACACCGACGAAAGCATCGACGCGACTAACGCGATGGTGGCCCCAACGGCTGCATCGCATTCGGACTTCATACAGGCCTGACAGACAGCATGACATCACCGGTACGGATGTACGACTCGCTCCCGCTGGCGCTCTCGCGCCTCACTCATCGACCGGACACTGGCCGTCACCTATCGGCCGCCCTCCGCAAATCCTCCGACACGAAGCGCCTTTCGCGACTGTCGCGCCCCGTTCGCGCGCTCGGCGTTGCGCTATGCGTCGGCGCCTTCTCACTGACGACGATCGGCGCGCACGCGCAGACGCGTCCGAAGCAAGTCGCCCAAACGGAGTTCGAAGAAGAGGTCGTGCCGCAACGCTACGCGGCCAACCCCGAGGTCGACGCGTTCATCAACGACATCGTGGCACGCGACGGTTTCGATCGCGCCGAATTGCAACGGGTGTTCTCGCGCGTGGTGTTCTCCCAGACGGCTGCCCGTCTGGCCGCACCGCCTGCCACGCCCGGTCAGAAGAACTGGATCAAGTACGAGAAGAATTTTCTCGACAACACGCGCATCAATGGCGGCGTGCGCTTCTGGAATCAGAACGCGGCAACGCTCGCTCGCGCCGCGAAACAGTACGGAGTGCCTGAGGAGATCATCGTCGCCATCATCGGCGTAGAGACGATCTACGGGCGCAACATGGGCAACTTCCGCACCATCGACGCGCTCACCACGCTCGCGTTCGACTATCCGCCCGCACGTAACCGGTCGGAGCGCATGGCGCTGTTCCGCAATGAGCTGGAAAACTTGCTGCTTTACGCACGCGAGCGTGGCGTCGATCCGTTCAGCATTTACGGCTCATACGCGGGCGCCATCGGCATCCCGCAGTTCATGCCGTCTTCGATCCGCAATTACGCCGTCGACTACACCGGCGACGGCAAGATCAATCTGACGACCGATGTGGCCGATGCGATCGGCAGCGTCGCCAACTTCCTCAAGCAACACGGTTGGCAGCCGGGACAACCGGTCGTCTGGAACATCGCCGGCGATCGCGGTAGCCTGGGCTTGGCAGAAGCGGGCGCCGATGGGCAACCTGAGCCGCATTGGAAGCTCGGCGACTTCATCAAGGCCGGCATGCTGATGAACGAGCCTCGGCTCGATGTCGGCGCGTCGCTCGACACGCCGGTGCTCATCGTCGATCTGCCGACGCCGGGACAGCCCACGCAGTACCGCATGGGCCTGAATAACTTCTACGTGCTTACGCGCTACAACCGCAGCTTCTTCTACGCCATGTCGGTGTACGACCTGGCCGATGCGATCAAGGCGGCACGTGCACCGTAACGCCTGATCCCGATCGTCGTTCGGTCGCTCCATCGCCATAAAAAACGGGACCCTCGGGTCCCGTTTTCATTGTGCATCCCGTCAAGGGAAACGGTGCCAAGCACCGCAGCACATCACCACGGCATATCACGCCGGAAACACGCCCGTCGACAGATAGCGATCGCCGCGATCGCACACGATAAACACGATGGTCGCATTCTCGACTTCGCGTGCCAGATTCAGCGCGATGTGGCAGGCGCCTGCGGCCGAAATGCCGCAGAAGATGCCCTCTTCCGCTGCGAGACGGCGTGTCATGATTTCCGAGTCAGCCTGCGTCACGGAGATCGTGCGGTCCACGCGTGCGCGGTCGAAAATCTTCGGCAGGTACGCTTCCGGCCACTTGCGAATGCCGGGAATGCGCGAGCCTTCCGCCGGCTCCGCGCCGATGATCTGCACCGCGTCGCTCTGCTCTTTCAGGTACTGCGACACGCCCATGATCGTGCCGGTCGTGCCCATTGCAGAGACGAAGTGCGTAATGCGTCCCTCGGTGTCGCGCCAGATCTCCGGCCCCGTGCCCTGATAGTGCGCGAGCGGGTTGTCCGGGTTGGCGAACTGGTCGAGGATGATGCCGCGTCCGTCACGTTGCATTTGCTCGGCGAGGTCGCGCGCGTACTCCATGCCGCCCTTGACCGGTGTCAGGATGATCTCGGCGCCATAGGCCCCCATGCTCTGACGACGCTCGATGGAGAGGTCTTCCGGCATGATGAGGACCATCTTGTAGCCGCGAATGGCCGCCGCCATCGCCAAAGCGATGCCGGTATTGCCCGACGTGGCTTCGATGAGCGTGTCGCCCGGTTTGATGCGGCCGCGCAATTCCGCGTGCTTGATCATCGACAGCGCCGGACGGTCTTTCACCGAACCCGCCGGGTTGTTGCCCTCGAGCTTGCCGAGAATCACGTTGTTACGACGACGGATTTCGTCGTCGGGCAAACGCATCAGTTGCACCAGCGGCGTATTGCCGATGGTGTCTTCGATAGTCTTATAGGCCATTGCGCTAAGCTTTTTCGGTCGGGAATCAGAACATTCTAATCCACCGGCCATCACCGCGCTCATGGCGGGCTACGGTCGGACATCCGATTCGTGGATATCCGGCCGCCCGAAGCACCTCAGGACTTCGCCGCGCTAGCCGGCGACGGCGCCTTGGCCTTCTTGGATTTGGAGGATTTGGCCGGAGCGGCATCGGCAGCCGCTGCTGCCGGAGCGGATGCTGCCGACGGTGCCGCATCCGCCTTGGCCGACTTGGCCGACTTGGCATCCTTCGACTTCTTCGACTTGGCCGTCTTGGTATCCGATGCGCCAGCGGCGGACGCCGCCGCCGGGACCGGCGTGCCAGGCTTGGCAGACATCGCCGTGGCACCGGCAGTGGCGGGCTTCATGGTCTGTCCCGCGGCCGGCGTAGGCGTCGGCGTCTTTTGCGTGGCCGTTGACGGCACGGGCGTCGCCGGTGCTGCTGGCGTCGGCGCTACCGTTGAGGGCTTGGTCGGGGTCGCAGGAGCAGACGGCGTCTGCGCGACGGGCGGCACGGTCTTGGCCGGTGCCGCAGGTGCCTGAGCGGCCGGCGCAGCAATCGGAGGCGACTTTGCCGAGGCGGCGGGCGTCGCCGGTGCCGCAGCACCGCCCTGCCCGTTGATCGTCATACCTTCGGACTGGAGCGTGGTGACGGACTTGGCACCCAACCCTTTGACGCGCTTGGCAACGTCAGCGGCGTCCTTATACGGGCCGTGGGCGTTGCGCTCGTCGATGATGGCTTTGGATTTGACCGGCCCGATGCCCTTGAGCGATTCAAGCTGCGACTGGTCGGCGGTATTGATGTCGACGGCGGCCATGGCCAAGCCGCACAGGGTGAAAAAGGCAACAACCGCCAGCAAGAGTTTGCGAAGCATGATGTGTTCCTTATGAGGTCACTCGGGTCGATATCCGCGATACCCCCGATATCTCCTTAACGCCCAAGCGCGTCTGCGGATGACATCGGGCACGTTTTAAAACAAAACGGGGAGCCGTCTCTGGCTCCCCGTCTGTCTGGCGACACGTGTCGGCGGGTCCTGGCGCTTACTGCGCGAGCAGCCAGCGCACGTAACGCGACACCCCTTCACCCACCGTGTAGAACGGCTGCTGATAGCCGCCCACCTGACGCAGATGGTCGATATTCGCCTGCGTAAAGCATTGATACTTGCCACGCAGCGCGTCCGGGAACGGGATGTACTCCACCAGCCCCTGCTTGACCAGTTCATCGAGCGTGAGCGGCGCCTCGCCCGCTTCCTGGCGAAGCGTGTTGATCACGGCAACGGCGATATCGTTGAACGGCTGTGCACGGCCCGAGCCAAGGTTGAAGATGCCGCTGCGCTCCGGATGATCGAAGAAATGCAGGTTCACCTTGACCACGTCTTCCACGGACACGAAGTCGCGGCTTTGCGTACCAGCGGCGTAGCCGTTGTACTCACCGAAGAGCTTCACACGGCCATTGGCACGGAATTCGTTGAAATTGTGGTACGCAACCGACGCCATGCGGCCCTTGTGCGCCTCACGCGAGCCATACACGTTGAAGTAACGGAAGCCGGCCACCTGACTCGGCAGCTTGCCGCCCGCGTCACGCATGGCACGACGTACGATCTGATCGAACAGGAACTTCGAGTACCCGTAGACGTTCAGCGGCTTCTCGTATTCACGCGTCTCCACGAATGTTTCCGACGCACCGTACGTTGCGGCCGACGACGCATAGAGAAATGGCACGGCCTGCGCCTGACAGGCTTCGAACAACGCCCGCGTGTAGCGGAAGTTGTTCTCCATCATGTAGCGGCCATCCGTCTCCATGGTGTCGGAGCAGGCGCCTTCGTGGAAAATTGCACGAACGCGGCCGAACTCCCGGCGCTGGAAACGCGCGACGAATTCGGTCTTGTCGAGGTAGTCGCTGATCTCGCAATCGACGAGATTGCGGAATTTGTCGGCGCGCGTGAGATTGTCGACCGCCACGATGTCGGTCTCGCCGCGCTCGTTGAGGGCTTTGACAATGTTCGCGCCGATGAAGCCGGCGGCGCCGGTCACGATAATGGTCATGTCAGATCGGAAAAGAGTTCGTTGTAATCCACGCTCGCTGTGCCCAGCTTACCCACGACGATACTACCGGCGCGGTTGGCGAGCACAACGGCCTGCGCGAGCGGCACCCCCGCGGACAGCGATGCCGCAAGGGTTGCGATCACGGTGTCGCCCGCGCCCGACACGTCATACACTTCGCGCGCCTGAGCCGGCACGTGCAGCGCGCCGCCTTCGGTAAAGAGCGTCATGCCCTCTTCCGAGCGCGTGAGCAGCAGCGCCTCGAGGTTCAGCGACTCACGCAGGTTCTGCGCGCGCACCGTGAGGTCGTCTTCCGAGCGCCATTCGCCCACCACCTGCTGCAATTCCGCCCGGTTCGGGGTCAGGATCGTGGCACCGCGATAGCGCTCGTAGTCGCTGCCCTTCGGATCGACAAGCACCGCCTTGCCTGCAGCACGCGCGGCGTCGATCATCGGCTGTACGTGCGTCAGACCGCCCTTCGCGTAATCCGAGAGCAGCACCACGTCATAGCTGGCGAGCAGTTGGCGGTACTGATCGAGCACGGCCAGCAACACTTCGTGCGCCGGCTGGTTCTCGAAGTCGATGCGCAGGAGTTGCTGCTGGCGCGATACGATGCGCAGCTTGATGGTTGTCGCCAAATGGGCGTCGCGTGTCACGTAAGCCGTCACACCGCTCGCGTCGAGCATGTCGACGACCCGTTCGGCCGGTTCATCTTCCCCAAGCACGCAGAGCAGTCCGGCCTGCGCGCCCAGCGACGTGGCGTTGAGCGCCACGTTCGCCGCGCCGCCCAAACGCTCTTCGTTGCGCTTGACGTGCACTACCGGCACCGGTGCTTCCGGGGAAATGCGATTGACGTCGCCAAACCAGTAGCGATCGAGCATCACATCGCCAACGATCAGCACACGCGCGTGGCTGAAGGCCTCGCGAGGCACGGTGGGTACGCCCGGTGCCTGCACCGTGCGCGTGAGCGAAGTTGCCGTCGAAGTCATCCGTCGCTCCTCGATACTCAGACCGGCTTGTGCAAATCACGGCCAATGGCGTGGTACTCGATACCGAGTTCCTGCATGGCCTCCGGGTCGTACAGATTGCGACCGTCGAAAATCAGCGGCAGCGACAACGCCGTCTTCACCTTCGCAAAGTCCGGGCTGCGGAACGCCTTCCATTCCGTGACGATGACGAGCGCGTCGGCACCCGTCAACGTGTCGTTCTGCGATGCACAGAATTCGATGCGAGCATGCGCCGCAGCATCGTCTGCGAAATCCAGCGCAATGACGCGACGCGCTTCTTCCAGCGCGACCGGATCGTAAGCGCGCACACGGGCGCCACGGCGCACCAGCTCCTCGATCACGCGGCGGCTCGGCGCCTCGCGCATATCGTCGGTGTTCGGCTTGAACGCGAGGCCCCACAGCGCGAACGTCTTGTCCGACAGATCGTCGCCAAGGCGCTTCACGATCTTGTCGATCAGCACCGTCTTCTGCGTTTCATTGACGGCTTCTACCGCATTCAGAATCCGCAACGGCAAGCCATAGTCCTCGGCGGTGCGCACAAGTGCCTGCACGTCCTTCGGGAAGCACGAGCCACCGTAACCGCAACCGGCGTACAGGAAGTGGTAGCCGATACGCGGGTCCGAACCAATGCCCTGACGCACGTCTTCGATATCCACGCCGACCCGATCCGCGAGATTGGCCAGTTCGTTCATGAATGAAATACGCGTGGCGAGCATGGCGTTTGCCGCGTACTTGGTGAACTCTGCCGAGCGCACATCCATATACAGCGTGCGCTCGTGATTGCGGTTGAACGGCGAGTACAGGCGCTTCATCATCGCGCGCGCCTGTTGGCCGTCGGTGTCATCGTCCACACCGATCACGATGCGGTCCGGACGCATGAAGTCATCCACCGCCGCGCCTTCCTTCAGGAATTCCGGATTCGAGACGACGGAGAACGACACCTTCTCACCACGCTTGGTGAGTTCTTCAGCCACGGCCGCATGCACCTTGTCGGCGGTGCCCACCGGCACTGTCGATTTGTCGACGATCACCTTGAAGCTCTTGGCGTAACGACCGATGTTGCGCGCGGCCGCCACAACGTATTGCAGGTCAGCCGAGCCGTCTTCATCGGGAGGCGTGCCCACGGCGATGAACTGCACGTCGCCATGCGCAACCGAGGCCTCGACATCCGTCGAGAAGTGCAGACGACCGGCTTCGCGGTTGCGTGCAATGATTTCCTGCAGGCCCGGTTCGTGAATCGGCACGCCGCCGTTGTTCAGAATATCGATCTTGCGCTGATCGACGTCGAGACAGAACACGTCGTTGCCGACGTCCGCGAGACAGGCGCCGGTAACAAGGCCGACGTATCCGGAGCCGATGATGGTGACTTTCATGATTGCGCGAACTTAAAGAAATTAGGATGCCGCCGGCACGTCGGCGCGGCGCGGCGTATAGGTCTCCCAGCCATTACAGCCGGGGCACTGCCAGTAGAACAATCGCGCGCGGAAGCCGCACTGATCACAGACGTAGCGCGGCAACGACTTGGTACGCTGCGTGATGAGCTTGCCCATGAGTTGCAGATCGGATTGCGTGTCGCCGGATGCCGTCACGGCGTGCGCTTCGAGCAGGCGCGTCATACCGAGTGCACTGGGCGCACGGTGCATCTGCTCCCGCATGAGCTTGAGTGCCGCTTCCGGCCCCTCAAGCGCGACCGTCTTCTCGTAGACGATCTCCAACAGGTCGTCCGACGGATTCTTGCGCAGCGCGTCACGCAACACGGCGAGCCCTTCCGGTGCGCGGCCCAATGCCTCGTAAGCCCGCATCAGTCGCTTGGCCGCCAAGCCGATGTACACCGGATTCTGCTGTTCAATGGTGCTAAGCACGCGCAACGCGCCTTCGGCGTCGCCCTCGGCAAGCAGCATGTCGCCGCGCAGCAGCGGCGCGCGCACATTGGCGGGATTGACTTCGAGCGCGGCATCGAGCGCTTGCGTCACCGACGCGATGTCCTTGCGCTGCAGCGCTTCCTGCGCCAGTTCGCAGTGGAACTGCGCAATCTCCTTGCGGTACGACACGGCGAGGTCGAGATCGCTAAGCATCTCTGCCTCGGTCAGCGCTTTGCGCCACTCCTTCTCGATCTGATAGATCGTGAGCTTCGCATGTTGCGCGGCCTTGGCATACGCCCCCGTCTGCAGACGGCCGAAGGCTTCTTCGGCACGGTCCAGCAGACCCGCCTTCAGGAAGTCGTGCCCCAATTCGTAAAGCGCGTGCTCCTGATCGGCTTGCGGCAGGTCGTCACGCGAGAGCAAATTCTGATGCACGCGAATGGCACGCTCCGTTTCGCCGCGACGGCGGAACAGGCTGCCCAGTGCGAAGTGCAGTTCGGTGGTCTCAGGGTCGAGCTTCGCGACTTCGATGAAGGCATCGATCGCCTTGTCGGGCTGCTCGTTCAGCAAGAAGTTCAAACCGCGGAAATAGGAGGCCGGCAGATTGCGGCTCTCCGAAAGCAGGCTGCGCAGATCCAGGCGTGCGGCTACCCAGCCGCAGCCGAAAATCACAGGGATGGCTAAAAGCCACCAGACCTCGAATTCCATGAATGCGTGTTGTCGTTGAAACAGTCGATGAGGATGGCGAGCGTTGTTCGCCGCGCCGCCGTCGCCTTAGACCGGCGGCAGCATCGGCGGTTGATCGCTTGCCTCGGGATCACGTTGTGCACGCGCAAGATCGCGTCGCGTGCGGCGCAGTTCCAGGCGTTGACGCATCAGGCTTGGCAAGGTGGCGAGCACACCGATGACGCCACCGACCACGAAAAACGCCAGACCGATCATGATGAGCGGTGCCGTCCACGTATGCCCCAGGAACAGGTTCAACGTGACCTCGCCCGTGTTGGCGAGCGCGAGACACAGCAACACCACGAACACGATGAGACGAACGATCCAAACAATCAGCTTCATGCCGAAAGGCTCCTGCGGCAGGCTTGCCGTATGTTTTGCAACTTGAGCAGTCTCGCGCACACGGTTGCGACACCGTCCGCGCGCCAGACCGGCACGTGGGCGTATTGTACCGGATGTGCTCTGTGAGGCGTCGTTACTGCAGCGCGCTTCACATTTGCGTCAATTGTGTGCACTCGTCTCCGCCAGATGCAAAAAAAGCGCCCGAAGGCGCTTTTTTTGCGTAGTAGATCCCAAAGGGCCTTATTGGTCCGACGCCTTGTGATCAACCCGCTCTCGCAATTCCTTGCCAGGCTTGAAGTGAGGCACGAATTTCTCCGGCACCAACACTTTCTCGCCCGACTTGGGGTTGCGGCCGACGCGCGGTGGCCGACGGTTGAGCCCAAAACTACCGAAGCCGCGGATCTCGATTCGATGACCACGCGCAAGCGCGTCAGCCATCGCGTCGAGAATTGTCTTCACCGCGAAATCGGCATCCTTGAGCACCAACTGGGGAAACCGCGCCGCCAACTGGTTGACCAATTCAGACTTGGTCATAGGCCTTGGACCTTACTGATTCTGGCTGTCCAGCTTGGCTTTGAGCAGTGCACCCAGATTCGTGGTGCCGCTCGCTGCCGAGCTGTCCGTCGACATCTTGCTAATCGCTTCCTGCTGCTCAGCCGAATCCTTGGCCTTGATCGACAGGTTGATGTTGCGCGACTTGCGATCGATGTTCACGATCATTGCGTTGACGTTCTCACCTTCCTTGAGCACGTTACGGGCATCTTCCACACGGTCGTGCGAGATTTCCGAAGCGCGCAGGTAGCCTTCGACGTCTTCACCCAGCGACACGACAGCACCCTTCGGATCGACTGCCTTGATAACGCCGTCAACGACCGAACCCTTGTCATGGATTGCCACGAAGGTGTTGAACGGATCGCCTTCGAGCTGCTTGATACCCAGCGAGATGCGTTCCTTCTCGACATCGATGCCCAGAACCACGGCTTCGACTTCGTCGCCCTTCTTGTACTTGCGCACGGCGTCTTCGCCAGTTTCGCTCCACGACAGGTCCGACAGGTGGACCAGGCCGTCGATGCCACCCGGCAGACCAATGAACACGCCGAAGTCGGTGATCGACTTGATTGCGCCCTTGATCTTGTCGCCCTTCTTGAAGTTGCGCGAGAAGTCATCCCACGGATTCGGCTTGCACTGCTTCATGCCGAGGCTGATACGACGACGGTCTTCGTCGATCTCGAGCACCATGACTTCGACTTCGTCGCCCAGCTGGACAACCTTGGTCGGAGCAACGTTCTTGTTGGTCCAATCCATTTCAGACACGTGAACCAGGCCTTCGATGCCCGATTCCACTTCGACGAATGCGCCGTAGTCGGTGATGTTGGTGACCTTGCCGAACAGGCGGGTGCCTTGCGGGTAACGGCGAGCAATGCCTTCCCACGGATCTTCGCCGAGTTGCTTGACGCCCAGAGAGACACGGCCCTTCTCTTGATCGAACTTGAGGATCTTGGCGGTGACTTCCTGGCCAACCGACAGAACTTCGCTCGGGTGACGCACACGACGCCATGCGATGTCGGTGATGTGCAGCAGGCCGTCGATACCGCCCAGGTCAACGAATGCGCCGTAATCGGTGATGTTCTTGACCACGCCCTTGACGATCGCGCCTTCCTTGAGCGTTTCGAGCAGCTTGGCGCGCTCTTCACCCTGGGTGGCTTCGATCACGGCACGGCGCGACAGCACAACGTTGTTGCGCTTGCGGTCGAGCTTGATAACCTTGAATTCGAGGGTCTTGCCTTCGTACGGGGTCGTGTCCTTGACCGGACGCGTGTCAACCAGCGAACCCGGCAGGAATGCGCGGATGCCATTGACCATCACGGTCAGGCCGCCCTTGACCTTGCCGGTGATCGTGCCGGTCACGAGTTCGCCCGACTCGAGGGCCTTCTCAAGTGCCAGCCACGAAGCCAGACGCTTGGCCTTGTCGCGCGACAGCACGGTGTCGCCGTAGCCGTTTTCCAGGGCGTCGATCGCCACGGAAACAAAGTCGCCGGCCTGAACTTCGACCTCGCCCTGATCATTCAGGAATTCTTCGATGGGGATGTACGCTTCGGACTTGAGCCCGGCGTTGACGACCACGAAGTTGTGGTCAACCCGCACGACTTCTGCGCTGATGACTTCACCAGCACGCATGTCTTGGCGAGTGAGCGACTCTTCGAAAAGCGCCGCGAAAGATTCATTGGTCGAGGTTTGCAGGTCGGACATAAATGTGGATTACGCCGCTGACGTCCGTCTCCCGAGGGGGGCTGACGATGACGAACAACGGTTGGGTTAAAGGTTAGACAAAACCACGCCGGATGACTGCATGAAACATCCGGTCAGGCGCCTTGCGGGTACTGCACCTGCGCGAACCATTCGAGCACCTGAGCCACCGCCTGATCGACGTTGAGCCCCGAAGTATCGAGTACCCGCGCACCCTCTGCCGGCCTTAGCGGCGCCTCGGCACGGGTACGATCCCGCGCATCACGCGCCTCTAGGTCCAGCATGAGACTGTCTATATTAGCAGAAAAACCTTTTTCTATCAATTGCTTATACCGTCTCTCGGCACGAGCCTGTGGTGAGGCAGTCAAAAACACCTTCAATTCGGCTTCCGGGAAGATCACCGTTCCCATGTCGCGGCCATCCGCGACGAGGCCCGGCGCGGTCTTGAACGCCCGCTGAAGCGCTCTCAGCGCTTGCCGCACCGCTTTGTGCACCGCAATGCTGGATGCACGATTGCCAATAGCCTCGGCACGAATCGCGTCGGTGACATCTTCCCCGGCCAGCCAGATACGCTGATCCCTGAAACGCACGTCCAGGGTTTCGGCGAGCACAGCCAGCGCGTTGACATCGTCGGGATCGATCCCGTGACGGGCGCTCGCCAGCGCCTTCAGTCGATAGAGCGCACCACTGTCGAGATAGTGAAAACCCAGTGCATCGGCCACACGGTGCGCCACCGTGCCCTTGCCGGACGCCGTCGGGCCATCCACTGTAATCACCGGAATCGAGTCGTCCACTACCGTCAAATCAGGCATCCCTTCGTCTCTGTCTATCCAACACATTAAAAAATAAAACTTTACATCTAAATAATAATGATTATCATTTAGATGTAGCGCCGCCGGCGCCATCCGAAGATGTGACTGCCATGCAAAGCCGCGATTATCCCTTAGCCGGTTCCGAATGGGTGCCGCCGTCCGACCCGAAAGACAATACGCCGCGTCGTTCGCAGCGGTGGATGGGGTTCGCCGGCGCGGGCACACTCATCGCCGTCGGGTATATGGATCCGGGCAATTGGGCCACGGCGATTGCCGGGGGCGCCCGTTACGGTTACACGCTGCTGTGCGTTGTCCTGCTCTCGAGCGTGATGGCGTTATTGCTGCAATGGTTGGCCGCACGCGTCGGCCTGGTGACCGGACGCGACCTCGCGCAACTCTCACGTAGCCAGTATAGCCGTCGCACTTCGCTGGCGTTATGGGTCCTTTGCGAGATTGCCATCATCGCCTGCGATCTCGCCGAAATCATCGGCAGTGCGGTCGCGCTGCAATTGTTGTTTGGCTTCTCTCTGCCAGTGGGCGTGCTGCTCGCGGGTGTCCTCGCGTTCGCCATGCTCGGACTGCAAGGTTTCGGACAACACCGGCTCGAAGGCGCCGTCGCCGCCCTCATCCTGCTCACGGCAGGGTGCTTCGCTGCGCAACTGGCGCTAGCCAATCCCGACTGGGGAGCCGCCGCCGCAGGCCTGCGTCCGCGTAGCGAAATCGTCGCTCAGGCGGGCATGCTCTGGTTGGCGACCGGCATTCTTGGCGCTACGGTCATGCCTCATAACCTGTATCTGCACTCCGCCCTGCTGCGCATGCGCGGCGAGGCGATGCCCGAACGCACCCCGGACACGCTGCGACGCGCCCTGCGCACAACGCATTGGGATACCACGCTGTCTCTCGGCTTCGCCTTCCTGATCAACGCGGCGCTCCTGATTCTGGCCGCCTCCGTGTTCCATGCGAGCGGAAACACTTCTGTGGAATCGCTTGGCGACGCGCACAAGTTGCTTGCGCCGCTACTCGGCAATCAATGGGCAGGCGTCATGTTCGCCGTCGCGCTTCTCGCCTGCGGCCTGAACTCGACAGTGACTGCCACGCTCGCGGGGCAAGTCACGATGGAGGGCTTTCTCAATTTACGGATGAAGCCATGGCACCGCGCGCTCATCACGCGCTCGCTGGCACTCATTCCGGCATTGCTGATCGTCGGTCATGGCGGCGAAGCCCAGACGACGAACCTCCTGATCTTGAGTCAAGTCGTGCTGAGCCTGCAATTGCCGTTTGCAGTGATTCCCCTCGTGCGGTTCGCTGGCGATGCAAAACTCATGGGGGAATGGCGAGTGCGCGGCGCGCTGCTGGCTGTCGCCTGGCTCATCGCGGGCGCCATCGTCGCACTGAACGGCATCCTGCTTTGGCAGACGTTGACCGGCCAGGGGTAAGTGCCTGCGTCCGGCGCAAGCAATGCCAGTTCAGGCACGTCATGAATCACATGAATCAGCGAACGATGAGATGCCGAATCGACAGGACTGACGTGCAGCCAGAGCGGCACGTCAGTCCTGAACGCTCTCTGAACTATGAGGCAACCCGCGCGAACTCGGCGAAATACGTCGGGAACGTCTTGCCGACGCACTTCGGATCGTTGATCGTCACGGGAACGCCACCAAGGCTCACGAGCGAGAAACACATCGCCATACGATGATCGTCGTAAGTGTCGATTGCCGCGTTCGGCGTCAGCGACGCCGGCGGCGTGACGCGCAGATAGTCAGCGCCCTCTTCCACCGTTGCACCGACCTTGCGCAATTCGATGGCCATGGCAGCCAGGCGATCCGTCTCCTTCACGCGCCAGCTCGCGACATTGCGCAGCGTAGTCGTGCCATCGGCGAAGAGTGCGGCGACGGCAATCGTCATCGCGGCATCGGGAATGTGATTGAAGTCCATGTCGATCGCACGCAGCTTGCCGCTCGGCGTGTCGATGCCATGCACCTCGATCGCATCGTCGTGCAGCGTGACACGTGCGCCCATCGCCTCGAGCGCTTCGACAAAACGGACGTCGCCCTGAATGCTGTCGCGGCCAACGCCTTCCACGCGCAACGGACCGCCGCCAATGGCACCTGCTGCCAGGAAATAAGATGCCGACGATGCATCGCCCTCGACCCGAATTTCGCCCGGACTCCTGTACTTCGCACCGCCTGCATCCGCCGCCGGCAAGGTGAAGCGCGACCAGCCATCCTGTTGCACGTCAATGCCAAAACGGCGGAGCAGTCGCAGCGTGATGTCGATATACGGCTTGGAAATCAGCTCCCCCTCGACTTCGACGACAATCTCCCCCGTCGCCGAAGGCAGCAACGGCAGCGTCAGCAGCAGCGCTGTCAGGAATTGACTCGACACATCACCACGCACGCGAATCGGAGTGACAGGCGCCGCCACGTCGGCCGGTTTGATATGTAGCGGAGGATAGCCGGCATTGCCGAGATAATCGATCTGCGCGCCGAGTTGACGCAAGCCGTCGACCAGATCGCCGATCGGGCGCTCATGCATGCGCGCCACGCCGGAGACTTCATAGTCGCCATGGCTTAACGACAACGCCGCCGTCAACGGGCGAATGGCCGTACCGGCATTGCCCATGAACAGCTTGGCGGTCTTCACGGGAAAGACGCCACCGCAACCCTCCACAAGGTAATCGCGGGAGTCGCCGATCTGAGTGCATTTGACGCCAAGCGTCGCCAATGCGTCGAGCATCACCTGCGTGTCATCTGACGCCAGCAATTCGCGCACACGCGTCGTGCCGTGCGACAGGGCGGCGAGCAGCAGCACGCGGTTCGAGATACTTTTCGAGCCGGGCAGGCGCAGCGTGCCTTCGGCGTGGCCGTAGGGGCCGAGATCGAGCGTTTCCATTACTTTTCCTGTTGCTTGGCCCAGTCCGTTCGCGCCTGACTGGTGCGAGAGAACACGGCCTCGAGACCGGCACCATCACCGGCATCGATCAATTCACGCAGCGTGCCGAGCGTGGCGAGATATCCGTCGAGTTCGGCAAGCAACGCCTCGCGATTCGCCACACAGATATCGCGCCACATTTCCGGATTCGATGCAGCAATACGCGTGAAATCGCGAAAACCTCCGCCCGCGAAGCCGAATTTCAACGCGGCATCGGGAGCTTCGAGAATCTGCGCAATGAGAGCGTACGACAGCACGTGCGGCAAATGGCTCACCGATGCGAAAACGCGATCATGCTGTGTCTCGGACATTTCAGAGACGCGCGCCCCCGTCGCTTCCCACATCGCGCGCACCCGCGCGACATCCTCACGACGATTGCCCGGTTGCGGACAAAGCACCACACGCCGGTCGCGATACAAATCGACCTTCGCCGCGTCGACGCCGGACAACTCCGCGCCGGCGATGGGATGACCGGGCACGAAGCGCCAGACTTCCTCCCCCAGCGCCGCCTTGGCGGCTACCACGGCGTCCGTCTTGGTACTGCCCGCGTCGGTCACGATCGTATTGCCGCCAAGATGCGGGCGGATCGCGGCGAACAAGGCGGGGGTTTGTGCCACCGGCGCCGCGAGCACGACCACATCGGCACCGGTCACGGCGTCAGCCATCGACGCGGCAGCGCGATCGATCACGCCCAGTTCGCACGCTCGCGCAAGCGACGTCTCGCTGCGCCCGACGCCGACGACTTCCTTCACCGTCCCCGCCGCCTTCAGCGCACGTGCGAGCGAGCCGCCAATCAGCCCGACGCCACAAATTACGAGTTTGTTCAGACTCATGATGATGACCTGCGGCGCGTTACGCGGAGCGCGGGTAAGACCCGAGCACCTTGCAATAGGCGGCGTTCTGGCGCAGGACGTCGAGTGCCTTGGCGACATTCGGGTCCTCGCGATGGCCCTCGAAGTCGACATAGAAGTAATACTCCCACGCACCGCTCTTGGCCGGACGCGATTCAAAACGCGTCATCGACACCCCGTTGTTTGCCAACGGTTCGAGCAATGCCACGACAGCACCGGCACGATTCGGTACCGAGAGAATCAGCGACGTTTGATCATGGCCACTCGGCGCCGGGTCCTGCGTGCCGACCACAACGAAACGCGTACGATTGTGGGGATCGTCCTGCACATGCGAGAACGCGATTTGCAGCCCGTATTGCGTGGCTGCCGACTCGCCGGCGATCGCCGCGACGGTCGGATCGGCCGATGCCATGCGCGCGGCCTCGGCGTTGCTCGACACCGCCTGGCGATCCAGTTGCGGGAAGTGCGCCGTGAGCCAATGCTGACACTGAGCGAGCGACTGCGCATGCGAGCAAATACGTGTGACACCGTCGAGCGTGCCCGACTGCGACATCAGATTGTGGTGAATTGGCAGGGCCACTTCGCCGCCAATCGTCAGCGGACTCTGCAGCAGCAGATCCAGCGTTCGAGACACAACACCCTCGGTCGAGTTCTCGACCGGCACTACGCCAAAGTCGGCGCTTCCCGCCTCAACGGCACGGAACACCTCGTCGAGCGACGGGCACGGCAAACCCTTCACACTTTGACCGAAGTAGGTAAAAGCCGCCTGCTCGCTGTAGGTACCGGCCGGGCCAAGATAGGCGACCGTCATCACCTTCTCCAGCGCGCGGCTGGCAGACATGATTTCGCGCCAGATCGACGCCAGATTGTCGCCATACAACGGACCGTCGTTGGCCTGTTGCAGACGAGAAATCACCTGCAACTCGCGCTCGGGCCGGAACACCGGCGCACCGAAGCGCTTCTTGACCTCGCCAACTTCCAAAGCGACGGCCGCACGTTGATTGAGCAGCTTCAAAAGCTGCGCGTCGATAGCATCAATCTTCTCGCGCAAAGGGCGCAGCGATGCGTTCAGATCTTCTTCCATGGAGCGTATTGTCTTCTTACGATGGGACATGGTCAGGCAGCTCGCGGCGCGATGTCCCGAAGGACGTCAGAGGACTCCTGTCGCGTCGGCCGTTCGCCCTCGTCAGCCTTGGCTGCGTTCGAACTCGCGCAGATAGTCGACCAACGCCTCGACACCCGCAAGTGGCATCGCGTTGTAGATCGAGGCACGCATGCCTCCCACGGACTTGTGGCCCTTGAGCTGCAGCAGACCGCGCTCGCGAGCGCCAGCCAGGAAAGTTTCGTTCAATGCGTCGTCGCGCAGGAAAAACGGCACGTTCATACGCGAGCGGCAATCCTTAGCCACCGACGTGCGGTAAAAGTCACTGCCATCCAAACAGCCATACAGCAGTTCGGCTTTCGCCTTGTTCTGCGCTTCCATGGCAACCAGACCGCCCTGGCGTTTGAGCCACTGGAATACGAGACCCGCGATATAGATCGCGTAAGTCGGCGGCGTGTTGTACATCGAATCGTTTTCGGCAACGATCTTCCAATCGAACGCGCTGGGCGTGAACGGCAGCGAGCGGCCAAGCAGATCGTCGCGCACGATGACGAGCGTGAGGCCCGACGGGCCGATATTCTTCTGCGCCCCGCCATACATCACACCGAACTTCGACACGTCCATCGGGCGCGACAAAATGTGCGACGACACATCGGCCACGAGCGGCGCGTTCGGCACACCGGCAGCGGCCAGATCGGGCGTCGAGAAATACTCGACACCGTGAATGGTTTCGTTCGTGCAGATATGCACGTAAGCCGGATCCTTCGACAGTTGCCACTCGTCAATCTTCGGCAACCGGGTGAACTTGTCAGCCTCCGTGCTCGCGGCGATGTTGACGTCGCAATACTTGCGCGCTTCCTTCTGCGACTTCACCGACCACGAGCCGGTGACGACGTAGTCCGCCGTACGGCGCTCGCCTGCACGTTCGCCGCCCAACAAGTTCATCGGGATGATGGCGTTTTCAGCAAGCGCACCACCCTGCATGAACAGGATTCGGTAGTTGTCAGGCACGGCCAGCAACTCGCGCAAGTCGGCCTGCGCCTGCGCCAGAATGCTCATGAACTCGCGGCCGCGATGGCTCATCTCCATCACGCCCATGCCGGCCCCGTGCCAGTCGAGCATTTCCTCGGCTGCCTGCGAGAGAACTTCCGCAGGCAGCGCCGCCGGACCGGCGGAAAAATTGAAAGCGCGCGTCATAATCGTTTTGCAGCAGTAAAAGTGAAACGCAAGCCGGCGGAGACTGCCCCGTGCGGCTTGCGTTTCACATCTGACGATCGTTCGATGGCGCGGCGACGGCAAGCACCAACTATACCGCCAGTTGACCATCGAGTGCGGGCGTGGGCGGCAAATCCGACGCAGGAAGACTGCATTCCGGACAATTCCGAGCAGAACCTGCCGATCTACCTGGCCAATGCAAAATGGCCGTTTGCGATCACTCGCAAACGGCCATTATCAGTCAATCCCAGCGGGACCGACCGAAATTTACTTCTTGGCCGGAGCCTTCGGTGCCGACTTGGCTGCCGAAGCGATTTCCGAATCAGCTTGCTTGCTGGTCGCGTCGATCGATTGCGGCATGTACTTCTGCATCAGGCCGCCGACAACTTCCTGGCCAACCTGATCTTGCACCTTGATGTACTTCTGGCCAACCGGGCTCTTGTAGAACGCCGTCAGACCCTTGATTTCGTCGGTGGTGTAGTACTTGCCGTAAGCGTTGTACTGCGCTTGCACCGCGTCGTTCTTGAACGCGTCGGTCGTGAAGACCTTGCCAGCACCGTCAACCAGCTTCTGCACGGAGTTCTGTTGCAGCGTCGGCACGATGGATTGCTTCTGTGCGTCGCTCAACGTCTTGTTCTCGACCAGTTGGCGCTCCAGCACTTGCGGGGCCAGTTGCTTGGCCTGCTGCTGCGCACCTTCGCCAATGGCGGTGACGAGCTTGTTCGAGTCGATGGCGTCGAGCAGATCCTTGATGGCTGCCTTCTTGTCAGCGTCGAGCGGGGCGCTCTGCTGAGCCATTGCCATTGCCGGTGCTGCGAGCAGCAGCCACATCCACTTCTTGACGTTGTGTTGCATAGTAATAGTCACTCCAAAGTTCGTCGGCTTCCGACGACGATAAATAGATGCATCCTCGCCTGGGCACTTCACTGCATCGGGCCAGATTCTACTGACTTTTTGGGGCAATGCACCGTAGATTACATCGAGTTACGCCAGTATTACTCCGTGACATCCGCTTCCGGCGCTTCATCGTCGCCCTGAGCGTCGCCATTTTCGGCAACTTCGGCGTCGGACTCAACGATGCGTTGCAGGCCTGAAAGCGTGGTGCCTTCGTCCAGGCTGATCAGCGTCACCCCTTGCGTGGCCCGGCCCATTTCGCGAATTTCCGACACGCGCGTACGGATCAGCACCCCGCCAGTCGTGATCAGCATGATCTCGTCATCCGGCTCAACCAGCGTCGCCGCGACCACCCGGCCGTTGCGCTCGCTCGTCTGGATCGCAATCATACCCTTAGTGCCACGGCCATGGCGCGTATATTCGGTGATCGAAGTGCGCTTGCCGTAGCCGTTTTCGGTCGCCGTCAGCACCGACTGCTGCTCGTTCTCAGCGACCAGCAGCGCGATGACCGTTTGACCGTCTTCGAGCTGCATACCGCGAACGCCGCGCGCCTCACGACCCATCGGACGCACATCGTTTTCGTCGAAACGCACGGCCTTGCCGCTGTCCGAGAACAACATGACGTCATGGGCGCCATCGGTGATGGCTGCGCCGATCAGCACGTCGCCGTCATCGAGATTCACAGCGATGATGCCCTTCTTGAGCGGACGGCTGAAAGCCGCGAGCGGCGTCTTCTTGACCGTGCCCAAGCTCGTTGCCATGAACACGAATCGATCTTCCGTGTACTCCTTGACCGGCAGCACCACGTTGATCTTCTCGCCGTCCTGCAACGGGAACATATTGACGATCGGACGGCCGCGCGAGTTCCGCGAACCCTGCGGCACTTCATAAACCTTGATCCAGTACACCCGGCCACGGTTCGAGAAGCACAGGATCGTATCGTGCGTATTCGCGATGAACAGCGTGTCGATCCAGTCGTCATCCTTCGTAGCCGCCGCCTGCTTGCCGCGCCCGCCACGCTTCTGCGCGCGGTACTCGGACAGCGGCATCGACTTGATGTAACCGGAATGCGACAGCGTCACCACCATATCCTGCGGGGTGATCAGGTCTTCCGTGTCGAGTTCGGTGGCGTTGAGTTCAATGGTCGAGCGACGGGCATCGCCGAACTCGAGGCGAACCGCGGTCAATTCGACGCTGATGATCTCGGTCACACGCTCAGGACGCGCCAGGATGTCGAGCAGGTCAGCGATCTGGGTCATCACTTCCTTGTACTCGGAGACGATCTTGTCCTGCTCCAGACCGGTGAGGCGCTGCAGACGCATCTGCAGAATTTCCTGCGCCTGCGTCTCCGACAGACGATACATACCGTCAGCCTGCATGCCCACGCCGACATCGAGTCCTTCCGGACGGAAGGCATCGCGGCCGCCCTGCGTTTCGCTCTCTGCACGTGCGAGCATGTCGCGCACCACCGACGAATCCCACACCTGCTCCATCAACGCGGCCTTCGCGGTCGGCGGCGTCGGTGCCGCCTTGATGATCGCGATGAAGTCGTCGATGTTAGCGAGCGCTACCGCCAGACCCTCGAGCACATGGCCGCGCTCCCGGGCGCGACGCAGCTCATAGACCGTGCGGCGAGTAATCACTTCGCGACGATGCGCGAGGAAGTGCACCAGCATTTCACGCAGGTTCAGCAGCTTGGGCTGGCCGTCGACCAGCGCCACCATGTTCATGCCGAACGTGTCTTGCAGTTGCGTGTGCTTATAGAGATTGTTGAGAACGACCTCGGGCACTTCACCGCGCTTGAGCTCGATCACGACGCGCATGCCGCTCTTGTCGGACTCGTCTCGAATATCGGAAATACCCTCAATCCGCTTCTCGTTGACCAGTTCGGCAATCCGCTCGAGCAGTGAGCGCTTATTAACCTGGTACGGCAACTCGTCGACGATGATTGCCACGCGCTGACCGCGATCGATATCTTCGAAGTGAGTCTTTGCTCGCATCACCACACGACCACGACCGGTGCGATAGCCTTCGCGCACGCCGGAGATGCCGTAGATGATGCCGGCTGTCGGGAAGTCCGGCGCCGGGATGATCTCAATGAGTTCATCGACGGTGGCGTCCGGGTTCTTCAGCACATGCAGACAGGCGTCGACGACTTCGTTGAGGTTGTGCGGCGGAATATTCGTCGCCATACCGACGGCAATACCCGACGAACCGTTGAGCAGCAGGTTCGGGATACGGGCCGGCAGGATGAGCGGCTCTTTCTCGCTGCCGTCGTAGTTCGGACCGAAGTCGACGGTTTCCTTGTCGAGGTCCGCAAGCAGCTCATGGCCGATCTTGGCCATGCGCACTTCGGTGTATCGCATTGCAGCGGCGTTGTCGCCGTCGACCGACCCGAAGTTGCCTTGGCCGTCGACTAGCATGTAACGCAGCGAGAACGGCTGGGCCATACGAACGATAGTGTCGTATACAGAGGCGTCGCCGTGCGGGTGGTATTTACCGATGACGTCACCGACGATACGTGCCGATTTCTTGTACGCCCGGTTCCAGTCGTTGTTCAACTCGTGCATGGCGAACAGCGCGCGGCGGTGAACAGGCTTCAGGCCGTCGCGCACGTCCGGCAAAGCGCGGCCGACGATCACGCTCATGGCGTAATCGAGGTACGACCGCCGCATTTCTTCTTCGAGCGAAATCGGGAGAGTTTCTTTGGCGAACTGATCCATTATTCGTGTCTATCAAACCCTAATCGCGATAGGCGGCTGCCGGCGATGTGATCCCAGGATTCTAACATGCCCGTCATAGGCATCCGAAACGAGCGTGATGCAATGCACAAGAGATGTCTTGCATGCCAAAATGTCAGACAACGTTGTGAAATGAAACGGTTGGCGAGGGGCCTCAAAAGGTGTTGCGCTCAAACCACAACTGCGTCACGACGGGCGGCAAACTTGGGGTTTTGCTCACGGCTGGCGGAACCGCTATGGCAAAATGCCGTGGCATAAGTTAGACATTATTCGAAGTGCATGGGTCATGCTTTCGCGCAATTGCCGATGTTATACTTCGAGCGATGTAAGACTTTGGTTCTGTCGTCTAGGCTCGCAGTAAACCTGCGGTAATCTCATTTCGAGAGGAGAAATATGAATAAATTCGCTAAGCTCGCGATCGTTGCAGCTACCGCAGTGATGGCTGCTTCGGCTATGGCCCAAAACTACGTCCAGACCGCTCCGGGCCCGATCGCGGCCTCGAAACAAGCAGTCAACGACAACTGGGTGAACGGCAGCGGCGAGTGGGTTTGGAAGAACGGCTCGGACGAACTGTGCTGGCGCGATGCCTACTGGACCCCGGCCACGGCCAATGCCAAGTGCGATGGCTCGATCATCGCCCAGGCACCGGCTCCGGCACCGGCTCCGGTGGTTCCGGCAGCTCCGGTCTCGCAAAAGGTGACCTATCAGGCTGACGCCCTGTTCGATTTCGACAAGGCTATCCTGAAGCCGGAAGGCAAGGCCAAGCTGGACGACCTGGCTGGCAAGGTTCAGGCTCTGAACCTCGAAGTCGTGGTTGCCACGGGCTACACCGACCGCATCGGTTCGGACAAGTACAACGACCGTCTGTCGCTGCGTCGTGCTCAAGCTGTGAAGGCCTACCTGGTCAGCAAGGGCGTCGAAGCCAACCGCGTGTACACCGAAGGCAAGGGCAAGCGTAACCCGGTTACGACTGGTTGCAACCAGAAGAACCGCGGTCAGCTGATCAAGTGCCTGGCACCGGATCGTCGCGTGGAAGTCGAAGTCGTCGGCACGAACAAGTAATACGGTTCACCGACTACGAAAAAACCCCGCCTCGGCGGGGTTTTTTTTCGTCTGTCGCCAGGCAAACTGACGACAGACGGTGGCGATCAGGCGGCCCGGCCGCCGGTCAAGCCTCGCTGCCCAACTGCGGGTACTGGCGCTTCACCATAAAGGACATCAGCGCCTTGACCGGACGATCACGCCACCACGATCCGGTCTCAAGCGGCTTGAACATCATGCGCGTGGCCGCCTCTACCGGCATGTACTGCTTCATCACGTCACCCGACATTGCCAGGAAAGCGTCCCAGGTCATCGTCTCGAACGGCGGCGGCGAGCCCCAGAAGTGATTGAGCGGCTCGAACGCGAAAGCAATGTCCTCGTCGCGCACCAGCTCGCTACGCGCCACCATGGTGCGCAGCCGACTGATGATCCCGTGCTGCTCCACGGCGTTATACCGGTCGAACGTCTTGCGGAAATAGCGGTAGTGGCCGACCTCTTCGTTGCTCAGCTTGTGCATCATCTGCTTGAGCTCCTCGACCGGCATATAGGACTCAAGGCAGCGATAGATCATGGCGGTCTGCGTCTCGGTCACGCAGCGGGACAGCGCCTCCAGCGCCAACGACGGCCGCATGTACTGCACGTCGCAGCGCGGCTTGTATCGGGCCAGGAAGGCGTCATAAGCATTCGGCCAGTCGAACTCGGGCCAGACGCGTGCGATATAGTCCTTGGCAAGGCGCCCGTGCTCGACTTCCTCGGGCAGCCAGGTATCGCGCAGCCACGTTCTCATCTCGTCGTCGTCGCCATACATCTGGTTGAGGGTGGAGACGAACTCGGGGACGCTGGTCTCGATAAACGACACCGTGGCGAGAGAATAGAAGATGAACCCGTTGGTTCGGACAGACGGCTCTGCTGCCATGACACACTCTCCTATCGGCATAGGGAATCGAACATGTATCGCTCAGGCACGTACGCGCGACCAGGTGCCAACGGTTGCGAACGGGCAGGCCAACAAACGCGTTGTGCACTGCAACCCGCAGCACACCCCGCAGTACGCCTTTGACGCCATGGCACCCGTCCGTCACTTGAAACGTCACACGAAGGTCACCAAGGCATAGTATAGGAATTGGCCAAATATCGCAGCGCGGCAAACAATCGATTACAAATGCGTCGCCTTCCGGCTCATTTGAGCGATGTTTGTCACCGTTGCGCCAACTTAAACTCCGAAACGACATGACGCAACGCTACTGGTTGATGAAGTCCGAACCCGAAGAGGCGAGCATCGACGATCTCGCCAGCGCCAGGCACCAGACCCTTCCGTGGACCGGGGTGCGCAATTATCAGGCACGCAACTTCATGCGCGACGGCATGCAAGTGGGCGACGGCGTACTCTTCTACCACTCGAGCTGCGCCGTGCCCGGCATCGCCGGACTCGCGACCATCGCCTCGACACCGTATCCCGATCCCACGCAGTTTGACCCGAAGAGTCCCTACTTCGATCCCAAGTCGAAGCCGGAATCTCCGCGTTGGCTACTCGTCGATGTCAAACTCGATCGAAAGACGCGACTCGTGCCGCTGACCGAATTGCGCCAGACACCCGAACTCGACAGTATGCTTGTGCTCGCGCGCGGCAATCGCCTCTCGATCACCCCCGTCTCCCCCGAGCACTGGAAGTTCATCAGCAAACACTTACTTAAGGAATGAAGGACTTGAGGGGACCCTCGGGAACAAAATTGTTGCGATAGCGTCTGTATAACGTTACCGGGACACGCATAGTAGGCACCCACTTGCCGCATCATTCAGGCGAGGTATGCCACGAAGGCGATCCCTGTGATCGGTCAAACGTTCGCCGCTCAGACGCGAACTAACATTCGAAAAAGGACAACACTATGCGCAAATCTCTCGCTGCTGCTCTTCTGATTGCCACCGCCGCCAACGCGGCCTACGCCCAGTCGGGTGACGACGCGAACCGTCAGCTCTCGGGCGTATTGGGTCTGGAAGCGAATGCCACGAAGGAAGTCGAACAGGATACCGTTCACATCACGATGTCGGCGCAAGAGCAAGGCCCGGATGCGGCCACCGTGTCGCGCAACCTCACGCAGAAGGCCAACAGCGCGATGTCCATCGCCAAGGGGCAGAATGGCGTGCAAGTTCAGACCGGCAACGTCTCGCTCTATCCGACGACCAACCGCGACGGCAAGATTACGGCGTGGCGCGGCCGCACCGAGTTGCAAATGACGTCGAAGGATTTCGGTGCAGCGTCGCGTCTCGCAAGCCAGATATCGAACCAGATGCAGATGGACGGCGTGTCGTTCTCGCTCTCGCGTGAAGCGCAGGAGAAGACACAGGCCGAGTTGACCAACCAGGCCATTCAGGCGTTCCGCGATCAGGCGCAGAACAACACGAAGGCCTTCGGCTACAGCAGCTACACGATCCGTCAGGTACAGGTCGGCTCCAACGCGCCGATGATGCCGCGCCCGTATGCGATGAAGGCCATGGCCATGAGCGCCAGTGCCGACGCCGCCCCGCCGATGCAACTCGAAGGCGGCAAGACGCAAGTGACCGTGACGGTCTCGGGCTCCGTACAGATGAAGTAAGACGTGCCCCCTGGCCGGTTGTTGCCCACGCACACCGGCCATCGCACCAACGAAAAATGCCGCCCCAACAAGGGCGGCATTTTCATGTCTGCGGCAAAACCACGCAGGCGCAGCACAGTGCCGCGTCAGCGCTTGCGACAACATGCCGCATGCCGCTTATTTGAAGCGATCGCGCAGCAGATTCTTCTGCACCTTGCCCATCGTGTTGCGCGGCAATTCCGTGACGATGTGCACGCGCTTGGGCACCTTGAAGTTGGCGATGCGCTGCTTGAGCGCGTCGATGACGGCTCGTTCATCCGGCGCCTGCCCACCATCGCGCGGCACGATCACTGCCACCACCGCCTCACCGAAGTCCGGATGCGGCACACCGATGACGGCCGACTCGGCTACCCCGTCCATCTCGTCGATGAAGCCTTCGATCTCCTTCGGATAGACGTTGTACCCGCCAGAGATGATGAGATCCTTCGAGCGGCCGACGATATGCACGTAACCGTCGTCATCGAACTTGCCGACATCCCCCGTCTTGAAGAAGCCATCGCCGGTGAACTCTTCCGCGGTCTTCTCCGGCATACGCCAGTAGCCTGCAAACACATTCGGCCCCTTGACCTGAATGTGGCCGATGTCGCCTTGCTTGCTCGGTTGCCCATCGTCACCCACCACGCGCACCGTCACCTCCGGCAGCGGCACGCCGACGGTACCCGCACGGCGCACGCTCGCGGCGTCGCCGTGATACGGATTCGAGACGAGCATGATCGTCTCGGACATGCCGTAGCGCTCCAGAATCGTGTGCCCCGT
Organism: Pandoraea sp.; assembly: GCA_031291335.1. Lineage (GTDB taxonomy): Bacteria > Pseudomonadota > Gammaproteobacteria > Burkholderiales > Burkholderiaceae > Pandoraea. The sequence continues at coordinate 36,416 of JARLJF010000092.1, read as the reverse complement.
GCGTTCTCGGAAAGCATCGAACGTCTCACGCAGCAACGGCGCCGAACCCGAGATGAACAGACGCACGTTGCGACACGCCTCGCGAGTGAGTCCCGGCTCCGCCAGCAGCCTGACGTAATACGTCGGCACGCCCATGAACACCGTGGCACGCGCCAGTTGATGCAGCACTTCACGCGCATCGAACTTCGTCAGCCAGATCATCTTGCTGCCCGAGTACAGGGCGGCATGGCTGGCGACGAACAACCCGTGTACGTGGAAAATCGGCAGCGCGTGCAGCAGCACATCGCCGCCTTCACGCTCGCCCCAGCCCCAGAACGCGTGCAGCACACGCGTGTTGCTCGCGAGGTTGCCGTGCGAGAGCATGGCGCCCTTGCTGCGGCCCGTCGTGCCCGAGGTATAGAGAATCGCGGCGAGGTCGTCGGGCGCGCGCGGCACTGTCTCGAAGGTATCGCCGAACCACGCCGCGCGCTCCAGCAGTGAGCCGGTGCGATCGTCGCCCAGCGTGTAGACGTGCTTCGCGCCGTTCGTGAACGCAATCTTCGAAACCCAGCCGAAATTCGCCGGGCTGCACACGACAACGTCCGGCTCAGCGTTCTCGACGAAGTAAGCGATCTCGCCTTCTCGATACGCAGTGTTGAGCGGCAGATAGACGAACCCCGCGCGCAGGGTGGCGAGGTACAGCAGCAGCGCTTCAGGAGACTTCTCGACCTGAACGGCGATGCGCGCCCCCGGCGTCAGATCAAGGCTCGCGAGCAGGTTCGCAATGCGTGCGCTCGCATGCTCGAGGTCGTCCCAACTGTAATAAAGCCCTTCGGGCGTCTCGATGGCGCACGCCGATTTATCGGCGGGAAAACGTTCGGCAAAGAGTCGGTAGAGGTTGGCGTCTTGCGTCATAAACAGAACCGGGTTCGAAACAGTGAATACATCGATTAGTCAGTGAAATCGGATCGGGCCGGGGTGTGTCGGCACTCAGCGCCCCCGGAAATCGGGCGGTCGCTTCTCCAGGAATGCTGCCACGCCTTCGTGGTGATCGTGCGAGTCCCAATACGAAAAGGCCTTCTGCCATTCGGCCTCGGACAATGGCGGTACCGTCGGTGCCAGCCGGGCGATCAGCCATTTGTTCAATTGTGCGGCGAGCGGTGCACCGGCGGCGAGGCGTCGGGCGCAAGTGTAGCCCGCTTCTTCCACCTCCTCGTCTGCGACCACACGCGTGAGCAGTCCTTTCTCACGCGCTTCCGCCGCACCGAAAACACGCCCTTCGAGCAGGATCTCAAGCGCGGTCGCGCGCCCCACCAGCGCCAGCACGCCGCGCAATTCGCCGGGCGCCATCGGGAAGCCGAGCTTGTTGATCGGCACGCCGAACCGCGCGCCCTCCCCCGCGATGCGCAGATCGCAATGTGACGCGATCTCCAGACCGCCGCCCACGCACACCCCTTCGATCAGCGCAACGCTCGGATGCCGGCAACGTGCCAGCGCTTCCAGCGTCGGCCCGATCACCTCGCCGTGGTAGCGGCGCAGCGTATCGTAGCTACCGCGCTCGACCGGAAACTCCTCAATATCGGCACCGGCGGCGAAGTTGCCTTGCGCGCCGCGAATGACGATGGCGCGCACCCGATCGTCCTCATCAAGCGCCTGCACATGCGCGCGTAATGCACGCCACATCGCCACCGAAATGGCGTTGAGTTTGCCGGGATTCGATAGCGTCAGTGTGACCCATCCCTCGTCAAGCGAACTGTCGTCGCGAAGCACTTCACTCACACGTGTCTCCATGATGTTGATGGACGTTTGCCGCTGCCGCTGTCCCCGCCGTTCATGGTGCTCAGAGCAGGCGTGAAACGGCGCGTCCGAGCGCGGGTTCGCCGTCGATCAGGCGCTGCAGATTGGCGTCGAGTTCGTCGGGTTCGTAGAGATAGTTGACCATCATGCCGCACGACTGCTTCGCGCCTTTCTTTGAGAGATCCGCATGCCAGTTGATGCGTTCCACACGCGCACCGTTGCCCAAATGGAATCGGGCGACCGGGTCGCGCGGCTGTGCACGCACGGTTTCGCGCGCCAGATAGTGCGCAGCCAGCGCCTCGCCAAGACTGCGCTGCAGAGCCTGCACACTCTTGCGCTCCGCTGATGTCTGCAACCACGCCACCATCTGCGCCCCCGAGGCCGCCGATGCCAGCGAGGCCTCCTGCGCCAGCAGCTTCGCCCGCTTCGGACCCAGTGCCTCGGCGAGGGCTTGCGACGTCAGTTGCTTGAGCCAGTCGTTGAAGCCGGGGATGGGCGACAGCGTCGCGAAGTTGCGCAGCTTCGGGAAATCGACTTGCAGTTCGTCGATCACGCGCTTGAGCAGGAAGTTGCCGAAGCTCACGCCGCGCAGCCCCGGTTGCGTGTTCGAGATCGAATAGAAAATCGCCCAGCGCACGCGGCGCAAGTCTTCCAGCGGCGCCTTCTCATCGAGCAGCGAATGCACGTCGGCCGCCATGTCCGGGACGAACGCCACTTCGACAAAAATCAACGGCTCGCGGGGCATGCGTGGATGGAAGAACGCGTAGCACCGGCGGTCGGAGTCAAGCCGGTTACGCAAGTCGGCCCACGACGATATCTCGTGCACCGCTTCGTAGCGCATGAGCTTTTCGAGCAGCGACGCGGGCGAATCCCACGTAATCGGATGCAACTCCAGCAGGCCGACATCGAACCATGTCGAGAAGAGGCTGCCGAGATCTTCCTCGAGCGCGGCAAGGCCGGGCAGCGACGAGCGATGATGGAGCATGTCCGAGCGCCAGCGCACGAGGAACGGCAGGCCGTCGGGCAACGCGTTGAAGCGCTTGAGAAACCGCACGCGCGCACTGCCCAGCGCGCCCGCCAATCCACTCGCGGCACGTTTGGCACCGGCGCCGTCCCCATCCTTGCCCGTGTCGGCGCCCGCACTGCCATCGCTCGCACAGATATCGGCAACGACCGTGAGCAGCGCCAGTTGCTCTTCTGGCGACGCTGCACCGTAACGCGCCATGAAGTCGCGCGCGGCCTCGTTCGCGGCAGAGTCTGTCAGACGCGCCGACAGGCACTGCGTCAACTGCCGACGCAGCGCACCCTCCGCCCGTGGCGACAGCTTCGCGGGGACCACCTTGCCGTCTCCCTTGTCACCTTTGCCGTCCTTCGGCCCACCGCCCTGCCCGCCGGTCTTGCCCGCCCCGCGTCCGAACCAATGTCCCAGCCTCTCGCCCAGCGAGGGCTTCGGCGATGGCACCGGCGCGGCGACGTCGGCAACACTCTCCGGCGCACCCCGTCCGGGCGAGGTAGACGACTGGGATACCGCGGCCCCCGCTACCCCCGCTACCCCCGCTACCCCGGCCAACGAGGACGACTCGGCCGCCGACGACGCAGACGGACTCAACGCTACCGGAACGGACATGGCTGACATGATCGGCTCATCCTTCATGGCTTCCTCTCTCATGACTTTCATTCAATACGCTAGTGCGGAAAAACCCAACAAAACAGATACGACCTGCTCGCGGTAGATCGGTGCCCGCACATCACCACACGTCACCTATCCCCCTCATCCCATTAGTTGGTCCGGCAGCCACAGCGACAGCCCGGGCAGCAGGCAGATGAGAACGACGGCCACCATCATCAGCACCACGAACGGCATTACGCCCCACACGATGTCGCGCAACGCGATATCGGGCGCCGTGTTCTTGATGACGAATATGTTGAGACCCACCGGCGGATGGATCAACCCCAATTCCATGACGATCGTCATGACCACCCCAAACCACACCAGATCGAAACCCGCAGCGCGCAGCGGCGGCAGAATGATCGGCGCCGTCATCAGAATGATGCTCACCGGCGGCAGGAAGAAGCCCAGCACGACGACCATGAGCAAGATCGCGGCAAGCAGCACCCAGCGCGACAGATGCAGCCCCACGATCCATTGCGCGGCCGACTGGCTGATGTGCAGGTAGCTCATCACGTAGGAATAGAGCAGCGACATGCCGATGATGAACATAAGCATGGTCGACTCGCGCAACGTGCCGGTGAGAATCGGCGCGAGTTGACGCGGCTTCCACATCCGGTAAATCACGGCGATGAGCGCGAGCGCCAGCAATCCGCCAAGGCCGGCCGTTTCGGAAGGCGTGGCGTACCCGCCGTAGAGCGCCGCCATGACGCCGATGAGTAGTGTCACGAACGGCAGCACGCGTGGCAGCAGCGCCAGCTTCTCGCGCATCGTGGCCGGCGGCTCGCTCGGAAACGGCGACGGCGTGCCATCGCGGGCGAGTGCCAGTTGTGCGCGTCCGTACTCCTTCCGGTAGCGCCAAGCCGCATAACAAGAGAACAGCGCGACGAGCAACAGCGCAGGCACGATTCCCGCGAGGAACAGACGCCCGAGCGACTGCTCTGCCGCCACCGCGTAGAGGATCATCGTGATCGACGGCGGCAGCAGAATGCCCAGCGTGCCGCCCGCCGCGATGATCCCGGCGGCGAATCCCGGCGAATAGCCGCGTTGACGCATCTCCGGAATCCCCGCGCTGCCGATGGCGGAGCACGTGGCCGGGCTCGAGCCGGCCATCGCGGCGAACAGCCCGCAGGCGAAGACGTTGGCGATGCCAAGCCCCCCCGGAATCCGTCGCATCCACGCATGCAGCGCGAGATACAGATCCTGCCCCGCGCGTGACTTGCCGATGGCCGCGCCCTTCAGAATGAAAAGCGGGATCGACAGCAGCGTAATGCTGGCCATTTCCTCATAGACATTTTGGGTAATGGTGTCGAGCGACGACGCCGGCATGAAGCCGAACATGAACGCCACCGCCACGGCCCCGAGCGCGAACGCAATGGGCATGCCCGAGAACATGGCGACGAGCGTTGCGCCGCCATACAGCAATCCGATACCGAGTTCGCTCATGCGTGCCCCCCCGTGCGATCCGACGCGAGCGGTGTGTCCCGGCCCGGTGTTTTCCCCATCTCACAAGCCCCAATCGCCACTTGCAGCAGTAGTTGCACCGTCAGCAAGGTCATGCCGAATGCCATCAGGCCGTAGGGAATCGACAGCGGCGGCCCCCATGTCGAGCTGCTCGTCTGGCCGTCGACATAGGCTTCCCAGAACAGCGTCCACGATTTCCACGCGAAGAAGCCACAGAACGCGAACGTGACGATGTCCACAATCCATCGGCGCACCCGGTTCACGCGCGGCGACAACAACGTGGTGATGGCTTCGATGCCGATGTGTCCGCGCAAGTGCTGCACGTGCGCGGCAGAGACGAAGGTCGCGCCGACCAGCAGGAACACGGCGGCTTCGTCCTGCCAGTCGCTCGCGAGCTTGAGCACATGTCGCGCGAACACGCTGTAACTCAGCACCAGGGCAGCGCCGACCAGCGCCAGCATGCACACGATCATGAGCAGACGGCTCACGCCCTGCAACAGCGCGTCGAGCCGTCGCAGCACGCGAGTGCGCGCCACCGCGGGCTCTGCGCTCACGGTGGCCCCGCTCATGCAGGCACCTTCTCGGCCAGCGCGAGCAATTTCGCGCATGTGTCCGACTTGCTCGCGTAGTCCTTCCACGCGGTGCGCCGTGCAATGTCGCGCCACTTCATCACCGTCGCCTCGTCGAGGTCATAGACCTTCGCGCCAGCCTTGGTGTAGACGCTCGCGATCTGCGCATCGTCGGCCTTGGCCGCTTCCGTACCGAACGACTCCAGCTCCGCGCCGACTTGCAGAATCACCTGCTGCTGATCTTTCGGCAGCTTGTCGAAGATCTGCTTGGACATGAGCAGCGGCTCGAGCATGAACCAGTACGACTTGTTGCGTCCGGTGGTCAGATGCTTCGACACCTCTTCGAGACGGAACGACATCAGGCTGGTCGACGACGTCATCGCCGCATCCATCGCGCCTGTCTGCATGGCGGCATAGAGTTCGTTCGACGGCAGCGAGATGACGGCCGCACCGGCCTCCTTGAGCATCATATCCATCTCGCGACTGCCGCCGCGCACCTTGAGGCCCTTGGCGTCTTCGGGCGTCACCAGCGGCCTGGAACGGCTGGCCACCCCCCCCGCCTGCCAGACCCAGCTCACGATCACGATGTTCTTCTCGGCGAGCACATCCGTGAGTACCTTGCCGATTTCGCCGTTGCGCCAGGCGGTGCCCTGCGCGTAGGACGTCACCAGTCCCGGCATTAAACCGATGTTGAGTTCGCGCACTTCCCCGCCCGCATAGGGCAGTGGATAGAGCGAAAGATCGAGCGCCCCGCGACGCAGCGCCGAGAACTGCGCGTTGGTCTTCATGAGCGAGCTGCCCGGGTAGACCTGAAACTTGAGCGAGCCGTTGGTGCGTTTCTCGACTTCCTGCGCGAACTTGCGGCATAGCCGGTCGCGGAAATCGCCCTCGGTGAGGGTACCGCCAGGGAATTGATGGGAAATCTTGAGGGGGCCGGTCTGTGCGAATGCACTGCCCCACGGGCTGGCCAGACCACCGGTCACGAGTGCCGAAGCGGCACCGAGCATGAGTTGCCGCCGCAGCGGGGAAAGAGTTGTCTCCATGGCGTCTCCTGTGACTTCTGTCAGTGATGAACCAGCGAAGCCCGGTGCCTGACATCGCCCGGCACGCGTCGAAGACACGCCCCGGGTGCACCACCGGTTCGCCGGCACTGCATGTACGGATGACTGCTTTATTTTTTAGTGTTTCGAGTGCGCGAGTTGCCGCTCTCGGATTGAAATCGTATAGTTAATCCATCGTCGTGTATACAAATCGACCGCTTAAAAAATACATTTTCGGCGTTAACCCCGATCTTCAACACGGGGTTCACGCGGTACTTTGGCAACGATGGCCCCACCTCAGCCCCGTTTGACGGGACCGAAACACGACCGAGCGAGAGCGTCATGACCGTAAAACCGAAGCGATCGGAAGCGCTGCGACAGGCGATCGAAGAGAAGATTGCCGTGGGCGAGTACCCGCCCGGCATGCGGCTCGACGAGGTCGAGTTGGCGAGCGCGTTCGGTGTGTCGCGCACGCCCCTGCGCGAGGCATTGATTCAATTGGCGTCGTCGGGCGTGATCGAGATCCGGCCCCGGCGAGGCGCGGTGGTCGCGCAGATCGATCCGCAGCGGCTATGTGAAATGTTCGAGGTGATGGCCGAACTGGAATCGATGTGCGCACGGCTGGCTGCGCGTCGCATCACCGAAGACGAGTTGGCGGAGTTGCGCGAAACGCATGAAGCCAGCCGGGCGGCAGCCGAGGCACGAGACATCGACACCTATTACGAAGTCAACGCGCGCTTTCATGCGTTGATCTATCAGGCCAGTCACAACGCCTACCTGCAGGAAACGGCGTTGCAACTGCATCGGCGATTGCGCGTCTATCGTCGTTTGCAACTGCGTGTACGTGACCGGCCGAACCAGTCGTTCTCGGAGCATGACGCCGTGTTTCGCGCCATCGAGGCAGGCAACGCCGACGCCGCATCGGAACACCTTCGCGGCCACGTCACCGTGCAGGGCGAACGTTTCGCCGATCTGATGGCATCGCTGCGCGCGCTGGAACGACGCGCCGGGTGAACTGCGGGACTTCGCCCGCTCGCGTCAATACGCAGAGCGACGGCGCTGCTGTTCGGTATCGCCAGGCAGCGACCCGTCGGTGGCACGCTTGATCGGCCAAACAGCGCGCCCGGTATCCAGCGCCGGATCGAGACTGATGTACACCGGATTTTCTGCGCTCAGATCCACCATCATTTGCTTGACCGCGCCCCACTGCGCGACGCGCTCTCGCCGTTCCCGACTACCGCCCACCACTTTGTTCAGTTCGATCAGCGCCCGGTCCGCAGAGGCCGCGACGCGTCGGCCGAATGTTGCACCGCCCCAGGACGGCCGCCGTGAAAGCGCATCACGAAGGTCACAGCCGAGTCGGGCCAGTTCGGAGGCCGTACAGCGATAAAGATCAAGCTCGCTGGCCGTCACCGTCAACCCGGCCTCTTCCAGACGTATCGCGAGCACCTGCATCATGAACTCGCCGTACCTCCGCCGTTCTTTGTGCGAAGGAACGTTGGCCGATTGCGCAGGGTAATAGAGCAACCACACCGCTGCGGCCATACACGTACGGTCAACCATGCGGTGCGGCGGATGACTCGTGCGCGTTGTCGTTGCCCCCGCGACGGACAGTGGGACGTACCCCTCATGAGATTTCACGTCGAGTCGTCCGCCTTCGCTCATCAGCAAGGTCATGGCGTCGTAACTCCCGACGATTGCCGCATGATGCATCGCCGTGCCGCCCGCCAGGTACGCGGTACCTGTGAGCGGCGAGTCGGCCGTCGGCACGACACCGTGATTTCGTGAATGTGCCGCGCCCGCTCCCCCAACGGGCTCATTGGGATTCGCCCCGGCATCGAGTAGCGAGGTGAGTAACGCGATCGGCACGCCACGGCATACCGCGTAGGGGAGCACCGGCACGCCGCCAAAGGTGCGTGCGGTGATACTGGCACCGGCATCGAGCAACATGCCTGCCGCATCGCTCGCCACCTCGGCCCCTCGCTGGGTGACGGCGAACTCACCCGAAAACGCATCGATCACGGCACGCAAAAGCGTCACGTCGCCCGACGAACTGCGACACGTCAAATCCGCTAGTCCGCCCATTTCCAACGCGCTGGCAATGAGTCCCAGCATCACCGGCATGTTGTTGGGACCAGTCTCACCGGCCATATCCCGGTGCAATGCCGCCAGCACATCATCCGGCCCCACCTCAGACATGGCATAGAGAAGATCCTCCCAGGTCGACTCGGGCAGTTTGCGAAGTGCTGTCAGCAAGATTCCCGCCGTGATTGCATCGATGCCCAACGTGCGCAGGCCATCGACGCTCCACTGGTCAAGCGGGAGCGCCAACACGGCATTGGCGGCCGCCATCTCTATCGGCGAATCCGCGATTCCCGAAGAACGAAAACGCGCCAAACGTCTGAGCGCGCTATCGAGCACCTCATCCATGTTCGTTGCATCGGACGACGAACTCGATCCATCGGGCGAATTCCTGCCTACCAAGGTATTAAGGAGTGGAAACATCGGTACCCTCATGAGATCAAAGAATGATTCGGATCAAACGGTGCGGATGCGATTTCCAGCGACGTGCAACGCCGGGCGTCACACGTCGAGGCTGTCGAACGACCGTGCAAAATTGACATAACCGGAGGATCGAAGTCTGTCGCGCCAATCAGGCGTTGCGACTCTCATCCCCTGATTCTCGTGCGCAAAAATCGCTTCGGCAGCTGTGCTGCGACAGAACTCGAGACTGCTGCCATCGAGCAGTCCCTCAAGAACATCTTCCCGGCCAGCGTTGACTAGCAGGAGCAGCGTGCGGGTCAAATGGTTGAACGACGCAAGGTGAGCCACCGATTCAATGCTGCCCCGCTTCAACTTTTCGCAGTACTTGTCCAGCACAGCAAAGGGACCCGCGGCAGGCTCATTAAGCGACGGTTTGTTGTGTCGATACCTCGGAATGAAATGTCGATCGTTGTAGTAGACGCTCTTCAATACCGGACTGTCGGCCCCCTCCGCGCCACTCACCTGACTCGCCTGACCCGCAGCCCCCGGGCGCGTCAAGGTCAAGTCATCGGACCAGTCGGCTGCGGCGTGCCCACATTCATGGAAGATGACATCGAGCAGATACTGTCGCTCGGCATCGTTTTCGTCGGAAGCGCCCAAGCGCGCTCTCGCCACGACGTCTCGCGAAACGGAAATCGTGGGCATGCCGTATAGCGTGGAATACGGAAGCGCATTGATGGTAGCGGTCGTCATCCCGCTCGCCCCCTTCACCACATCGGAAAACTTGCAGACGACGGTCAGGCTGTCTTGATTCGAAAATGCGGTTTCAAGGTCGCTGCGCCGCTGCTCCAACATGTCTCGTTGTGTACGAATCAGGGTCACCACGTCGGCCGGGCTCGACACAAAATTGCGATAGATCTTCGCCACCGTCGCGGCGCGGCGATGGTCGTCCCGCAGCAAGCCGATCATGGTCCCAAGCTGCCTCGTCAACCGCTTGCCCGCTCCGCGAAAGTAACGGGACAGGGTCTCGTCGTCTTTCACCCACGCAACATCCAGACGTCCAGGCAACGACGGCTTGTCCAGCGGCAGATAAATCGGAGCAAGCTCCTGCATCTTGGCAATTAGCGCTCCCGCCAAGGCAAACTCACCAGCGTCGTCATCGCTCTCCTGCACGAGCCCGCCTTGCATCGCCCCCACTCCCAACCCCGACGGATCAAACCGGTAGTGCCAGCCCATGAAGTCGATCATGGCACGCATGCTGCCGTCCGCTTTGAAATACATGCCGTACGGGGACTCGAATGTCATCGTGCGTTGTGCGCCATCGAAGCCGCACGGTGCCAGTCCTTTGACGACACCCGGGGCGTCGGACGACACATGCAGCGAGATGCGTTCCGGCACCGCGAGAGCGCCGTTGAACGGCGAACTCAACTCGACCAGATTGACGTCGTTGCCGATATCGTCTTTGCTCGTCACCCATTCCAGTTTCGAGAGGGCCCCCCCTTCGTGCTTGAACTGGTCATGCAACACCGGCATGCGATACCGCGACACGGCGTTCGCGGACATACGCAAACGGGTAGCGTCCGCTAGCTGCAACGGCGCGCTGTGAACGTCGCTATTGGAATGAGCACGGTGCGTGACTTCGCCCCAACAACGACGCGTCGCGTCGAAGCGCCAGAAAGCGGGAGGCTCCTGTTCGCCAACGCTCGGCGCAGACTCCGTCGCTTGTGCCGTCGTTTGTGCCGCCGCCCCCCCGGGCCCAGGCGAAGGCAGAACGTAACGAACGGGGAAGGTATCGCCAAGCGTCACGTCACGCGCGGCAGGAATCATTGCCGGCGCGGACGCCCGTCTCGCCTTCATCCCTTCGAACGCTCTGCCTAGCGCTGCACCGGTGCCGGGTTCCGTGACTGGCAACCGACACGGCGATTGGCCGTGTGCCATCGTTGGCGACTCAGCCCGGCCCTGACGTGCCCCCGCGAAATCACCCCGAAGCTCGCGAGCGGCGTCCGAATCCAATAGCCGACTCGTCGAATCTGCCGCATTCAACTTCCCCAGCGAATCGCGATCAGGTAACGGTCTACCAAAATCGCTCGCGCAACTGTTCGTTCCGCCAAAAGGTAGGCCACCACTAACACGCCCCATGCGAATGCCTCCAGGCTGCCCGCAGTTCCGCTTCACGGAGCCTGCAGGAATGTTTGGGAGGCTGACGTTATCCGGCCCACCACCATGCACCTTTGGAGGATGCTACAAACCTTCGGCATTGCGCTATAGGAGGCGTCCGAAACGAAACGGGGCTGCCAATGGCAGCCCCGTAGGTAAGTCAGTCGGTCAGAACCGTCGCGGTCCTGAATCCGCGCGACGGCAGCGTTAGCGCGAGCCCTCAGCCATGGGCCGGAACCCCGCGCGTGCGGCGATACGACCACACGAGCATGATGACGCCCGCCACCACCATCGGCAGCGACAGCCATTGGCCCATCGACAGGCCGAACGAGAGCAGGCCAAGGAACGCGTCGGGCTCACGCGTGAATTCAGCGAGGAAGCGGAACGCACCGTAGCCGACCAGGAACATACCGGACACTGCGCCCACCGGACGCGCGCGCCGCGAGAAGAACCACAGCAGCAGGAACAGCGCCACGCCCTCGAGCGCGACTTCGAACAACTGCGACGGATAACGCGGCAGTCCGTGGAACTGGGCGAACACCATCGCCATCGCGTGATCGGCCATCGCCTGCGGATGCGCAAACACCCACTGCGCGTCTTCGGCAGCGGCCTGCGGGAACAACATCGCAAAGCGTGAATCGGGCGACGTCACGCGCCCCCACAACTCACCATTGATGAAATTGCCCAGACGGCCGGCGGCGAGCCCCAGCGGAATCATCGGTGCAATGAGATCGGTGCCTTCGAGCAGCGAATGGCCGCGACGGCGTGTGAACAACCACATGGCGACGAGCACACCAAGGAAGCCGCCGTGGAACGACATGCCGCCTTCCCACACCTTGAAGATGTCGAGCGGATTCGCCAGATAGAACGACAGCTTGTAGAAGATCACGTAGCCGAGGCGTCCGCCGAGAATCACGCCAAGCACGCCATAGAACAGCATGTCGTCGAGATCCTGCGCCTTCCAGCCTTGCGCCGCGATGGATGGCTGACGCACGCGCAGCCGCCCCACGAGCAGGAACAGGATGAAACCGACCAGATACATCAGGCCGTACCAGCGGATGGCGAGCGGGCCGAGATGAATCGCGACCGGGTCGAATTGAGGATGAATCAGCATGGATCAGAAGAATCGATTCGTGAACAAAAGTTCCGTCAGCGCGCTGGCGACACGCTCAACGCGAAACCTTGCCGTCAGTGACTGCCACCGTGCGACACACCAGACATTGCCCCCCACCTGAGGCCGCCACGACGTGCATTGGGATGGGCAGCACAATAACACGAGCGCCCTTCCCCGCGGCAGGCTGACGGCAGGCTGGCCCGTTCGAACCCTCATGGACAACCCGTGACATGCCTGCACGCGCGTCACTAACGATCAGGTCGAGAGCGTCGCCCCCGGCGGCGTATGCGCGACACCGCGCGCCGTCTCCAGAAAGCCTTCGAGCACTGGCGTGACTTCCGCCGTACGCCAGAGCAAACCGGTCTCGATCAACGTGCTGGTCTCGCGCAGCGCACGATAGGTCACGCCGGTGCGTCGCAGATGACATAGCGACTGCGGCACCAGCGCAACGCCCATGCCCGCCGACACCAGACTCACGATCGTCTGCATCTGAATCGCCTCCTGCCCCACGCGCGGCGTGAGGCCAAGCGCGGCGTAGCAGCCCATGATGATGTCGTAGAACGCCGGTGCCACCCGGCGCGGGAAGATGACGAGCGGCTCGTCGGCAAAGTCCGCCAGACTCACCGGCTCACCCGGCTGCCCCGACTGTGCATCGGCAGCGTCACCCCGCCCGGCGGGTAGCGCCAGCATCAGTGGCTCACGCACGATCGGCAGGTAGGAGAGTTCGTTGGCGTAACGCGCGGGCACTGGCGGGATGAAGAGACCCGCGTCGATGCGACCGTCCATGAGCGCTTCGACCTGCACGTCGCTCGTCGCCTCAAGCAATTGCAGGCGCACACGCGGGTATCGCTCGCCGAACTGCCGCAGCAGGGGCGGCAGAATGCCGTAGTCCGCCGTCGAGACGAAACCCAGCGAGAGCGTACCCACTTCGCCGTGCGCCAGTCCTTGCGCGAGCGCGGGCAGTGCATCCGCATCGGCCAGAATGCGCCGCACCTCGGGCAGCAACTGACGGCCCACAGCCGTCAACTCCACGGATCGGTTCGTCCGTACGAACAGCGGCGCCCCCAACGACGCCTCCAATGCCCGGATCTGCTGCGACAGCGGGGGTTGCGTCATCGACAGACGCTGCGCGGCGCGTCCGAAATGGCGCTCTTCGGCCACCGCAATGAAATACCTGAACTGACGGAGATCCATGATATGTTTTTCGACTCAATCCGAGTTGAATAATATATTTGACAAGCATCTAAGGAAAGACGAATCTTGACGTCCGGCCGACACTGGCGCGACCCGTGGCGTTGGCGGCTTTGCCCGCAGACGTCCGAATCCAGTTCGAATTCAGTCAACACAAAGCCTGGCGGCCCCGATTTTCGTTCATCCCACAAGCACAGCGATTCAGAGACGACCATGCCTCACTACCGTTCCCGCACCTCCACCCACGGCCGCAACATGGCCGGTGCCCGCGCCCTGTGGCGTGCCACCGGCATGACAGACGACGACTTCGGCAAGCCGATCATCGCCGTGGTGAACTCCTTCACGCAGTTCGTGCCGGGTCACGTCCACCTGCGCGATCTGGGCGCCGTCGTGGCCAAGGAGATCGAGGCAGCAGGCGGTGTGGCCAAGGAATTCAACACCATCGCCGTGGACGACGGTATCGCCATGGGTCACGGCGGCATGCTGTACTCGCTGCCGTCGCGCGAGCTGATCGCCGACTCGGTGGAATACATGGTCAACGCGCACTGCGCCGATGCCATGGTCTGCATCTCCAACTGCGACAAGATCACCCCGGGCATGCTCATGGCCGCCATGCGCCTGAACATTCCGGTCGTGTTCGTCTCGGGCGGTCCGATGGAAGCGGGCAAGGTCAAGTCGGGTGACGGTCAGGTGATCGCCAAGATCGACCTGATCGACGCCATGATCAAGGCGGCCGACCCGAAGGTGAGCGACGCCGAAGTCGCGGAAATCGAGCGCAGCGCCTGCCCGACGTGCGGCTCGTGCTCGGGCATGTTCACCGCCAATTCGATGAACTGTCTGACCGAAGCCATCGGTCTCGCCCTGCCGGGCAACGGCACCATCGTGGCCACGCACGCCTGGCGTCGCGGGCTGTTCGAGCAAGCCGGCCGTCTCGTGGTCGATCTGTGCCGTCGCTACTATCAGGAAGACGACGCCTCGGTCCTGCCGCGCAACGTTGCCACCAAGGCCGCCTTCGAGAACGCCATGGCACTCGACGTCGCCATGGGCGGCTCGACCAACACGGTGCTGCACTTGCTCGCCGCAGCGCAGGAAGCCGGCGTCGACTTCACGATGTCCGACATCGACCGCATCTCGCGCAAGGTGCCGTGTCTGTGCAAGGCCGCACCGGCCACCGACAAGTACCACATCGAAGACGTGCACCGCGCCGGCGGCATCATCGGCATTCTGGGTGAACTCGCGCGTGGCGGTCTGCTCGACACCTCGTGCGGCAACGTGCACAGCGGCACGCTCGGCGAAGCCATCGCCAAGTGGGACGTGGCAGGCGGCGCAGACGACAAGGCTCACACGTTCTATAGCGCAGCCCCCGGCGGTGTGCCCACGACCATCGCGTTCAGCCAGTCGTCGACCTACGCATCGCTCGATCTGAATCGCGAAACCGGTTGCATCCGCGACAAGGAACACGCCTATACGAAGGACGGCGGTCTGGCCGTGCTGTACGGCAACCTCGCCGAGAAGGGCTGCATCGTGAAGACGGCAGGTGTCGACGAGTCGCAGTGGGTCTTCACCGGCCGCGCCCGCGTGTTCGAGAGCCAGGATGATGCCGTTGAAGGCATTCTGGGCGACAAGGTTCAGGCGGGCGACGTGGTCGTGATCCGCTACGAAGGTCCGAAGGGCGGCCCGGGCATGCAGGAAATGCTGTACCCGACGTCGTACCTGAAGTCGAAGGGTCTGGGCAAAACGTGTGCCCTGTTCACGGATGGCCGCTTCTCGGGTGGTTCGTCGGGTCTGGTGATCGGCCACGCTTCGCCGGAAGCGGCAGAGGGCGGCACCATCGGTCTGGTGGAAGACGGTGACGTGATCGAGATCGACATCACCCAGCGCAAGATGCATCTGGCCGTGTCCGACGAGGAACTGGCCCGCCGCCGAGCCGCCATGCAAGCCCGTGGCGACAAGGCATGGCAGCCGGTGGATCGCGAGCGTGTGGTGTCGCAGGCCTTGCAGGCATATGCGGCACTGGCCACCTCGGCCGACCGCGGTGCGGTGCGCGACCTGTCGCAATTAAAGCAGGGCAAGCGCGGCTGATCCTGCGCTTCGACAGCCGGCAGCGACTTGCCGGCACGGGAGCGGCGGCACGGAAGTTGGGATGCCCGGCCGCTCCCGAGCAAGATTCGCAATGAAATGACGTAGCAATGCAGCAACAATGACATTGGATGGCGTGGCGGGATTTCCGCCATGCCACCGGCATGACAGCGTGATACAACAACGTTTGTGCGCAACGCTGCGGTAGCCTGTGGCGTGGCACATCCCCACAGGAGACCGTCATGGCATTCAACCGTCGTTCGCGAAATGTCACGCAAGGCGTGGCACGCTCGCCCAACCGCTCAATGTACTACGCGCTGGGCTACAAGGAAGAAGACTTCGACAACCCGATGATCGGCGTGGCCAACGGCCACTCGACGATCACCCCGTGCAACGCGGGGCTGCAACGTCTCACCGATGCCGCCGTCAACGCCATCAAGACCCATCAGGCCAATCCCCAGACTTTCGGCACCCCGACCATTTCCGACGGCATGTCGATGGGCACGGAGGGCATGAAGTACTCGCTCGTCTCGCGCGAAGTCATCGCCGACTGTATCGAGACCGCGGTGCAGGGGCAGTGGATGGACGGCGTGGTCGTGATCGGCGGCTGCGACAAGAACATGCCGGGCGGCATGATCGCTCTGGCGCGCATCAATGTGCCGGGCATCTATGTCTACGGCGGCACCATCAAGCCGGGCAACTGGAAGGGCAAGGATCTCACGATCGTCTCGTCGTTCGAGGCCGTGGGCGAATTCACCGCCGGTCGCATGACCGAGGCCGACTTTAAGGGCATCGAGAAGAACGCCTGTCCGTCGACCGGCTCCTGCGGCGGCATGTACACGGCCAACACGATGAGTTCGTCGTTCGAGGCGCTGGGCATGTCCCTGCTGTATTCGTCGACGATGGCCAACCCCGATCAGGAAAAGGTCGACTCCGCCGCCGAGTCGGCGCGAGTGCTCATCGAAGCCGTCAAGAAGGACATCAAGCCGCGCGACATCATCACGCGCAAGTCCATCGAGAACGCGGTGGCGCTCATCATGGCCACGGGCGGCTCCACCAATGCCGTGCTGCACTATCTCGCCATCGCGAATGCCGCCGATGTCGAATGGAGCATCGAGGACTTCGAACGCATTCGCGCACGCGTGCCGGTCATCTGCGATCTGAAGCCCTCCGGCAAATATGTGGCGACCGATTTGCACAAGGCCGGCGGCATTCCGCAAGTGCTGAAGATTCTGCTCGACGCCGGCCTGCTGCACGGCGATTGCCTGACGATCACCGGCCGGACCATCGCCGAAGAACTGAAAGACGTGCCCTCGGTGCCGCGCGCCGATCAACACGTAATCTTCCCCATCGACAAGGCGCTGTATAAGGAAGGCCATCTCGCGATTCTCAAGGGCAATCTGGCGGAAGACGGCGCCGTCGCCAAGATCACCGGTCTGAAGAATCCGGTCATCACCGGCCCGGCGCGCGTGTTCGACGACGAGCAAAGTGCGATGGACGCGATCCTCAGCGACAAAATCCAGTCGGGCGACATCCTCGTGCTGCGCTATCTCGGCCCGAAGGGCGGCCCGGGCATGCCCGAGATGCTTGCCCCAACCTCGGCGATCATCGGCAAGGGACTTGGCGAGACGGTCGGCTTCATCACCGATGGCCGGTTCTCGGGCGGAACGTGGGGCATGGTGGTCGGGCACGTCGCGCCGGAAGCGTTCGTCGGCGGCACCATTGCGCTTGTGCACGAAGGCGACTCGATCACCATCGACGCGCATAAGCTGTTGCTTCAACTGAACGTGCCGGATGACGAACTCGCGCGGCGTCGCGCCGCGTGGAAGGCACCGGCACCGCGTTACACGCGAGGAGTGCTGGCGAAGTACGCGGCACTGGCTCAGCCGGCCAACAAGGGCGGCGCGACGGGCTGATTCCGAACGCACCGCGTCTGACGGCACGTCTTGCCCGCACGGCAGACGTGCCGTTTTTTCATGCATGGCTCACCGTCAAGGAACGCGTTACAATCCGCGCATCCGGGCGGGTGATCAAGCCGGGCACACGTGGTCTCGTCACCGGACGCTGCCGCAATGCCGCCAAGTCCCTTTGATCGCCTCCACGCACCATTACGCATTTTCACTGACGTGAAGCGTTTTATGCCGCATAAGCCGACAGCATCGGCCCGCCCGAGGCCATGCAAACTCCGCGCGACATACTTTTCGGCGCTGACCCTGAGCCTTCCATTGCAGGGGTGTGCGCTGCATGGCGCCCCCTCCCGCGAGATCTTCGGCGCGTACTTTCCCCTCTGGCTTCTGGGCGGTGTCATCGGCCTGTTCGCCGCGCTGCTCGCGCATCGCATCAGCGTCGCAATGCGGTGGACGCAGATCGTGCCTCTCCAGCTTTCCGTCTGTCTGTCGATCGGCATTACCGTCGCGGTACTCGTCTGGCTCGCAGGAACAGGACAGTTGCTATGAAAATGGCCGGCAAAAGCAAAGCTCCGCGCAAAGGGCGCCTGATCGCGGCGGCGATCATTCTGGTCGGCATCATCGTCGCCAGCTACGCCTACTACCGTTCATCGCAATTCCCCTCGACCGACGACGCGGCCATCGATGCCGATGTCGTCCACATCGCGACTCCCGTTGGCGGACGCATCATCAGGCTTGCGGTGACGGAGAATCAGCGAGTCGCCAAGGGCGACATACTTTACGAAATCGATCCCGTCGCCTATCGCCTCGTGCTGGCGCAAACGAAAGCCGATCTCGAACTGGCACGCGCCTCGCTCGACACACGGCAGAAGACCATCTACAACGAACAGGCCAACGCGTCGATTGCCGACGATCAGACCCGCAAATCGATGCACAACTATGCGCTGGCGACCCGTACGGTCGAACGGCTCACGCCGCTCGCCGCCAAAGGCTACGTGCCGCAGCAGCAGCTCGATCAGGCGCAGGTCGCCCAGCGCGATGCCGAACTGTCGGTGAAGCAGGCGAAGGCGCAAAAGGCGGCCAGCGCACAGAGCATCGGCGACGAGGCGGGGGCGCTCGCGACAGTCCGCGCACGCGAAGCTGCCGTCGCACTCGCGCAGCACAACCTCGACGATACCGTCGTGCGCGCACCGCAGAACGGCTACGTCACCGGCCTCTCCGTGCTCGCGGGCGAAACCGTCGCACCGAGCCAGTCGCTCTTCACGCTGGTGCACGCCGATGAGTGGTTTGCCGTCGCCAACTTCCGCGAAGGTGCCCTCTCGCATATCCAGATCGGCGACTGCGCAACGGTCTACTCGATGATCGATCGACGTCAGGCGATCACGGGCAAGGTCGTCGGGATTGGCGCCGGCATCTCCGACGCCGGGCGGATCAACCTGCCCCGTGCGCTGCCGATCGTCCAGTCGTCGGTGAATTGGGTGCGCGTTGCGCAGCGATTCCCCGTGCGCGTTCAACTGAGGGAGCCAGCCGAGCGGCTGGTCCGAATAGGCGCCAGCGCAGTCGTGGAGATCAGACATGGCGCTGCCTGCCGGTGATCTGCAACGGCCCGGGTTCGACGATCTGTTGAAGTGGCTCGCGCCATTTCCAGGGCGAGCCGCCATGGCGACACGCGTGGCGATCATTTGCGCCCTGACGACGCTGGTCGCGACCGCCTATGGCACGCCCGAAGCGGCGCTGTCGGCCTATGTGGTGTTTTTCATGATCCGGCCCGACCGTGTCACGAGCATCATCCTCAGCACTGCGTTGCTCGTACTGGTGACGATTCTGATCGGCTTCGTGCTGTTCGTCGCCACGCTCGTGCTGGACAACCCGATGTCGCGGGTCGCGTCCATCGCCGGGTTATCCGCAGCGCTGCTGTTCATCACCTCCGCCAGCAAGCTTCGCCCGGTCGGCGCGATCATCGCGATGATCGTCGGCTTTGCGCTCGACAAGCTCGGCAGCGTGCCGCTCGGGGAAATCGCCACGCGTGCATTGCTGTACGCATGGCTGATGGTCGCGATTCCGATCGGCGCCACCGTGTGCGTGCAGCTTGTCGTCGGGGCCTCGCCACGAAAGCTCGCCGGGAACGCGCTGGCGACACGCCTTCGCCTCGCGGCGCGGGTGCTGCGCGATCCGGATGCGCCGCAAGATGCGCGCGATGCGCTCGGCGCCTGCCTGAGTGCCGGCGACGAGGAGATCGGCAAGTGGCTCAAGCTCTCGGTCCTCGAGGGCTCGTCGGCTCGCGCGGACGCCGCCGCGTTGCGACAGGCCACGTCGGCCACGTTTGCCATTCTGATCGCCGCTGACCTGGTCTGTCGCGAGCGGGCCGCGCGACTGCCCGCATCATTTTCCGAGCCGCTGGCGAATACGCTCGAGCGCATGGCAGAAATGCTCGAAGCGGGCGGCTACCCGGTCGACATCGAACTCGCCTTGCCGCCATCCGACGCGCTCACGCCGCTGGCACGCGTGGCCGTGCGCCATCTGCGAGACGCCATCACCCATTTCGCAGTGGTAACACCAGCGCCGCCCCCTGAGGCCACCCCCCAGACGCATGGCGGCTTCTTTCTTCCCGACGCCTTCTCCAATCCGGATCACGTCCGGTACGCGCTCAAGACCACGGTAGCCGCCATGATCTGCTACCTGTTGTACTCGCTGCTGGACTGGCCCGGCATCCACACCTGCTTCATCACCGTCTATATCGTGTCGCTGGGCACCACCGCCGAGACCGTCGAAAAGCTGACGCTGCGCATTGCCGGATGTATTGCGGGCGCACTGGCGGGTACCGCGATGATCGTATTCGTGATGCCCGCGCTGACCACGATCGCCGGTCTGATGAGCGTTGTCGCCATCGGGGCGTGGTTATCGGCCTGGATTGCATTCGGCTCGCCGCGTATCGGCTACGCAGGTTTCCAGATCGCGTTCGCCTTTTTCCTGTGCGTCATTCAGGGACCTGCGCCTGCGTTCGATCTGACGATTGCGCGTGATCGCACCATCGGTATCCTGCTGGGCAATGTGGTCGTCTATCTGATCTTCACCCGGGTTTGGCCCGTGAGCGTGGCGGCGCAAGTCGATGCCGCACTGGCCGGGTTGCGACAGCGCTGGGAAGCGTTGACAGCGATCTCACCGATCTCGGCAATGTCGACCACCGGCCTCAGGCGCGCGCAAGCGGCGGCGGCGATGGCCCGTCGCGGCGCGCTGCAAAATGACATTGCGCTGATGCATTACGAGCCGTCGTGGGTGCGTCCTCAAGCGGATTGGGCAGCGCCCCGGCGGCATGCATTGGCGGAACTTCAGGCGCTTGAAGGACCGATGGTGTTGCTCGCAGAACGACATCCCGGCGACGCCCATATCGACGTCTGGTTGAAGCGGCTTCACGTCGATCCCAATCGGGGTACCAGCGCCGCGACACTTCACCTGCCGCAGCCCGCCGCCGACGGAACGGGCACGCCACCTACCGATGAAGAGCGCCTGTCCTTGCTGATGCTGGGCGACTCGCGTCTCACCCAACTCGAACATGCCGCGCATGACGATGACGTGGCGAAGGAGCGTGTTCCTCATGCGTCGGCTTGATCCGTCCGCTGTACTGGCATGGCTGACGTTGGCCGCTCTGACCGGATGTGCGACGTCGTCGCTCGACATGGCACCTGAGCGGCCGGATCGTCCCTGGCAACCTCGCACGGATGCTTCCGGCGCGATCCAGCCCGGTGCACCGGTGCTGGCCAGCACTTACCGTGAGACCTCTCGTGGCACGTACCGGCTGCCGGCCAACCCCGCGCTTGCCGCCGTGTCGCCGCCGCCGCCCCTCGAGCCGGACCACGCCTACACGCTTGCCGAACTCATCGACATTGCCGAAACGTCGAACCCCGCCACGCGCATCGCGTGGAACGATGCGCGTAACGCCGCGCTTGTGGCAGGCGTCACGAAGAGCGCCTACCTGCCGCAGCTTTCGTTGGCTGCGATGGGGCAGTATGCCGCCGCCCACAATTCGTCATCCGGCGTGCTGGGCGACTCGTCGGCCAGCGGTTCCACGCATGGGCTGACGTCGGTGGTGGCCCTGCAATGGCTGCTGTTCGATTTCGGCGGACGGGCCGCGCGCGTGGAGGCGGCCTCTCAGGCATCGTTGGTGGCCAATATCGGGTTCACGGCCGTCCATCAGCAGGTGGTGTACGACACCAGCGTCGCCTTTTACACGTATCAGGCGGTGCGCGCACGTGTCGCGACGGCCGAGCAAGGACTGGAAAACGCGGGCGCCGTGGCCGATGCAGCCAAGTCCCGATACCGGCGCGGCATTGGCACCGTGATCGAAGTGGCGCAAGCGAATCAGAACTATGCGCAGGCGAAGCTGGCGTTGGTTCAGGCACAAGGCGCGCAAAGCAATGCGTATCTGACGCTGATCTCGGCGATGGGTATTTCGCCGCTGTCGAAGCCGAAGATTGCCGACATGCCGGTGCGCACGCTCTCGCCCGCGCTGCGCCAGCCGGTCGAGCAGATCGTTGCCTCCGCGATCGCACGGCGGCCCGACGTGCTGAGCGCCTACGCCGCAGAACGCGCGAACCTGGCGAAAATTCAGGCGGCGGAATCGGAGTTCAAGCCCAAGGTCTTCCTGTCGGCGTCCGGCGTCTACAACACCAGCAGTTCCTCCCTCTCGGCGGTGCCCGCCATCGACCAGCAATTGCCGACCGTCAACCTGAGCGGTGGTCGCTACGGCGGCAGCGTGATCATTGGCGTCTCGATCCCGCTCTACGACGGCGGTCTGCGCTCCGCAGCGCTCGCGCGGGCGCGCAACGACGCGGACAATGCGAGCACCCGTCTCGAGCGCAGTCGCGAGGAAGCGGTCCGGCAGATCGTCGGGGCGCAGAACATGCTCCAGACCAGTCTGACGGCGCACGAGGCGGCGAAGGAATTACTGAGCGCGGCGCAGACGACCTACGACGCCGCATTCGACGCGTATCAACACGGCGTCGGCTCCGTCACCGATGCCCTGCTCGCCCAGAATCAATTGCTGGTGGCCAAGAACGCGTATGTCGACAGCTATAGCAACGCGCTATCGGCGGCGGCGTCGCTGGCGCTGGCCACGGGCGCGGTCGACTAGTTCCTCGTCCTCATCGGGGAAGGTGGGTACAGACGCCCGGGGGCGCGGCAGACAAATGCTATATTCCTGCCAGACCTCACCAACCAGTCTCCGGATACGGGTATCGAATGAAGGAATTTGCCGGCAAGTCGGCCAGTGCGATGATCGGTGCTTGTCTGACGATAGCGGCAAGCGCTGCGATCGCGCAGACGAACGTACCGTCCGCCCACGATGCCTCGGACACCCGCGTGATTGAGAAGCTCGCCAGAGAGCGGAACTGCATGACGTGCCACGCGACCGACCGCACGCTGCTCGCCCCGTCTTACCGGGACATCGCCAAGCGCTACGCGGGACAAGCGGGGGCCGCCGAAGACATTGCACGCTCCATTGCGGACGGCAGTCGTGGCAAGTGGGGAAGTATCCCGATGCCGGCCAGCCCTCAGGTCGCGCCCGACGAGGCGACCCGTCTGGCACGCTGGATTCTCGGCATGGGGTCGCGCTAAGTCACGACATCGGCCATCACGACGCCCCGCGGAGGGCCTGCCGTGAACGTGCCGTCACGGCACCTCACAAGTCCTATCCTTGCGAACGAACCTGTTTCGCAACCTCTTCGATGACAGCTTGCCGGATACGGTCCGGCAAATGGACCTGTAGGGCGTCGGCCACCTGTTTGCCGATCAGTTGCACCAGCCATGCGGTCTGGTCGATCAGCGCGTCGTGACAGCGGCGCTCCACCATCGTCGTGATTTCATCGGCCAGTTGCAGCGTGAGCCGGGCGCTCACGCGCTCCGCGAACACCGCAACGTCGGCCGGCACACCCTGCTCGACCGCCTGAGCGGCTGGGCCGGTATCTGACGGCGGTGTGGCCTCGCCGGGCGCGAGCACTTCGGTCAGCGTGGGAATGCCGGGGTCGGTGCGCTCGGGCTCGTTCGTCACGGTCAGCCTCTCTGGTCGTAATTGTTCAGGGTATAGCCGCGATCGCGGTAAAAGCGGTAGCGCTCACGGGCACCGGACAGTTCGTCCGGCGTGTCGCCCACGATCTCCACAACGCGCTCGAACCGGGCAAAGTGCGTCGGCACGCCGCTCGCGAGATTGAGCAGCACCTGATGATGCCGGGCCTCCTCGTCGGGGGCGGCCAGCACCACGGGGGTCTGCGCAGCCACCGGGTCATGGTTAAAGCAATGCGGCACGAATTCCAGCGGCGAAAACGTCCACAGTGTCTGATCGAACGCTCGCAGCACGTCGGGTTCGCCGACGACTACGAGCGTCTGCCCGGCCCCATAGACCTTGCGCGCGAACCGGCACGCATAATCGAGCCGGTTCGCCACATGCGTATGAAAGTCGACGCGAGTCACCGGGCTTCGCGATCGATCAGGAACTGCGTCAGCAGCGGCACCGGACGGCCCGTCGCCCCCTTGGCCGCACCGCTCTTCCATGCCGTCCCGGCGATGTCGAGGTGAGCCCATTCATACTTTTCGGTGAAGCGTGCCAGGAAGCACGCCGCCGTCACGCTGCCCGCCGGACGCCCGCCGATGTTCGCCACGTCGGCGAAATTCGACTTGAGCTGCTCCTGATACTCGTCTTCGACCGGCAGACGCCACGCCGTGTCACCCGTGGTACGGCCCGCGGCGATCAGTTCGTCGGCAAGCGTGTCGCTCTTCGAGAAGAGGCCCGAGTTCACGTGGCCGAGCGCGATGATGCAGGCGCCCGTCAGCGTGGCGACGTCGATCACGGCGGCCGGCTTGAAGCGTTCCGCGTAGGTCAGCGCGTCGCACAGAATCAGACGGCCTTCGGCGTCGGTGTTGAGCACTTCGATGGTCTGGCCGGACATGCTGGTGACCACGTCGCCCGGCTTCGTCGCCTGACCGTTTGGCATATTCTCCGTGGCCGGCACGATGGCGATGACATTGAGCTTGAGGCCCATCTCGGCGACCGCGCGGATCGTACCGAGCACGGAACCGGCGCCGCACATGTCGTACTTCATTTCGTCCATGCCCTCGCCCGGCTTGAGCGAGATACCGCCGGAGTCGAACGTCACGCCCTTGCCGACCAGCACGATCGGGGCCTGCTTGGCGCCACCGCCTTCATACTTGAGAACGATGAATCGCGGCGGTTGCACCGAGCCGCGGGCGACCGACAGGAACGATCCCATCTTGAGCGCCTCGATCTGCTTCGGTCCCAGGATCTCGGACCTGAGCTTGAATTCGCGGGCGAGTTTCTGCGCCTCGTCGGCCAGATAGGTCGGGGTGCACACATTGCCCGGCAGGTTGCCGAGGTCTTTGGTAAGCGCCATGCCGTTGGCGATGGCCTCGCCACGCTTGGCGGCAAGCTTGGCGGCCTTCAGTTCTTCCGGGGCGACCGCGAAGATGACCTTGCGCAGCACGGTGGTTGCCGGCTCGGCCTTGCTCTTCATCTGGGTGAAGCGGTAGGTGGCGTCGCGCAGGGCGAGCACCGAGGCGCGCACGGCCCAGGCCGTGTCTTGCTTGGCGACCTTGGCTTGCGGCAGCGTCCAGATGGCGTCGGCGGCGCGCGAGGCAAGCACCGTGCGCACGGCGGCGCGCGACGCTTCGTTAAAACCCTTTTGCGTCAATTGGTCCTCAGGGCCCAGACCGACGAACAGCACCCGTGCCGGGCTCCATCCGGCGACTTCGTGCAGCATCAGGGTGCTGCCGAGCTTGCCGTTGAGTTCGCCACGCTTGACCATGCGTGCGAGCAAGCCCTTGCTCGCGACGTCGAGCGCCTTGGCCAGCCCCGCGAGCGGCTGCTGCTCGAACACGCCGACCACCAGACACTCCGTCTTGGCGTTGGCAAGGTCGGCCTGGCCTGCCTTGGTCGAATCGAAGGCTTTTGTGCTAAAGTCCATCGCGCTTTCCTCGGGTAAAATTCGTACGAGCCGCAATTATCCGCTTTTTTCCGCGCTCGCCCAACCGCGAGAGCACCCAATCGTCATCACATGATTTTTCAGCGTTCCCTGCAGCGCGAGCTGAACTACACCGCCGGGGCCGTCTTCATGGTGCTGATCACCGTCATGCTCACCACCATGATGATCCGCATCCTGGGCTTCGCCGCGTCGGGGAAAGCCGATCCGCGCGATGTTCTCGTGCTCATCGGCCTGGCCGTGATCGGCTACCTCGCCGTCATTCTGATCGTGACGTTGTTCGTCTCGATCCTGTTCGTCCTGACTCGCTGGTACCGCGACTCCGAAATGGTCGTGTGGTTTGCCTCGGGCCTGTCGATCACCAACTTCGTCAAGCCGGTGCTGCGCTTTGCCGCGCCCTACCTGGCCGTGATCACGTTCTGCGCCCTGGTGGCCTGGCCGTGGGCGAACCAGCAGATCTCGGCCCTCGAAGCCCGCTTTGCCCAGCGCGACGATGTCTCCATGATCTCGCCGGGCCAGTTCCGCGAGAGCGCCGCGAGTCACCGTGTGTTCTTCGTCGAGACAGTCTCGCCGGATGCTACCAAGGTGCACAACGTCTTCGTCTCCGGGACCGAGAACGGCAAGGTCAACGTGATCGTCTCGAAAGACGGCCATATCGAGACGTCCAAGGACGGTAACCGCTACATCGTGCTGGAGAAAGGCCGCCGCTATGACGGCGTGCCCGGTCAGCCGGACTATCGCGTGATGGAGTTCGAGCGCTACGGCGTGAAGATCGACAACCCGACCGCGGTCGACACCGATAACACCCCGACCAAGGGTGTGCCGACCGCTCGCCTGTTCCGCGAAATCAAGAATCCGATCTTCCGCGGGGAGATCGTCTGGCGCGTCGGCCTGCCACTGCTCGCGCTCGCGCTGGTGCTGCTCGCCGTACCGCTCGCCTATCAGAACCCCCGCCATGGCCGCACCGTCAACCTGGTCATGGCCGTGCTGATCTATCTGGGCTACACCAACCTGTTGAGCCTGTCGCAGGCGTATGTCGCGCAGGAGCGCCTACCGATGGCCATCGGGGTCTGGTTGCTGCACGCGGTGGCCCTCTGCGTCATCGTGCTGCTTTACTTGCGCCGCGTGCGATTCCGCGGGCTGCTCGGTCGCCGGCGTGACACCGGCGCCGGCGTGACGCGTGCATCGGGAGGGGCTCGCTGATGCGCGTCTACGAGAAATACTTTGCGCGCCAGATCTACCTGGCGTTCCTCTTCGTTCTGCTCGCGTTCGTCGGCCTGTTCGTCTTCTTCGATCTCGTGAGCGAACTGGGCGACGTCGGCCGGGGCGGTTACCGCTTCCAGCACGCCCTCGCCTATGTGCTGCTGTTCGCGCCGCAGCGCATGTACGAAATCATTCCGGTCGCCTCGCTCATTGCCGCGATTTATGTCTGCGCGCAACTGGCCGGCAACTCGGAATTCACGATTTTCCGCGTCTCGGGCCTGTCGACGGGGCAAGCGCTGCGATCGCTGCTGAAGATCGGCTTCCCGATCGTGATGATCACGTTCGTCATCGGCGAATATGTCGCGCCGAATGCCGAGCAGCTTGCGCAGAAGATTCGTCTCGAGGCGCTCGGCAGTTCGGTGTCGGCGGGCTTTCGTTCCGGCGTCTGGGTCAAGGACACCGTCGATCAGGACGGCTCGCGCATCACCCGCTTCATCAACGTGGGTACGCTCAACCCGGACAACACCATCGCCAACGTCCGCATCTACGAGTTCGATGACAAGCTTCGGCTCGACAGCGTACGACTGGCGAAGCTGGGGCAGTTCGACGCACCGAATTTCTGGAAACTGACGGACGTGTCCGAAACGGTCTTCAGCGCGACCAATGACGCCACGGCAAGCAACGACCCGCTGCGCGCCCTGGTGCAGAGCAAGCAGGTGCATATCGATTCGGTGCAGATGCGCTCCGAACTGACGCCGCAGATTCTGTCGGTGCTGATGGTCTCGCCGGATAACATGGCGATCGGTAGTCTGTACCGGTACATCGGCCATCTGAAGGAAAACCAGCAGAACACCGACCGCTATAACCTCGCGCTCTGGCAGAAGCTGCTGTATCCGCTGGCCGTCTTCGTGATGATGGCGCTGGCGCTGCCGTTCGCCTATCTGCATGCGCGCGCGGGTGCCATCGGTCTGAAGGTGTTCGGCGGGATCATGCTCGGCATGAGCTTCCAGTTGCTCAACAATCTGTTCTCGCATCTGGGTCTGCTCAACACCTGGCCGGCGTGGTTCACGGCGGCGTTGCCATCGTTACTCTATCTGGTGCTCGCTGTCGCGGCGTTGCGCTGGGTCGACAAGCACTGAGGCCTCGACCATGCACGGCAAGTCCGGCGTCATTCTGTTTGCTCACGGCTCGCGCGACCCGCGTTGGGCCGAACCGTTCGAGCGACTGCGCGACAAGCTGAGCGCACAGCGTCCCGACGCCGATGTCCGGCTTGCGTTTCTGGAACTGATGACCCCGAACCTTGCCGACGCGGTGGCCGACATGGCATCGCAGGGGACATCGGATATCACACTGGTGCCAGTCTTTCTGGGTCAGGGCGGCCACGTGAGGCGCGATCTTCCGGTACTCGCCGACGCGTGCCGCGCCGCGCATCCGGGCCTCGAACTACGCGTGAGCGCGGCCATCGGAGAGGACGACAAAGTACTCGATGCCCTTGCCGAGTACTGCGGCAGAATGATGGGCGGCAACTGACGGCTGCGTAGCATCCGAGTCCGGTTCCACGCAAAAAAAGGCATCACAGGTCACTGTGACGCCTTTTTGCATTCCTGCCCTGGAAACCGGTTATGAGGCGGGTCCAGAGGCTTCGCTGTCGCTGAAGCCGCTGAAGCGACCTACGGTCAAGCCGCCATAGCAGCCTGCGCCGCCCAATCGTGCAACGACGCGGCATCAGCATTGGCAAACGCCTCGCCGATGAGCAGAACGCTCGGTTGCGCCGCATCGAACCACGACGCCGCCAGCCCTTGCCGGACGTCATCCAGCGTCAGGCGCACGCGCCGCTCACGCGGGGTCGTTGCCGCTTCCACGATCGCGACGGGCGTCGAGGCCGGTTTGCCCGCGTCGATCAACTCCGCTGCGATGCGCTGGGCGCTGCCGCGTCCCATGTAATAGACCAGCGAATCGGCCGACGCCTGCGCCGCAATCTCCGCCGACTCCGGCGCACGGCTTTGGGTTGCAAAGGCCACGCTGCGGGCCACGCCGCGTAGCGTCAGCGAACGGCCAAGCGCCGCCGCACTGGCCAGCGCCGCCGTGATACCGGGAACGACTTCCACCGGGATACCGGCCGCCTCCAGTGCGCGCAACTCTTCGTCTGCCCGGCCGAACAGCATCGGGTCGCCGCCCTTCAGGCGCACCACCAGCGCGTGGGTGCGTGCATGGTCGATCAACTGCTTGTTGATGAAGTGCTGCGCACTCGACTGTTTGCCGCAGCGCTTGCCGACGGCAATTCGCTTGGCCTGCGGGCACAGCGCCAGCATTTCCGGCTCGACGAGCGCGTCGTGGAGCACCACGTCGGCCTGTGCTAGCAGTCGTGCGCCACGCACCGTAATCAGATCGGCCGCGCCGGGGCCCGCGCCTACGAGATAGACCTTGCCCAGCGCCTGACCGGATTGCGAAGAAGTCACCATCATGATGCCGTCATGGTTGGAGGGGTTTGGCGCCAACCCCATCCGGGGGGCCGTGCGCCGTTCAAGACAGAAGAGAACGTATGTCCTCCGTGCGCATTACGCCATTACGTCATTACGCGGCGAGCGCGCGAATCATTCCCGCGGCCACCGTATGGTGCGTGGCTTCGTCGATCAGCACGAACGCACCCGTCGCAGGGTTCGCGTCATACGTGTCGGCTGCCACCGGCTTTTGCAGGCTCAACTGCACGCGGCCGATGTCGTTCATGGCGAGCGTCGTCTTCTGCGTGCCGTGCGAGAGCGTGCTGACGTCGAGCACCGTGTCCACGCTGCCGACCTTCACGTACACCGTGCTGGTCGCTTGCTTGAGCAGATACTTGCGTTGCGGCGCCAGGGCATCCTCGTCGAACCAGCAAACGTCTGCGGACAACTTGCGAGACGGTTCCAGTGCCGACTCGGCGCTCACGAACGTATCGCCACGCGAAACATCCACATCTTCAGTCAGACGGATCGTCACGCACTGCCCGGCGAAGGCTTCTTCGAGCAAACCACTTGGCCCGACGATCTCCGCCACGGTCGCCGAGCGGCCCGCCGGCAGCACGCGAAGTGCCTGACCGACACGGACCGACCCCGATTCCACGCGTCCCATGTAGCCACGGAAGTCATCGGCGTGCGAGCCGTCCTGACGCGCCACCAGTTGCACCGGGAAACGCAGCTCGCCGCCCAACTGCGCGACCGGCAGCGACTCGAGCAGGTCGAGCAGCGGCTCGTCCTGATACCAGGGCATGCGCTCGCTCGCGTAGACGATGTTATCGCCCTTGAGCGCGGAAACCGGCACGAAGCGCACGTCTTCCAGGCCCAGGCGCTGCGCCAATTCCAGATAAGCGGCGCGAATCGAATCGAAGGTCGTCTCGCTGTAGTCCACCAGATCCATCTTGTTGATGGCAACGATGACGTGCTGCAAACCGAGCAGCTTGACGATCGCGCTGTGGCGCTTGGTCTGGGCGAGCAACTCGGTGCGGCCGTTGACTTCGGTCACGCGCGTGGCATCGACCAGAACGATCGCGGCGTGCGCTGTCGATGCGCCCGTGACCATGTTGCGCGTGTACTGCTCGTGGCCCGGCGTGTCGGCGATGATGAACTTGCGGCGTGCGGTCGTGAAGTAACGATAGGCGACGTCGATGGTGATGCCCTGCTCACGCTCGGCTTCGAGACCGTCGGTGAGCAGCGAGAAGTCGATGTCTTCGCCGGAGGTACGCTTGTGTTTCGCGCGGGACAGTGCGGAGAGCTGGTCGGTCAGTACCGATTTGCTGTCGTACAGCAGACGGCCGATCAACGTGCTCTTGCCGTCGTCGACGCTGCCAGCCGTAATGAAACGCAGCACGCCGAGGTCTTCCTGATGCGGGGTGAGGCTCATGATCTTTTCAACTCGATTGCGTGGCCCCCGGTGCGTCGAATCTGCGCACCCGGCGGGCCGATGTCTCTGAACGTGGGTTCAATGGCGGCCGTTCGGCGCCTCAGAAATACCCTTGCTTCTTGCGCTGCTCCATCGCGGCCTCGGACGTCTGATCGTCCATGCGGGTCGCGCCGCGCTCGGTGATGTCGGTCACGGCCGTCTCGGCAATGATCTCCACCGGGCTCGCAGCAATGCTGGCCACCGGGCACGTGCAACTAATGTCACCGACAGTCCGGAAACGCACCGAGGCGGTTTCGCTCGACTCGCCGTCCTGCTTCGGCGTGAGCGGCGTGACCGGCACGAGCAAGCCGTTGCGGCGCACGATCTCACGTTCGTGGGCGTAATAGATCGACGGCAGATCGAGATTCTCGCGAGCGATGTATTGCCACACGTCCAGCTCGGTCCAGTTCGAGATCGGGAACACGCGCAGGTGCTCGCCGCTATGCAGACGCGCGTTGAACAGGTGCCACAGCTCCGGGCGTTGCGCCTTCGGGTCCCACTGACCGAATTCATCACGGAACGAGAAGATGCGCTCCTTGGCGCGAGCCTTCTCTTCGTCGCGGCGGGCGCCGCCGATCATGGCGTCGTAGCCGTGTTCGGCAATCGTCTCGAGCAGAGTCACGGCTTGGGCGGCGTTACGCGAATCGGTCTCGCGACGCAGGCGAACCGTGCCGCGGCGGATCGAGTCTTCCACATGCCCCACGACCAGTTCGGCGCCCAGCGCTTTGGCGTGACGGTCACGGAACTCGATCACTTCCGGATAGTTGTGCCCCGTATCGATATGCACGAGCGGGAACGGCAACACCGTCTTGCGGTTCGGGCCGAGGCCGAAAGCCTTGAGCGCGAGATGCAGCACCACGACCGAATCCTTGCCCCCCGAGAACAGCAGTGCGGGCTTGCGGCACTCCGCCACGACCTCACGCAGGATGTACATCGATTCGGCTTCGAGCCAGTCCAGATGATCCATTCGCGAGCCATTGGCCTGCGCGACTTCGTGCATCGCACCCATAGTGTTCCCTTCCTTGACGATTCCGAGATTTCCGTGATTCGGTTTGCCACGATGTGCCGCCGTTCAGGGGCGGCGCATCGTCATCTATCTTGTTTGCCCGCTCCGCAGGCGCTGCGCCTGGTGCGTTAGTTCGACTGCACCGACACAGGGATCTTGCTCAGGTTGCCGGCGTGCAATCCGCATTCCTTGCTGTCACGCGACTCCCACCACCAGCGCCCTGCCCGGCTGTCTTCCCCGGGGCGGATGGCGCGGGTACAAGGCTCGCAGCCGATGCTCGGGTAGCCACGCGCGTGCAGCGGGTTGACCGGCACGTCACGCGCCGTGAGGTAGGCCCACACTTGCACTTCCGTCCAGTCGAAGAGCGGGTTGTACTTGGCGATGCCGCGCGCGTCGTCCTGCTCGGCGAACGATAGCTCGCCGCGAGTGACAGACTGTTCGCGGCGCTGGCCGGTGAGCCAGGCATCGGCGTCGGCGAGCGCGTGGCCGAGCGGCTCGACCTTGCGAATCTGGCAGCACGCCTTGCGCAGATCCACGCTCTCATAGAACGCATTGGCGCCATGCTCGGTCACGTATTGCTCGACAGCGTCGGCCTGCGGTGCGTACTGCACGACGTCATAGCCATAACGCGATTTGATCTGGTCGATCATGCCGAGCGTTTCGGCATGCAGACGGCCGGTATTCAGCGTGAACACCGTAATCGGCAGTTGCTGGCGCAGAATCACGTGCGTGATGAGCATGTCTTCGGCGGCCAGGCTGCTGGCAAACTTCACGTTGCGATGCGACCCCGCGATGCGCCGGAGGCGCTCGGCCAGCACGGCTTCCATTTCGTCGAGCAGCGCCATGTCCTGATGCTCGGCATCGGTCGCATTCGACGGTACGGCGGCCGGGGTGGGTTCCCAGCGGGATTCGTTTCGCATTTCGCGAACTCCTTGTTATCTGTGGGGGTGTCAGCCGACCAGCTTCACTGCCGCGAGCGTGAGCGTTGCCGCCAGCGCCCCGCGCACAATGCGCTCGGGCAGATGACGGGTAAGCTTCGCGCCCAGCCAGATCCCGGGCAGGGAGCCGATCAACAGACTACCGAGTAGTGCCCAGTGCACCGTCTCGAGCCAGATATGGCCCAGCGCGGCAATCGCCGTCAGCGGTACGGCATAGGCAATATCGGTACCGGCGACTTCGGCCGGTTCCAACTGCGGGTACAACAACAGGATCAGCGTCGCGCCAACAGCACCGGCGCCAATCGAGGAAATCGTCACGAGCACGCCGATCACAGCGCCGACCACGACCGTGGCAACCGCCTGCTTGCGGCCCGTCAACTGCCAGTTCGGGTGTGCGCGCAACGCGGACAGCAGCTTCGCGCGGAATAGCAGGGAGAGCACCGTGAGCAGTACCGAGCCCGCAATCGTCAGCTTGATGACGTGCAGCGCGTCGTCGTTGATACCGCCCAGACGTTTCAGAAAGAGGATCGTCACCAGCGCCGCCGGCAATGCGCCAAGCGTAAGGCGACGCACGATGTGCCATTTGACATGCCCGTGCGAGCGGTGCGCTACCGTGCCGAAGCTCTTGGTAATCGCCGCAAACGCCAGATCCGTGCCCACTGCGACCGGCGCAGCGTAGCCAAGCAACAGGGTAAGCAGCGGCGTCATCAGCGAGCCCCCACCGACACCGGTCAGGCCGACCAGCAGGCCGACGCCAAATCCGGAAAGGGGTTCGAGCCACAGCGACATGTATGACGTTCCTGGTAGGTCCTTAATGCCTGGTGGGAATAACGTTATCGAAACAGTGGCACCCACTGTAATGAAAACCCTATATACTTCAAACGAATTAAAAATTGTTTGTATATTTTCTAAAGTTATACAAATGAACCTGCACCAGTTCCGTTTTGTGCGCGAGGCCGTTCGTCAGAATTTCAACCTGACCGAGGCCGCCAAGGCACTATTTACCTCCCAACCTGGGGTGTCCAAGGCCATCATCGAGCTCGAAGAAGAGCTTGGGGTCGACATCTTTGCCCGGCACGGCAAGCGCATCCGTAATCTGACGGAGCCCGGGCGCATCATCTTCGAGTCCGTTGAACGAATCTTGCTAGAGGTGGAAAGCCTCAAGCGGATCGGCAAGGACTACGCCGCCCAGGATCAGGGCAGTCTCACGATTGCCACGACGCACACCCAGGCGCGCTACTCGCTGCCGCATGCGGTGGCCGAGTTCAAGAAGCGCTTCCCGAAGGTGCGGCTCTCGATCCTGCAGGGCAGCCCGACGCAGATTGCCGAAATGGTGCTGCACGATCAGGCCGATCTGGCCATCGCGACCGAGGCCATTGCCGGCTATAAGGATCTGGTGTCGCTGCCTTGTTATCAGTGGCAGCACGTAGCCGTGGTGCCGCCGGATCACCCGCTCCTGCAATTGCCGTCGGTGGGGATCGAGGATCTGGCGAAGTACCCGCTAATTACTTATGACCCGCAGTTCGCGGGACGCGCCAAGATCGATCAGGCGTTTGCGCTGCGTCATGTGCAGCCGGACATCGTGCTCGAAGCCATCGATGCCGACGTCATCAAGACGTATGTGGAGTTGGGGCTGGGCGTGGGGATTCTGGCGGGCGTGGCGTTCGACCCGGAGCGCGACCGCAATCTCCGGGCCATCCACGTGGGACATCTGTTCGGCACGAACGTCACGCGCGTCGCGCTGAAGCAGGGTGCGTATCTGCGCGGCTATGTCTTCACGATGGTCGAGCTACTGTCGCCGATTCTGACTCGCAAGCTGGTCGAGCAGGCATTGCGCGGCGAACACGAAAGCTACGAGCTGTAACGGCTTGACGCGCCGAAATGCGCCCGCCCTCGCTGGCGCGCCCTTTCGGTGCGGTGAATCGCTTCGAATTCCGCCGCGAAATTCACGCGCGCGCCCTCTCTGAGTCGTTTCAAATAGTGTGTCACCGGCGCCCCCGCTCGCTCGGCGGGGCATTTGTGCTCATCACCAGACATCACCTTGTCGAATGCCAACTGGATTTTCTCCACCTTCGCCAACTTTTGCGGATGGAGATGGTGTTCCTGTCTGAGCTCGTGAAGCCTCAACGAAATGTAGGCATATCGAAACTGCGTCTCCGGCGTGTTATCGGATGCTGAGAACGAGCGCATATTGAGATTCCGGATCGACTTGAACAGGTGCCGGAACGAACTCATCGTCACGCGACGTTGATCGTTTCGGGCGCTCGGGCTACAGCGGTATGCCACGGTTTCACTCAACTGCAAGAGTTGGGACGAGACGGGGATTCGGGAAAAGAACGTCATACTTCAAAAACTCCATCGGATTTCCAGGGGGTGCGCCACCGTGAGGCCCGTCGCAGTATTGACTCGCTGACGACTCGTGCTCGGCGATGGCGTGCTGGCACTGACAGGACACGCAACGGCGTGTTCCTTGTCCAAGACTGCCGAGCACGAATCGGGAAATCCCCTTCGCCCGAACGTCCATCCCAAGCCGCACGACCCGGTCGATCGCGCACTATTTTTCTTCGCTGGTCGAATGCAACCTGTGCGGTATGCTTACGCGATTCGATCTAAAGGAGACCCCATGCGCTCACCTCTTCGCGGCATCCGTTTCTCGGGCGTGCTGCTTGCCATGACCCTGACCGGCGTTGTGACGGCGGCTCGCGCCGACATCACCGTCGGCATCGATCTGTCGTCGACCGGCCCGGCGGCCGCCATCGGCATCGCCAGCAAGAACGCCATGCAGCTTTGGCCCGACCAGATCGGCGGGCAGAAGGCGCATTACATCTTTCTCGACGACGGCTCCGATCCCGGCACGGCTGTGAAGAACGCGCGCAAGCTCATGAGCGAGAACAAGGTCGACGTGATCGTTGGCCCGAACATCACGCCGAGCGCGTTGGCCATGCTGGATCCGATTTCCGAAGCGCAGACGCCGATGATCACGCTGATCGGGTCGGCGGTTGCCGTGGAGCCGCAGGACGCGAAGCGCCGCTGGGCGTTCAAAATGGCTGCGAACGATTCGGCGATGGCCGACGTGATGACGCGCTACATGGCCAACCACGGGATCAAGACGGTGGGCTTTATCGGTTTTGCCGACGCGTATGGTGAGAGTTGGTGGAAGGAATTCTCGAAGTTTGCCGAGCTACGCAAACTGAAGATCGTGGCGCAAGAGCGCTTCAACCGGACCGACACGAGTGTCACGGGTCAGGTCCTGAAGGTCATGGCGGCCAAGCCGGACGCCATTCTGGTGGCGGGGTCGGGCACCCCTGCCGCCCTGCCGCAGCGCACGCTGCAGGAGCGCGGCTATACCGGGAAGATTTACCAGACGCACGGCATCGCCACGTATGACTTCGTTCGCGTGGGCGGCAAGGATGTGGAGGGAACGCTGTTCCCGACGCAACCGGGTGTCGTCGCCAAGACGTTGCCTGCTGGGCATCCGTCGCGCACGGCAGCGCTGGCCTTCACGAAGAAGTACGAGGCCAAGTACGGTCCTGACACGGTCACGCAGTTCGCCGCCGACGCTTACGGCGTGTGGGATCTGCTCAACGATGCCGTACCGCGCGCAGCGAAGGTGGCGGCGCCGGGCACACCGGCATTCCGCACGGCGCTTCGCGACGCCCTCGAATCCACGCACAATCTCGCGATTCCGAACGGCATCATGAATCTGAGCCCGCAGGATCACGTGGGACTGGATCAGCGCGCCGGGGTGATGGGCCAGATCAGGAACGGCAAGTTCGTGTACGTCTCGGACTGATCGCGGCATGACGACATACACCGTAGCGTTTATCGGGCTGGGCGCCATGGGCGGCCAGATGGTTCGTCATCTGATGGCGGCGGGGCATCGGCTGCATGTGTACGCGCGCCGCCCGGAGGCCGC
>JARLJF010000091.1 GCA_031291335.1 Pandoraea sp. | reverse complement strand
GCGGGCCTGCCGGGCGCGGCAGAAAATCTGGCGAACGCGCAGCATGCCCGGCGGGTGTTTTGCGGGAGATGTCGTCGATGCCGCCTGATATTGCGTGCGCCAATCCGGGGCACCCAACATCAGGCGAACATCGCACGCACGTCAGGCGGGCTGGCGTGCGTTGCTCGCGGCGGCATCACCGGCCATCGAGAACTTGCTCTCGGGCTGCATGCGGAAGGCCAGCACCACGCCAACGGCCATCAGAATCATGCTGCCCAGGAACGGCAGTTCCCAGTTGCCCGTGCGGTCGATGAGGTAGCCCGAGATCACCGGCGAGAGAATCGCTGCCAGCGCCGACCCCGTGTTCATCATGCCGCTGGCCGTGCCCGAGTATTCCGGTGCAACGTCCATCGGGATCGCCCACATCGGGCCAATCGTCATTTCGGCGAAGAAGAAGCCGAACGCCAGACATGCCATCGACACGTACAGATGGTGCGTGAACATCATCGGCACGAGCGAGATCAGCGTGAGCAGCATGCACACGGACACCATCCAGCTACGTGCGCGCTTCAGACTGCCCGTGCGCTCGTAGAGCTTATCGGTCACGATCCCACCGAGCGTGTCGCCGATCACACCCGCGAAGAACACGCTTGATGCGAACAGGGCCGACTTCTTCAGGTCGAGGTCATAGCTGTGCAGGAAGTACTGGGGAATCCACGACAGGAAGAGCCACAACGTCCAGCCGTAGCAGAAGTACACGACCGTGACCGGCATCATGCGCTTGAACAGCGGCCCCCACGGCACCGACGCGCTCTTTGCCTTCAGGGCAGGCAGCACGGCGAGTTCTTCCGTCGTGATACGCGGATGGTCTTGCGGACGCTCCGTGAACGTGAAAGCCCACAGCACCACCCAGACGAGGCTCACGATACCGCACAGGTAGAACGATTCACGCCAGCCGTGCGTCGCCATGATGAACACCACGACGGCCGGGGCAACGGCATTGCCGATGCGCGACGCCGCGTGCGTGATCCCTTGAGCGAAACCACGCTTTTCCTTGGGGATCCAGCGCGACATGGCCGACGTTGCCGCGGGGAACGTTGCCCCTTCACCCAGGCCCAGCAACAGACGCGCCAGCAGCAACGTGACGAGACCGCCGGCCATGCCGGTCAGAATCGTCGCGACGGCCCACAACGCACCGCACACGAGCAACGTGCGCTTCGCACCGAAGCGGTCGCTCACCCAGCCGCCGATAATTTGAAAGACGAGATACGGATAAGCAAATGCGGAGAAGACGAGACCGATTTCAGTCTTGTTGAGATTGAATTCCTTGCCGAATCCGGCCGCAGCCGTACTGACGTTGACACGATCGAGGTAGGTGATGAAATACATAACGCATAGCATCACCAGCACGACCCTTGTCGCTTTGAAAAGCTTCATTGCATGTCTCCTGAAACATCCTGTGAAGCGCCCCCGCAGCATGCTGGCAGCGCAAAAGGTGTTGCTGCGTCACGGGCGTCTCTGAAGGAAGCCCTGTCACGCGTGAATGACAATTAAAGCGTTCACTGCCGGGACGCCGACAACGGCTACCGCTACGGCGTCCCTCGTCTCCTGGTAAGGACTACTAACGGCAGGTCAGGCGGCGACCTTGAGAGACGGCGTATCTTTTGCCTGTGCCAGATAGTCCATTGCGGCAACGACACCGGAACCGGCGAGCTTCACGCCGGAAATCTGCAAGCCCATTTCGCAACCCGCGAGCGTTGCCATGAGCGTGAGGTCATTGCAGTCGCCCAGGTGGCCGATGCGGAACATCGTGCCGCGAATCTTGCCCAGCGCCTGCCCCAGCGACATATCGAAGCGTTCGTAGATGCGCTTGCGAACTTCGTCGGCATCGACGCCCTGCGGCATGACCACACCGGTCAGCACCGGGCTGTACACCGCGGGGTCCTGACACTGGATCTCCAGACCCCACGCGCGCACAGCGCGACGCGTGGCTTCCGCCAGACGCTGGTGACGCGCGAACACGTTGTCCAGCCCCTCTTCGAGAATCATGTCGAGCGCTTCGGACAGGCCGTACAGCAGGTTCGTGTTCGGCGTGTACGGCCAGTAGCCGTTCTTGTTGGCTTCGATGATTTCCTGCCAGCCCCAGAAGGCGCGCGGCAGCTTGGCGTGACGGCCCGCTTCGAGCGCCTTGGGCGAGACCGCGTTGAAGCTGATCCCCGGCGGCAGCATCAGGCCCTTTTGCGAACCCGAGACGGTCACGTCCACGCCCCATTCGTCGTGACGATAGTCGGCCGAGCCGAGGCCCGAGATCGTGTCGACGAGCAGCAGCGCGGGGTGGCCCGCGGCGTCGATGGCACGACGCACGGCCGCGATATCCGACGTCACACCGGTCGAGGTTTCGTTGTGCACCACGCACACGGCCTTGATGTCGCGCGCCGTATCGGCGCGCAGGCGTGCTTCGATCATGTCGGGCTGAACACCACGGCGCCAGCCGTCGGTACCCGGCAAACCGATGAACTCCGGCTTCAGGCCCAGGTTCTCGGCCATCTTCTTCCAGAGCGTGGAGAAGTGCCCCGTCTCGAACATGAGCACGTGATCGCCCGGCGAGAGCGTATTCGTGAGCGCAGCTTCCCATGCGCCGGTACCCGACGCCGGGTAAATCACCACCGGTTGTTCCGTCTTGAAAATCTTCTTGATGTCAGCCAGCACCTTGCGACCGAGCGCGCCGAATTCCGGGCCGCGGTGATCGATCGTCGGGTAGCTCATGGCGCGCAGAATACGATCGGGCACCGGGCTGGGACCAGGGATCTGCAGGAAATGGCGACCCGAGGGATGGAAATCGAGCTTCAGCATGAACGTCTCTCTCCTCTTGAAAAATTCACTTTTGAATTTTGCATTCAAAATACTTTAGCAGAGCGGAAGACTTTCGCAATAGGTGAGAAGCGCTTTTAATACAGGCGTTTACCCTAGAGATACGGGTGCCTGACACCGTACGTTACAATCGCGTTCATGAAGGCTTGATGATTTTGAATGCAAAAAATGGAAAACACGTCGACGATTGCCGCCCCAGAGATCCCGCGTGTGGAGCGCCTGCGTTTGCACGACACCGTTGTCGAGCATCTGCGCAAGCTCGTCATCGAGGGAGTGCTCTCCCCCGGTGTCAAACTCAACGAACGCGAGTTGTGCGAGACCCTCGGTATCTCGCGCACGCCCCTGCGCGAAGCCTTCAAGGTGCTCGCTGCCGAGGGGCTTATCGAGATTGCACCGAATCGCGGGGCGAGCGTCGCTCGCATGACGGAGAAGGAAATACGGGAGATGTTCGAGCTGATGAGTGCGCTCGAAGCGTTTTCAGGCGAGTTGGCCGCCGAGCGGATGACCCCCGTCGAACTGGCCGAAATCAAGGCATTGCACTACGCGATGCTCGCGTGCCGCGCGCAGCAGGATCTGCCGGGCTACTACGCGCGCAACCAGGCCATTCACGATCGCATCAATGAAGCGGCGCGCAACGGGGCGTTGCGCCAGACTTATGTGTCGATCAACCGTCGTCTCATGGCGCTGCGCTTTCGCTCGAACTTCCATACCGACAAGTGGGATCGCGCCATTGCCGAGCACGAGCAGATGATCGACGCGCTGGAAAAGCAAGATGGCAAACGCCTTGGCGAGATTCTGCGCAAGCACCTGCTGGCCAAGCGCGACGCCGTGTTGCAGATCCACGCCGAACCGGCGAGCGACGCGCCGAACAACTGAATCGGTCGCGTCAATGCAAGAAGGCGTGGGCGCCATGTCAACTTGCACTGGCCCCACGCCTTCTTTTCCTTCGTCCTGCGATATATCTCCGACGGGATTTTGCGGACCCGCCCGCCGCTCACACGCCTCGCTGAGGCATCCGAATCACAGACGGCGCTCGGCCGCTTCGAGCGCGCGGCGGGCCAGCACGGCCGGTGATTCGAGCACTTCTCCCGCCAGACGCGCGACGAGCGCAGCGACGTTGCGGCCGTACTGCTTGCCGGCAATCACATCAGCCGGATCGAGGGCATAGGCGGCGTCGACTTCCACGCCAGGCGTCGTGATCGCCGGGAAATCTCCCGGATGACGCTTGCTCGCAGACACCCCCAGCGGCACTTCGGACTCATCAACGTCGGCCCAGGTCATGCCCTGCAGCGCCGCAAGCGCTGCGAAGTAGTCGAGGGTGTTGCGCTTGTCGTCGGTCGAACGGCAACTGAACGAAAATCCGCCCGCCACCTTGTTGCGCCAGCTGCGCGCTCGCCACATGCCGGTCGTGGCATCGGCAAACGCCTTGAACGGGGCGGCAACACCGCCCTGGAAAGCCGGTGCACCGAAGATGATGGCGTCGGCAGCCGCCAGACGCGTGAGCATGGCTTCGTCGTGCCATTGCCCATCGACGAGTTGGTGCGGCTCGATACTGAGTAATTGTGCGTGTGCGCCGGCGTCGTTCACGCCTTGCGCGACGGAATGAGCAATCATGGCGGTTGCGCCGCCTTGCGAGTAATACACGATTGCGATATTGGACATGGCGTAGTGCTTCCCGAATGGATGTCCGCCCCATGGCACCGCCCGGATCGCGCTTCCCTACGCTTCCTCTGGCTTGTCTGGACATCAGTCAAGGCCAAATAATGCCAGTGATAACCCCTAGGGAATAGCCCGCATAATTGAACATGACTGTTCCGCCAAAGATAACAATCCCATGGCCACACCACGCTGTCGGCCGGTCAGCAACAGCCTGACGGGAACATGACGCCACGCTGACCGCATGGCTGCGCCCCTAGCGGCGGGCCGGAGCGCCGAGCCGCACGGACAGTTGATCGGCCAACTCGCGCATCTGGCGTCCGATGCGCTGGCCGGTCTCGGCATCGATCTCATTGGTCAGGAAGCTGACAGCAAGCCCCGCCACGGCACGATCGCCGCTGGCATCGAACACCGGCGCACCAAAGCAGATCATGCCTTCGCGCATCTGTCCGTTATCGATCGAATAGCCATCGCGACGCACCTGCGCCATCTCCTCGGCCAACGCCGGATAGGTGCCGACGCTCGCCCGCGTGAGCGGCGCGGGCCACACGCCGGCCAGCAGATCGGCGGCCTCGCCCGGCGGCAGCGTCGAGAGCATGGCCTTGCCGGTCGCCGTGTAGGGCGCGGGCAGCCGCATGCCGATGCGGAAGGTTACGCCAAGGGGCCGGTTGCCGTTGTGGCAGGCCAGATAGATCACCTCTGCGCCATCGAGCACGGACAACGTCACGGTTTCCTGCGCAAACGCGCGTGACACCTCCCACACCGCCCGGAATTCCTCGGTGATGTTGGTCTGCGACAGAAACGCGTTCGCCCATCCCATCACGTACGAGCCCATCGTCATGCCCCCATTGGCATGGCGTTTCACCAACCGCAGCTTGACCAGCGTGTCGCACAACCCGTGCAGCGTGCTCTTGGGCACCCCCGTTTCGCGCGCCAGATCGGCCAGCGCCACCGGCTCTGACGACGCCGCGATCACATCGAGGATGTGCACGGCGCGCACCACGGCAGGCGCCGTGGTCTTGAGCGGTTCGGCCGCGAGGTCGTCGGGAGAGGCGTTGGCGGGTATGTCGAGTTTGCGCTTGGGCATGAATCGGGCGTCGGCTTTGAAATCGTAAGGATGGATCGGCTGGCAACGGCGGCACAGGGGTAGGGACGGGGGCAGGGGCAGGCCACGCCGCCAGCATGGTACGGGCAAGTCATTCTCATTCCGCCCTAGGAAAACCCCTTAGTTGCACCGGAAACGTTCAATACGTAGAATCACATTCAATACATAGAATACCGTTCAATAGATAGAACGGCAAGCGACAAGCCGAGACACTGCCGCACGCCGTTTCGCCAACAGGAAAAGCCGGCCAGCCCGGTTCACTGCCATGCAACTCAAAGACACCACCCTCTTCAAGACACTCGCCTGGGTCGACGGTCAATGGATCGCGGCCGATAGCGGCAAGACGTTCGACGTGATCGACCCGGCCACGGGCGAGGTGCTCGCCAAGGTGCCGGAACTCGGCGCGGAAGAAACCACGCGCGCCGTGGCGGCCGCCGAAGTCGCCCAAAAGCCGTGGGCTGCCCGCACCGGTAAGGAGCGCGCCGCTGTCTTGCGCCGCTGGTTCGATCTGATGATCGCCCACACGGACGACCTGGCGTACCTGATGACCCGTGAGCAGGGCAAGCCGTTGGCCGAGTCACGTGGCGAGATCGGCTATGCCGCGAGCTTCATCGAATGGTTTGCGGAAGAAGCCAAGCGTGTGGATGGCGATGTGCTCGCCACGCCCGCCTCGGACAAGCGTCTGGTCACGCTCAAGCAGCCGGTGGGCGTGTGCGCAGCCATCACGCCGTGGAATTTCCCGGCCGCGATGATCACGCGCAAGGTCGCCCCGGCACTCGCTGCCGGTTGCGCCATCGTGGTCAAACCATCCGAACTCACCCCGCTCTCCGCGTTTGCACTAGCCGAGTTGGCGCACCGCGCCGGCATTCCGGGCGGCGTGTTCCAGGTCGTGACGGGTGACGCGCGCGCCGTGGGTGGCGTGCTCACTTCGCACCCGAGCGTGCGCAAGCTGTCGTTCACGGGCTCGACCGGCGTGGGCCGTCTGCTCATGGCGCAGTGCGCACCGACGGTCAAGCGCATGTCGCTGGAACTGGGCGGCAACGCACCGTTCATCGTGTTCGACGACGCTGATCTGGACGCCGCCGTAGAAGGC
This sequence comes from Pandoraea sp., assembly GCA_031291335.1. GTDB lineage: Bacteria > Pseudomonadota > Gammaproteobacteria > Burkholderiales > Burkholderiaceae > Pandoraea. The sequence continues at coordinate 47,532 of JARLJF010000091.1, read as the reverse complement.
GCCATCGCGGCGAAGTACCGCAATGGCGGCCAGACGTGCGTGTGCGCCAACCGCTTCTATATCCAGGACGGCGTCTACGACGCGTTCGCCGAGAAATTTGCGAAGCGCGTGGCCGAGATGAAGGTCGGCAACGGTCTGGAAGACGGCGTGGTGATCGGTCCGCTGATCGAAGGCAAGGCCGTGGAAAAGGTCGTCACGCTGGTGGAAGACGCCAAGTCGCGCGGCGGCCGCGTACTCGTGGGCGGCGAAGCGCATGCGCTGGGCGGCACGTACTACGCACCGACCGTGATCGCCGATGCAACGTCGCAAATGCGCGTGGCACGCGAAGAAATCTTCGGCCCGGTGGCACCGCTGTTCCGCTTCACGCGTGACGCCGACGCTGTCGCGCTGGCGAACGACACCGAATTCGGTCTCGCGGCGTATCTGTATACGCGAGACATCTCGCGCGCATGGCGTACGGCCGAAGCGCTCGAGTACGGCATGGTCGGGCTGAACACCGGCCTGATCTCGAACGAAGTCGCTCCGTTCGGCGGCATCAAGCAATCCGGCGTGGGCCGCGAAGGCTCCCACTACGGCATCGAGGAATACCTCGAACTGAAGTACCTGTGCCTGCAGGTGTGATGGACGGGCCTGGCGACAGGCCCTGTTTCTCGCGCAGAAGCACCGGAGCATCAGAACTCCGCTAATTGATAAATCGACACACCAGTCGCAACACCACCAAAGGAAACCAGTATGAAGCGCGTTATCCAGCGCGGCATGAAGCCGCTCGCTCTCGCACTTGCGGCCGGCGCCGCCATCGCCTCGGTTGCCACGTCGGCACAGGCCGATGGAAAGCCGATCAAGATCGGTATCGTGACGTTCATGTCGGGTGCCGCTGCCGGCCCCTTCGGCGTGCCCGCCAAGAATGCCGCCGAAATCACGGCAGCCGAACTCAACGCCGGCAAGGTGCCTGCCCCGTACGCCACGAAGGGCTTCGGCGGCGCACCGATCGAACTCGTCTACATCGACGAAGCCGGCAGCACGAGCAAGCAAGTGAGCGAGTACCGCAACCTGCTGAACCAGGGTGTGGACTATGTGGTGGGCTACACGTCCTCGGGTAACTGCCTGGCCATCGCGCCGGTCGCGGAGGAACTGAAGAAGGTCACGCTGTTCTTCGATTGCGGCACGCCGCGCGTGTTCGAAGACGCCAGCTTCAAGTATGTCTTCCGCCCGGTCGCCACGGCCACGATGGACAACGTGGGTGCTGCGCGCTACGTCGCCGAGCGCAAGCCGGATCTGCAAACGTACGCCGGTATCAACCAGAACTACGCCTGGGGTCAGGACGCGTGGGCCGACTTCGAAGGCACGCTCAAGGCGCTCAAGCCGAACGCGAAGGCCGTCAGCTCGCAAATGCCGCAGTTGGGCGCCGGTCAATACAACGCCGGTATTTCGAGCCTGTTGGCCGCACACCCGGACGTGCTGCACTCGAGCTTCTGGGGTGGCGATCTGGAAGGCCTCGTGGTGCAGGCCGGTCCGCGCGATCTGTTCAAGAAGTCGCTGACGGTGCTCACCGCCGGTGAAACGGCCACGCACGGCAAGACGCGTCTGCCGGACGGCGTGATCATCGGCGCGCGCGGCATGTACGGCATGTTCGCGCCCGACAACGCCCTGAACCGCTGGCTGCGCACGGCCTACAGCGCAAAGTTCACCGATACGCCGAGCTACCCGTCGTACAAGATGAACCAGAGCATTCTCGCGCTCAAGGCAGCGTATGAGAAGGCGCAAGCGGCCAACGGCGGCAAGCAGCCCACGCCCGAACAGGTCATCGCGTCGTTCGAGCACCTGGCGTTCGATGCGCCTGCCGGCAAGATTGGCTTGACGCTGGGCAAGGGTCACCAGGCGGCACAGGGCACGGCATTCGGCATTGTGAAGAACGTGAACGGCAAGGTCACCGTGACCGACGTGAAGCAGTACTCGATCGCGGAAGTCACCCCGCCCGAAGGCGTGAAGTCGGCCGAGTGGATCAAGGGCGGCCTGAAGCGCTAAGGCGTCTCGTTCAGGAGGACCTCCGGGTCTTCCACGCAATAAAGCGGTAACGACCTTGCGTCGTACCGGCAAGGCTGGCGTGGCGGTCTGTGTGCCGCCCGCCGCTTTGCGTTCCAAGGAGAATGCGAGATGTCGCAGATCTACGCCGTCCTGGTGGACGGGGTGATGTACGCCGCGTGGCTGTTCCTGGTTGCCCTGGGACTGACCCTCGTCTACGGCGTGCTGAAAATCTTGAACATGGCGCACGGCAGCCTGTACGCGTTGGGTGCGTACGCTGGCGTGACGTTGATCGGCCCGTGGGTTGCCCAGGGCGGCAACCTTTACGTGAGCTATCTGTTGCTCGTGCTTGCGGCCATCGTCGCGGGCGGGGCCATCGGCTTCATCATGGAGCGCGGGGTGCTGAAGCGTTTCTACGGGCAAGACCCCGTGGTGCTGCTGCTGGTCACTTACGCGCTCTTCCTGATCATGGAAGACGCCATCAAGCTGGTGTGGGGTGTCGATCCGTACACGGTGTCGGAGCCGTACAGCTTCCTCGGCAATTTCGATCTGGGCGATCTTTCGTACCCGAACTACAACTTCCTGATCGTGGGTGTGGCGCTGGTGGCCGGTATCGGTCTCACGTCGTTCCTGAAGTTCACGCGCAGTGGTCGTTTGCTGCGCGCGGTGATCCACGATCGTGAGGTCAGTCAGGCGATGGGCATTCGCGTGAGCCGTTATTTCGTGGTGACGTTCATGGCCGGTGCCGTGCTCGCCGCGATTGGCGGTGCGCTGACGGCACCGACGGTGTCGGTCGCGCCGGGCATGGGTGTCGAGATCGTGGTGCTGACGTTTGCGGTGGTGGTGATCGGCGGGCTCGGCTCGCTGCCCGGCGCAGCGTTCGGCGCCTTGCTCGTGGGTCTGGTGCGCGCAAGTGCCGTGCACTACTGGCCGCAAGGCGAGTTGTTCTCGATTTACATCGTCATGGCGCTGGTGCTGGCTGTGCGTCCGAAAGGCATCTTCGCTCCGATGGAGGCTCGCAAGATATGAGTTCCGCAATCTGTTCTCACCTGCGCGCGCCCGGCATGTGGCTCGCGGTGATCGGCTTCGTCGTCATCGGTGCGGCGGGTCTGGCGCTGCCGCAATGGCAGTTTCTGGTGTCGGTGGCGCTGTCGAAGGGCATCGTCGCGTTGGGTCTGGCGCTGCTGTTGCGCACGGGGCTTGCCTCGTTCGGGCAGGCGCTGTTCTTCGCGGTCGGCGCGTACTGCGTGGGCCTGGGCATGAATTATTACGGCCTGACGGAGCTGTTCGCGCTGCTGGCGATTTCGATGATCGTCTCAGCGGTGCTCGCGTTTGTGCTCGGCTTCTTGCTGGCGCGTTATCGCGACATTTTCTTCGCGATGCTCACGCTGGCGCTGTCGATGATCTGCTACGGCCTGTTGCTCAACAACGTGGAACTCGGCGGCAGCGACGGCTTCAACGTGAACGCCCCGACGCTCGGCAGCAGCGCCCAGCCGTGGCAGCTCACAGGCACGAATCTGTTTGCCGTGGGGTTCATCGCTTCGATTGTCTGTGTGATGGTGGTCGCGCTGTATATGCGCTCGACGCCGGGCCGTCTTGGCCCCGCGATCAAGGACAACGAGATCCGTGTGGAGTATCTGGGCACGTCGGCGCGCGCGAACATTCACCTCACGTATGTGATCGCTGGGGCACTCGCCGGTCTGGGTGGCGCGTTGCAGGCGTTCAACATTGGCCACATCGATCCGGATATGGCGTTCTGGACGACCTCGGGTGAGTTTGTCTTCATCGCGGTGCTCTCGGGCACGCGCTTCGCCTTCTCGCCGTTCATCGGCGCGCTGTTGCTGGAAGTGGCGCGCGCGATGGCGTATCGCTACGCACCGAACACGTGGCAGATCGTGATGGGCGCGATCATGCTGGCGATCATTGCGTTCCTGCCGGGCGGGCTAACGAGTCTGTGTCTGTCGCGCCGCAAGTCGGCGGCGGTGCATCCGGTCACGCAAACGACGACGGCGGGCGCTTCAGGCGACGCGGCATGAAGGGGCACGAGATGGCATCGAAACACATCATTGAGGCCACTGGCCTGTACAAGACGTTCGGCAGTGTCACGCCGGCGAAGGACATTACGGTCAACATCGACGCGCAGAGTGTGGTGGGGTTGATCGGTACGAACGGCGCGGGCAAGACAACGTTCGTGAATATGCTCACGGGCTACATCAAGCCGGATCGCGGCGAGATCGTGTTCCGTGGCAAGCGCATCACGGGGCTCGCCCCGCGCAAGATTACACGTCTGGGCATTGCACGTTCGTTCCAGATTCCGCAACTCTTCGGTTCGCAAACAGCACGCGAAAACATCGAGATCGCGCTGGCGATTTCGGGGCTGTCTGCCGAGTTGGCGAACGAGAGTCTGGCGCGTCTGGGCGTGCTTGAGTTTGCGGACATGATTTCGGGCACGCTGCCCGAGGGCGTGCGAAAGCTGCTGGATATTTCGCTCGCGATGGTCTGCAAGCCGGAAGTGCTGCTGCTCGACGAACCGACGTCGGGGGTGGCGGCGGAGGAGAAGTTCGACGTGATGAATCGCGTGCTGGATGCGGCACGCGCGTTGGGCATTACGGTGCTCTTCGTGGAGCACGATATGGAAATCGTGCGCCGCTACAGCGATCGGGTGCTGGCGTTTTGCGACGGCCGCATTCTGGCGGATGGCACGCCCGATGTGGTGCTGGCCGACGCGCAGGTACGCGAGTTGATCATTGGCGAGACGGTGGCCGCAGCGCCGGGCACCGGGACTGTGGCAGGCGAGGTGGCCCATGCTTGAAGTCGGAAATCTGAATGTGCGCTTCGGCGCGACGGACATTCTGCGCGGGGTACAGTTTTCGGTACCGAAGGGCGCGATTGTCGGTCTGATCGGGCGCAACGGCGCGGGCAAGACAACGACGCTGCGCGCGATCATGGGGTTGGTGAAGACGAACGGCGGCACGCTGACGTTCGACGGCGTGGATCTGGTGAAGGCGCCATCGCATGAGCGCACGGCGCTGGGCATTGGCTACGCACCGGAAGATCGTCGTCTGATTCCGGACATGACGGTGGAGGAAAACCTGTGCGTGCCCGCCTGGGCATTGAAGGCGAAGGACGTGCAGGAGCGTCTGGACAAGGTCTACCGCATCATTCCGGAAGCCCGCGAATGGGCACCGCGCCGCGCCTTGCAATTGTCGGGTGGCCAGCAGAAACTGGTGGCCGTCGGACGCGCACTGATGACCAGTTCGCGTCTGCTGATGCTCGATGAACCGTTCGAAGGCGTAGCCCCGGCACTCTCGAAGCGCATTGCCGACGTGATCGGTCAGATGCGCGGTGCCGGACTCGCCGTGATTCTGTCGGGTGCAGACCTGCAACACGCAGGCGCGGTGCTCGACAATGTCTACCGAATCGATCGCGGCCAGATGGTCGCGTAAGTCTGAGAAGGTCTTAAGAGGAAAACGATGATGAACGCTTTTCGTTTCCAGACGGTTCCGACCGTCGTCGTGGAATTTGGTGCCGCGCGCCGTCTGGGCGCGCTGTTGCGTGAGCAGTATCCGACAGGCCAACGTCTGTGCGTGGTCACGGACGGCTTTTTGCACAAGAGCGGGTTGCTGGCCCCGGCGCTGGCAGATCTGGCCAAGCACGACTGGCAGGTGTCGGTGATCGACGACGTGATCGCCGATCCGCCCGAGCACGTGGTGCTGGAAGCCGCCGAGCGCGCTCGCGCATCCGATGCGGAGATCGTGCTGGGGTTGGGTGGCGGCTCGTCGATGGACGTTGCCAAGCTGCTCGCCGTACTGCTCCCCGGCACGCAGTCGATCAAGGAGATGTACGGCATCAAGAAGGTGACGGGCACGCGCCTGCCGCTGGTGCAAATGCCGACGACCGCCGGTACGGGTTCGGAAGTGACGGCCGTGTCGATCGTGACGACCGGCGAGACGACGAAAATGGGTGTCGTCGCACCGCAGCTTTACGCCGATCTCGCCATTCTCGACGCGGAACTCACCCTCGGTCTGCCACGCGCAGCGACGGCCGCAACGGGTATCGACGCCATGGTGCACGCGATCGAAGCCTACACGTCAGCGCATCTGAAGAACCCGATTTCGGACACGCTCGCAGTGAAGGCCCTCGAATTGCTCTCGCGCAATCTGCTGCCTGCCTGCAATGACGGCAACAATCGCGAAGCCCGCGAAGCAATGCTGGTCGGCGCCATGTTCGCCGGACAAGCCTTCGCGAACTCGCCCGTCGCCGCGGTTCACGCACTCGCCTACCCGATCGGCGGTATCTTCCACGTCGCTCACGGCCTCTCGAACGCGCTCGTGCTCTCGCACGTCATGCGCTTCAACGCCCCCGCCGCCAGCAAGCTTTACGCCGAACTGGCCGACGTGATTCTGCCTGCCAAGGTCTCCGGCAGCGATGAAGCGAAAACGGACGCGCTCATTCAACATATCGAGCAACTGATCGTCGATACCGCGATCCCGCGTACGCTGCGCGAAGTCGGCGTCAAACAAGACGACATCGCCCGCATGGCCAGCGACGCTATGCTCCAAACCCGTCTTCTCGTGAATAACCCCCGTGAAGTCACCGAGGCAGACGCTTTCGCTATTTATAGCGCTGCGTTCTGAATCGCCGGGCTGATTGCCCTTCGAGGTCTCTGATCGGCTGATTTGCCGATCAGTTGACCTTGCTGTACCTGCTGTCTTCTTTCTTCTTTCTTCTTTCTTCTTCCCTCCCCCCCTCCCTGCTTCCCCCCTCAGCAGCACCTCCCCGGCGGACCGAGGCCCCTTTCCGCCTCTCAGACATAAACCCAACTCGATTCAGAAAGGGGCCCCGATCCGCCTCATTCCCCATCCCCCTCCACTCCTCCACCACTCCCCCCACTCCCTTTTCCCTCCCGCCTCGCTACAATGGCACTTCACGCGCCCTCGTTTTTCTCCATCTCTCCCCCCGGAGGCTCTCGATATGAAGAACGCCCCTCCCGACTCCCCCAACGCCACCACCCTCATCGACGAACGCATCGCCGAACTCAACGACTGGCGCGGCACACTCCTCGCTCAACTCCGAAAGGTCATCACCAACGCCTCACCCGATATCGTCGAGGAATGGAAATGGCATGTCCCCGTCTGGTCCTGCAACGGCATCCTCTGCACCGGCGAAACCTATAAAGCCGCCGTGAAACTTACTTTCGCCAAAGGCGCCTCACTTCCCGACCCCTCTCACCTCTTTAACGCCAGCCTCGAAGGCAATACCCGCCGCGCCATCGACTACCACCTCGACGACATCGTCAACGAGAAAGCCCTCACCGCCCTCATCCGCGCCGCTATCAAAGCCAACCAGAAGTGACCGACGAAACCTTTCGCACCTCCCTCCGTAAAGCCAACCGCAATCGATCCTTCGGATTTTCACCCACGCCGAACGGGCTTCGCGCGACTCCCGCCAACGAATAGGCCCCCATCGGCCAGATCTCGTCGCAACCTCGGACTGCACCAGCGCCAAGACCGAGCGCCGTCAGCGACTCCCCGTCGATTTCAATCCGATAAGCCGCCACCCAACGCCCATCGATTCGATCCGTCACGCCCAACCTCCGCGTCGACACCCCGATCCGCCCGAATAGCCGCGCCAGACTGACGAACGTCACACCAATCAACCGCTCCGCCCCCAACGCCCGCGCCGCCAATACGGCAGCCCGCAACAAGTGGCGCGCACCCTCCGCAGCATTGAATGCCCCCCCATCTGCGCCACACGACGGTCGCTCACACGCAAAGCGAGATAGCTCCCACACGCGTGTAACGGGTGTCACAGATGCCTCGCCGCCCACACCAGCCTCGCCTCGCAGATCGTCCACCAGATGAGCGAAGTGATCGCCTAGCAAGTATCGGCCCCTCGCAGGCAGCAAGCGCGCGCACCCGATAAGGACGTCGTCATGCCCCCGCAACGTGACATAGACGGTCTCGTCGTGATCGTATTCATCGAATTCCTCTCCTTCGCATGGCTCAGAACAAGCCGGAGAGGTTTTGACTTGCCAGCCGAGCTTCTGGACGAAAACCCGGTGACGAAAGCGTGCGATTTCTCCACGCACGGACGGCATTAACTGAACACCCCGCAGAACATCGACTCGCAATGCGTACCCCCCACTTCATATAAATGAAGGCAGGGTATCGACGCCGTAATACTGCGAATACTGTCAACGTTGGCAGGGGTTGCGCCCCGATTGCCATCCGGCCGCGGCAGAGAAATGCCGCGGGAAACGCCCTAGCGCAACCGTGGCGGCGTCGATGCCAAGGTGGCCACAACGGTCTCGACCAACTCGGCCGGATCGATGGCACTGACGTCAGAGTCGGTCTGCAAGGGCGTCGATTGGCACTGCGGGGTAAGACGCAAATAAGGCGGCTCGGCCTTTGCGAACAGGGTCACGCTCGGCGTCGGTGTGGTGTGCGCCACGTGCATCAAGCCACCGTCGGCACCCACGAAAAGCGCCGCGTTTGCGATCACTCGCTTGGCGTCGCGCAGCGTCAACTCGCCAACGAACGACACCAATTGCAGATGCACGAACGTTGCTGTCATCAACGCCTTCGCCGCCTCGGCACCGTTGCCCGATCCCAACAAGACGATGCCGGCCGGCATCCCCGGTTGGTAAGCAATGTCATAGGTCTGCAAGAACTCGCGCCAATGCGCATATGTCCTGCGCGGCTCGACGCCGCCCATCGCAAGCACCAGAAACGGCCCCGGCGGCAACTGCTGCGCAACGGCCGCCGGTAGCTCGGATTCGCCCCGCAGGTACGGCTTTGCGCGCGCGAACAGGTCGTCCGGCGCCAGCCCCAGCGAGAAGACGTCGTTGACGGCCGCAAGGCTGAATTGGGTCTGGTTGCGGTCCGGGCCGTGGAAGAAGCGGAACAGGCACGCAAAGGGCAACGAGGGGAAGTGCTTTCGCTTCAAGCGCAACGTCGGGTAATTGAATTCCTGCAACACGACAACGTCGTAATCGCCCGGATTCACCCCCGCAGGATCGTCGTAGACATGACGGAAGATATCGTCCCCCTCGAACACCGCCTTCAGGCCCGGCGTTGTCAGCAGGTCAACTGGCCCTTCGCGCCCGCGCAACAACGCCCGGCCCGACATGTCCATCACAGCATCGCCCACAGACGCCTTTCCGCCATATATCCACAACACGCGCGCATTCGGTGCAACATGGCGCACTTCCCGATTCGACTGCCCGCTCATGGCGAGACGCAACCGACGGTGCAGGTATTTTTTGGCGACAGTGAGCGACGACGTACGTTGCATGAAAACGTCGGGCTCGTGGTACACCCACGCATAGGGAATGCGGGTGCTCGGCGCGGTGAGAGCGCCCAGTCGGCGGGCAATGAAGCGCTGCAATGGCATGGTCGAATCGAAAGCGGGTCGGTCGCCGCCCTACCCCGCATGCCCGGGAAACGAGTTCACATCGGCATGTCAGGCGACGGCGCCAGAAGTTCGGGAGTATGCCACGTCTGCCCGCCAGCAAGGCGGCAACGCGGCAAAGCAGCGCTAACGCATACCGGGCCGACCGGCCCGCTCCCGAGACGTCTCTCAGAGACGCATCACACCACTTGGAAATGGTGCGTGCCGTCGCGATGCAATTGATCGACGAGCCCAAACTCCCAATCGAGATAAGCCTGCATCGCCTGCGCCGCGTTGTCGGTGCCCTCGTACGGACGGCGATACCGGTCGTCGCGCGGACTGGCCAGACGCGTCTCCCCCGACTCAAGCGGCAGCCCGGCATTGATCCACGCCTGCGTGCCCCCCTCCAGCACCACGATCTCGGCATCGGTCAGATGTCGCAGATCGGCCGCCGCAAAGCGCGCGAGCAAGCTGGAACCGCAGGTCAGCACGTACCGCTGCGCCGGGCCGATTTTGCGCAATGCCTCAGCCAGTCGCGCACGAATAACGAACCACGCGCCCGGAATGTGTCGTTTGACGTAGTTCACGCCCGAGGTGAAGTCGAGCACGGCAATCTGTCCCGGTGTCGCTTCGTCGAGCCACTGCGCCAACAACGCGGGCGACACGGTACCGACGCCAGGCGCGCTCGGTGTGTGCAACGGCCATCCGCCCTGTGCAGTGCGCGCCTCGGCACGGTGCGGTTCGACCACGTACACGGTCCAGCCCATCTGGGCCAGCCACGAACCGGTCATGTCAGCCCGCACACCATCGTCGTCCGCCAGCACGATCCACGCGCCTCGCACCGGCGCCTGATGGTCGGTCTCCTGCACGAGTTGTCCGCCCGGTGCGCTCGCAAAGTCCGGCAAGTGCCCCGCCGCATACTCCTCCGGCGTGCGCACGTCGAAGCGATAGACGGTGCGCCCTGGTACGTTGAGCGACGGCACGTCGGCCACGGCAATGCGACGCACGCCCGCACGATCCGCGACGGCCTTCGCGCCTTCACGCGCCACCGCCAATGTCGCCTCGCGCACGCTTGCCGGATGACGGCGATCCGCCCCGCGCTCGAGGGTCTGGCCGGCCAGCGTCCAGCCGATGGTGCCGTTGCGCAGTGCCGCCACCGGATTCGGCAGGCCCGCGTTGACTAGCGATTGCGTGCCGATGATGCTTCGCGTACGCCCCGCGCAGTTGACGATCACGCGCGTGGCCGGGTCCGGTGCCAGTTCGCGCACCCGCAGCACCAGCTCGGCACCGGGCACGCTCGTCGAGCCGGGAATGTTCATGGTCTGGTATTCGTCGAAGCGGCGCGCGTCGACAACGACGACATCGGCGTCGGCATCGAGCAGTGCCTGCACTTCCTGCGCCGACAGCGACGGCGTATGACGCAGTCCCTCGACCCATTCGCCAAACGCCTTGCTGGGCACGTTCACATCGCGGAACACTTCGCCGCCAGCCGCGATCCAGCCATCCAGGCCGCCCGCCAGCAGATGGACATTCGTGTAGCCGAGCTTGCGCAGCACGCTCGCCGCCCGCGGGGCAAGATCCTCGCCGTTGTGCTCGCCGTACACGACGATGCGCGTGTCGCGTCGCGGAATACGCGCCCAGGCGTCGATTTCCACACGCGAGAGCGGTAGATTTGCCGCCCATAGCGGATGCGTCTGCGCGAACGGATCTTCTTCGCGCACGTCGAGCAGCGCGATTTCCTCACGCGCCAGCAACGCGGCACGCACGTCGGCAAAGGTCAGTTCGGGGAAGGTGAAATCTGCGGCAGCGAGGGTCGGGTCAGCCGTCGGTGACGGCGCTTCGGTCGATTGAACGGACACGGTAGTTCCTTGAATTCGTCAAACGTGGCTTCGGTATCGCGTGTGAGCATGGCGGGCTTGCCCGCCTGTACAAGCAGGCAGCCATTGTGGCAGAAGGCACCCATGCGCGTGCCGCGCGATGTGGTGCGCTGCGGCATGCGCAGCGCAACCGGTGATGTGTCAGCGACTCAGCTATTGGGGGCGCGCTGCGCCGCTCTGCCCCATGGGTTCGGCAACTGCGCATTGGCATACCCGGAGACGAAGCCCTTGCGCTCGCCAGCTTCGGTGAACACGCTGCGATGCACCGCACCAATGTTCGCGCCATACACGTGAATGCTCACCGACACCTGATCGGCATACGCATTGGTCACGCGATGAATGTCTCCCAGGCGCGGCGACAGCACCTCCACGTCGCCCGGCGACAGACGCACCGGCTCGCCCGCGATCACCGGCACGCCCTGCGCGTCGAGCACGTAAGGCTGCGAATCCTCCGCCCCGCGCAACATGCCGATCAAGCCCCACACGGTGTGATCGTGGATCGGCGTGCGCTGGCCCGGCCCCCATACGAAACTCACGATGGAGAATCGCTGCGCCGAATCGCAATGCAACAGGTACTGCTGATAGTGATCGGGATGCGGCGCCGCGAACGCATCGGGAAGCCAATCGTCTCGAGCGACCAGTTGGGCCAGCAAGCCAGCCCCTTCTTCGAGCAGCGTCGTCTCGTGCGGACGGCGCTCAAGCAGCCGCGAGAACGCCGCCACAAAGTTGCGCAACGGATCGAGCGCCTCGTAATCGTGTTCGGGCAAATCGCTGGAAAGTGCGATGCCGTCCAAAACTGCGGTCATACGGATTCCCGGAAAGCAGCGAGCGCACGCCGGCCGGCCGCGCCCAGAATGGTGTCGTTTTGCGGCGTGTGAATGCGGCTGCACAACACGTCGCGATGATAACGCTCAAGCGGATTGTTACGCGAAAGTCCATGATTGCCCGAGAGCTGCAACGCGAGTTCAAGAACCCGAATGGCATTGCCCGTTACCGTGAACTTTAGCGCACCACTGGCAATATCGTCATCCGGCACGCCCGCGTCCGCCGATTCAGCCGCTGCATCGAGCAGACGCTGGTTGACGTGCAGCAACGTCGCCATCTCGCCGACGGTCTCCTGAATGCGCGGCAGGGTCGCGAGCGACGCGCCCAGGTTGCCCGGCACCCGCGTGTTCAGGAACGTCACGAGCCAATCGACACCAGCTCGCGCCACCGCGTCATACAGCGTGCCGAGCAATACGCTCATCCACGCCTGTTGTTCAATGTGCGCATCGTTGTCGCGCTGACCAATGCCGGCCGGCGCCCACTCGTGGGGCAAGCGAATATCGACGGCATTGCCGAACGGCAGGTCGACATCCTCCAGAACGACTTCGTGACTGCCCGACGCGCGCAACCCGAGGTGGTCCCAGTTCTGAATGACGCGAATGCCCTGTCGATCCGGCGAATCCTGCGATCCGTCAGGACGCGCCACCAGAAACACCCCGATACGCGGCTCCGGCTCGTCCGTTCGTGCCCAGACGGATAACCAGCGCAACGCCGGAATGCCAGTGCAATAGAGCTTGCGGCCCGACAGCCGCCAGCCCGATTCGGTGCGGCGCGCAACGGTTGACGGCAAGCCACCCCGGGCAGGCGTGCCCAGATCGGGCTCGACGCGCAAGGCATTGATCAACGCCCCATCGCGCACCGCGCTGTCGAAAACCGCACGTCGCTGCGCCTCGGGCCAGTGCGTGCTGGTGCGTACCAGCGAACGATGCTGAAGATAGGTCATCGTCAGCACGAGCGCCGTCGCCGATTCGCCCGCCGCCAGGGCGCCGATGATGCGCCGCGCCGCCACCAGCCCGCCACCGCCGCCGCCCTGCGCGCGTGGCACCACTTCGGCAATCAGCCCATGACGGTGCAAAAGCGCGAAGTTCTCGAACGGGAAACGCGCATCGCGGTCGAACGCCGCCGCCGTCTCGGCAAGCGCGCGCGTGACGGCGGGCAGCAAGGCGTCCAGTTGCGCGAGACGTGTCGGGCCATCGGCCCGCGGCAGGGGCAGTACAGCCCCTAACGGCGCGTGGTTCGCTGGCGACGACGAGGCGTCGGACAGCAACGGCGATTGGCCAGGAGAAGACATGACTTTTGGAATAAGCAAATAAGCGTTTGGCGCAGGGCGCACCTTCTTACGCAGTGCCCATAGCGTAAGGCGCGGCGGGGTCTCGCCCAACCATCCATATCGAATAATCTTTGCGGAAATGATTATTTAACGGCCGTAGATTGTTTGCGTAGGCTCACTCCCGTTCACCGTCTGTTACCGATCGATGGGCGTGTAGCGCAAGCCGACCCACGTCGCCGTGCACGCGTCCTGCCCCACACAAGGAGTGCGTCCATGAGCGTCGAAATCATCGGCATGATTCAAAGCAGTAAGCAATCCGAAATTCATCCGCAAAAGGGCCCGGTCGTCGACCGCGACTATGTGCGCAATTTCGCCCGCGCCCACGAGCAATCCGGCTTCGACCGCATTCTCGTGCCGCACCACTCCACGAGCCCCTCTGCCACCCTGACGATCGCCTACGCGACGACCGTGACCGAGAACATCCACTTCATGCTGGCGCATCGCCCGGGCTTCGTCGCACCGACACTCGCCGCGCGCCAGATCGCCACGCTCGATCAGTTCAGCGGCGGCCGGCTCGGCGTGCACTTCATCTCGGGCGGCTCCGACGCGGAACAGGAACGCGATGGCGACTTTCTCTCGCATGACGAACGCTACGCGCGCACCGACGAATACCTGAATATCCTGCGCCGCATCTGGACGGAAGACCGCCCGTTCGATCACGACGGCAAGTATTACCGCTTCAAGCAAGGCTTCTCGGAGGTCAAACCCGTGCAGCAGCCGCACGTGCCGATCTTCTTCGGGGGCGCCTCGGAGGCCGCGCTCGACGTCGCGGCCAAGCACGCCGACATCTACGCGCTGTGGGGCGAATCGCTCGAGCAGGTGCGTGACATCACCACGCGCGTGCGCGCCGCTGCCGCAGTGCACGGCCGCGTGCCGCGCTTCTCGGTGTCGTTCCGCCCGATTCTCGGCGAGACCGAAGCGAAGGCCTGTGCCCGCGCCGATCAAATTCTCGCGCAAGCGAAAGCCATTCGCGAAGCCGCCGGCCTGCCACAAGGCTCCGCACTGCAAAGCGAAGGCGCGCGCCGCCTGCTCGCCGCCGCCGACAAGGGCGCCCGCCTCGACAAGGTGCTCTGGACCGAGATCTCCAAGCTCATCGGCGGACGCTCGAACTCGACGGCCCTCGTCGGCACGCCCGAGCAAATCGCCGACGCACTGCTCGATTACTACGACCTCGGCGTGAGCACGTTCCTCATTCGCGGCTTCGACCCGCTGGGCGACGCCATCGACTACGGCCGTGAACTGATTCCGCGTCTGCGCACACTGGTGGCCGAACGCGATCGCCAACACGACGCCACGCGCCGCGCGGCCTGACCCAGGAGACATATCCCATGGCTGCCGTTCTGCCCGTCGACACCCACACGTTCGGACGCCAGACGTCCCCGTCCCAGTCCCCATCCGCCCCGGCCCCGACCCGCACCACGCCGACCGGACTCGTTCTCAACGCCGCACCGCAGCAGCGTTTCTGGTTCGACCCGCCCGCCGTGCGCAACGACGTGCTGGCCGAGCGCCGCCACCGCCAGACGCGTCTGGCCGCGGCGTTCCGCATCTTCGCGCGCCACGGCTTCGACCTCGGACTGGCCGGCCACATCACCGCACGCGACCCCGAACTGACCGACCACTTCTGGGTCAATCCGCTCGGCGTGCACTTCTCGCGCATCAAGGTCTCCGACCTGCTGCTCGTCAATGCCAAGGGCGAAACGGTCATCGGTGACCGGCCGCTCAACAAGGCCGCCTTCGCCATTCATGCCGCGATTCACGAAGCGCATCCGCATCTGGTCGCGGCCGCGCACACGCACTCCACCTACGGCAAGGCATGGTCGACGCTCGGCCGCACGCTCGACCCGCTCACGCAAGACTCGTGCGGCTTCTTCGAAGACCACGCGCTGTTCGACGACTTCACCGGCATGGTGGTGGACGACAGCGAGGGCAACCGCATTGCCGAGGCGCTGAACAAGCCCGACGGCAGCGGTACGGTCAAGGGCGTCATTCTGAAGAATCACGGCATTCTCACCGCCGGCCCGACGGTTGAGGCCGCCGCCTGGTGGTACATCGCGCTCGAGAACGCTGCCCACACGCAATTGCTCGCCGAAGCCGCCGGCACGCCGCAACCGATCGACGAGGCGACCGCCCGCCACACGCACAGCCAGGTCGGCGGCCCCGAAGGCGCGCTGTACTCGTTCGAAAGTCTCTATGAAGGACTCGTCGCTGCCGAGCCGGACCTGCTCAACTGACGTCGCGGGGCGTGCGTCTCGCGCACGCCCTTTTTGCCCACCCGCATACAACCATCAGAAATCAACAGGGGAGTCGTATCCATGAAGTTTCGTCACACCGCCAACGGATCGGAAGTCACGACGCAAAGCAAAGTTCACACGGGCCGCCGCAAGATTCTGCGCGCGGGTACGGCCGCCGCACTGGCCGCACCGGCCCTCCTGCTCGGTCGCAAAGCATGGTCGCAGCCGCGCAAGCTCACGTTCGCCTGGAACCAGAACTCGTTCTGTCTGACGCCGATCGTCGCGGCGCAGGAACGCGGCTTCTTCGAGAAAAACGGCCTGCAAGTCGACCTCATCAACTACAGCGGCTCGACCGACCAGTTGCTCGAATCGATTGCCACGGGCAAGGCTGACGCCGCTGTCGGCATGATCCACCGCTGGCTCAAGCCGCTCGAAGCCGGCTTCGACGTGAAGATCATCGGCAGCTCGCACGGCGGCTGCGTGCGTCTGCTCGGCGCGAAGGCCGCCGGCGTGACGTCGCTCGCCGCCCTCAAGGGCAAGACCATCGGCGTGTCGGATCTCGCCGCGCCGGGCAAGCACTTCTTCCAGATCCTGCTCGCGAAGAACGGCATCGATGCCGATCGCGACATCACGTGGCGTCAGTACCCCGCCGACCTGCTCGGCGTGGCCGTCGACAAGGGCGAGATTCAGGCGATTGCCGATGGCGACCCGAATCTGTACCTGCTCGAAAAGCGCAGCAATGGCGCTTACGTTGAACTGGCCACGAACCTGAGCGGCGAATATGCCCGCAAGGTGTGCTGCGTGATCGGCGCGCGCGGGGAACTGGTGCGCAACGACCGCGCCGCCGCAAGCGCGCTCGCACGCTCCATCGTGCAGGCCACCGAATTCGTCAACGAGAACCCGAACGAGGCCGCGAAGATCTTCGCCAAGTACTCGCCGAAGATCAGCCCCGAAGACCTGCGCAAGCTGTACGCAACGCTCACCTACTCGCACCATCCGACCGGCGTCGATCTGCGCGACGAGATCGCCTACTTCGCCGACGACTTCCGCCGTATCGGTGTGCTCAAGAAGAGCACCGATCCGCAGAAACTGGCGCAGCACGTCTACGCCAATGTCCTGGGATAAACGACCATGAGTGCCATTCTCGACAACGCCGCGCTGCGCGGGGCCTCCCCCGCCGGGGCGCTGGAACTCGCCGAACAGGCCGAGGGCACAACGCTGCGCGTGCCCGTCCCCCGCTTCGACGAGACGCAAATCGATCAGCTCTTCGCCGCACCCCGCACGCCCGCGCTGTGGGGCGCCGGGTTCGTCGCCGCGCTGGCATGGGCCGCCTTTGGCGCGCTCACGCTGCGCTGGCCCAACAAGGTCGTAGGCTTCTCCGACTGGGCCTTCACCGACGAACTGGGGGTCGTCGCACTGGTCGTTGCCGCTGTGCTCGCGGTGCTGTCGGTCGCGGGCCGCGCCACCCCGCCGCTATTGCGTCTGCGTGAGGCGCTCACCCGCGCCGGCCCGTGGCTCGTCGCCATTGCACTCGCGCTCGCCGCGTGGGAAATCCTGACCGCCAAGACTGGCTCGCTGCCCACGCCGTTCTTCGCCCCGCCGCAAGCCCTCATCGAGGTCTATACCGACGACTGGCAACGCCTCGGCGAAAGCGCGGTCAATACGCTCAAGCTGCTCGGCATCGGTTTCGGACTGGGCGCCATTGCCGGCTTTCTGATCGGCGTATCCATCGGCTGGTCGCGTGCCATCGGCTACTGGGTGCATCCAGTGCTGCGCGTACTCGGCCCCGTGCCTGCCACCGCCCTGCTGCCGCTCACGTTCTACTTCTTTCCGTCGAGCTACTCGGCCGCCGCCTTCCTCATTGCGTTGTCGACGGCCTTCCCGGTCGCCGTGCTCACGTGGTCGGGTGTCGCGGGCGTGAACAAGAGCTACTACGACGTCGCCCGCACGCTCGGCGCATCCGATGCGTTTCTGGTACTGCGTGTCGCGATTCCGGCCGCGCTGCCGAACGTTTTCGTCGGTCTGTTCATGGGGCTTGGCGCGTCGTTCTCCGTGCTTGTCACCGCCGAAATGATGGGCGTGAAGTCCGGCCTCGGCTGGTACCTCACGTGGGCGCAAGGCTGGGCCTCGTACGTGAACATGTACGCCGCCCTGATCGTCATGGCTCTGCTCTTCTCCGGCGTCATCACACTGCTCTTCACCGTGCGTGACCGTGCGCTCGCATGGCAGAAAGGAACCGTCAAATGGTAAGCGTCGCTACGCCCTCTCCTACGCTTGATCGGCAAGACACCGCTATTGCGGCGGCACATCCCGTCAACGACACGCCCGCCTCCGCGAACGACACCGGCGCGCGGATCGATATCCGGGGCGTCGATCACTGGTTCGGTACGCGTCAGGCGCCGTTGCAGGTGCTCGATGATGTCAATCTGAACGTCGCGCCCGGTGAGTTCGTGGCCTTGCTCGGCCCCAGCGGCTGCGGCAAGTCCACGCTGCTGCGACTCGTGGCCGGACTGGAGACCGCGACACGCGGCACGATCACGCAGGACGGCACGGCGATCACGCGCCCCGATCCGTCGCGCATCGTGGTGTTTCAGGACCCGACGCTCTACCCGTGGCGACGTGTACGCGATAACGTGGCACTCGGTCTGCAAGCGCGCGGCGTGCTCGGCAAGGAACGCCAACGGGTCGACGCGGCGCTCGCCCGTGTAGGACTCTCCGAATTTGCCGACGCGTTTCCGCATCAACTCTCCGGCGGCATGGCGCAGCGCGTGGCGCTCGCCCGCGCGCTCGTCAACGATCCGCGTCTGCTGGTGCTCGACGAGCCCCTCGGCAAGCTCGACTCGCTCACGCGATTGGCGATGCAAAGCGAGCTGGTCGAGCTGTGGCAACGCGCGGGCTTCTCGGCGTTGCTCGTCACGCACGACGTGGAGGAAGCCCTCTTCCTCGCGCAACGCGTGATCGTGTTCAGTCCGCGCCCGGCGAAGATCGTGGCCGAGTTGCGTGTCGACCTGCCCTATCCGCGCCATCGCGGCGACGCGCGCATTACCGAACTGCGCCACGAAGCGCTCCGACATCTGGGGCTCGATGCAAGCTGGTAATCGTGCAGAACGTGGTTTCACGAAGCAGATGAAGTCGATGTACCGGCCGTCATCGGGCCGCTTCCCCGCGGAGCCCGCCCGATGACGTCTGCGCCTTCGCATCTCTGGCTCAACGCCCTGCTGCAAGCGCTCCAGTTCGTGCAGTCCGCCTGGCTGAGCACGCTCTATACGCTCGGCCTTACCGACGATTCACACGGTGCGCCCGCGTGGCCGTGGGACGTGCGCATTGCCGGCGAAAACCTCGTCATCGATGTCGCCCTCGCCCGCCAGTTCGCGTGGATGCTCGCGGCCATCGCGTTTGCGCTCGCCTGCCTGCTGCTGGCCGTGTTCTGGCGACGTGCGTGGCGCTGGCTGCTGGTCGCCGCCGTCGGCGCGCTGGCACTTGCCCCATGGCCATCGCCGTCGCTTTGGCTAACGGACGCCGTGCCGACCAGTTTCCACACAAGCCCGACAGGCTTCACCGTAGAGAGCATCGCGCGCGGCTCGCGCGTGTACACCGCCCAGTGCGTTGCCTGCCACGGCGCCGACGGACGCGGCGAAGGGCCGCTTGCCGCCACGCTGCACCGCTGGCCGCCGACCATGGCGAGCGCGCTGCTGAGTCGCCGCGCCGACGGCGAGCTGTTCTGGCACGTGCTGTATGGCATGCGCGACGATCAGGGCGTGACCATGCCCGGCTTCGCCGGACGCCTGAGCGACCGTGAAATCTGGGCGGCACTCGACTACATGCGTGTGCTCTCGGCCTCGGCCGGCATGGCCGCTGGCGGCAGTTGGCCAGTGCCGATTGCGTTGCCTTCACTCTCGGTGAAATGCGCCAACGCACCTTCTCGGAATATCGCTGAGTGGCGTGGCAATCAACGGGTTCGTGTCGTCGCCGTGGATGCCGCCCATCCCCCGCCGTTTGAAGATCCGCGCTTCCTCACGCTGCTGGTAAAACACAACGGCCCGCCCGCGCGTGAGACGCCTGCCATGCGCAAGGTGGTGTCACAACGGCCGGATCGTGCACTCAACGCGAACGTCACCACGTTGTTCGGCGCACGCGCGGATTGCATCGCCGATGGCCCCGAGGCGTGGCCGGTCTTCGCGCAGATCGCTGGCGCATCCTCGTCGAGCCTCGCGGGCACCGAATGGCTGGCCGACCGCGACGGCTGGCTGCGTGCCCTCGCGCCCGCCGGACGACGGGGCTGGGCCGACGGCGGCCTGATGTGCACGACATCGACCGCACTGCCCGACGGCGCACAGGCCGCCCCTCGCGCGGACCCGCTCACCGCCACGCTGCGCCAGATGGACGACGACCCGGTGCGGTTCGTCAAAGGCGGCTTCGTGCACTAGCCGCCCGCCAGCATTCGCACGCTGCTTCTCCCTATTTCGATCCAACACAGGCTTTCACCATGACGATCTCCCGACGCCGCTTTCTCCAGTACGTCACCACGTCGAGTGCCGCAGGTGCGCTGACCACCCTCGCGCTGCCCGGCGTTTCTTATGCACAATCCGGCCGTCCGCTGCTCAAGGCGGGTGACCAGAAGGGCGGACTGCGTGCCCTGCTCGAAGCCGCTGACGAACTCAAGCAGTTGCCCTACGACATTCAGTGGACGGAATTCCCCGCCGCCGCCCCACTGGCGGAAGCGCTCAATGCGGGTGCCGTCGATTGCGGCCCGATCGGCGACGCGCCGGTAATCTTCGCGCTCTCGGCTGGCGCCGCCATCAAGATCATCGGGTCCAATCGATCCGACGCTTACGGCACCGCCGTGATCGTGCGCCCGGACACCACGCTGCGCACCGCCGCCGACCTCAAGGGAAAGAACATCGGCACGACGCGCGGCTCCATCGGTCACTTCGTCACGCTCAAGGCACTGACCGCTGCCGGCCTGGCGCCGACCGACGTCAATTTCCGTTTCCTGCCACCGGCCGACACCATCACTGCGCTGGCCAGTGGCTCGGTCGACGCGTGGGCAACGTGGGAGCCCTACACGGCCGTGGCGGAGACGACCGGTCGCGGGCGCGTGCTCGTGAACGGCCGTGGCCTCTGGTCGGGGCTGAGCTATCTCGCGGCGACCGACGCCGCCATTGCGAACAAGCAGGAGGTGCTGCGCGACTTCCTCGCGCGTGTCGTGCGAGCGCAGGTCTGGTCTTACGAGCATGTCGACGCCTTCTCGGCAGCCATGGCGCGCATCATCGGCATTCCGCCCGAGGCCGCGAAGCTACAGTTCTCGCGACGTGCCACGAAATGGCGCAACATCGACGATGCCCTCGTCGCGGAGCAGCAACGTACGGCCGACTTCTACTCGCAGGTCGGCTTGCTGCGTCAACCGCTCGACGTCAAAACCACGTTTGACCGGCGCTTCCCGATCAAGGTCTGAGGCAACGACGTGCACCGAAGGCCGTCCCGCCCGGTGTGGACGGCCTTCGGCGATCGTGACGGGTAGCAAACTGGCTCGGCCAGAGAGTGACGAACTGTCTATGGCGCCGCGTGTGATGCCCCGCGACACTCTCGAGATTCCCCGCCTTCCGGCACAAGGATCGTCATGGTCGCCAGCGCCACGCTCTCAACGCATCTACTGCTTGCCTACACGGCGTACTTCATCGGCGCCGCCAGCCCCGGGCCGAGCAATCTGGCGATCATGTCCATTGCGACGAATCACGGTCGCAAACCCGCGCTGACGTTCGCGCTGGGTGTCATGTCCGGCTCGCTCTTCTGGGCCACGGTTGCCATGCTGGGCATTGCCGCCACGCTGCTCGCCTACGCGCAATTCCTCATCGCCATCAAGCTCTTCGGCGGGGCCTACCTGATATGGCTCGCGTTCAAGTCCGGCCGATCGGCACTGCGCCCCTCCCACACCGCGCCGCCCGTCCCCACGGATGCCAGCGGCATGTTGTCGCTCAAACGGTTGTACCTGCGCGGCACGTTGATGCATCTCACGAACCCCAAGGCCGTGCTCGGCTGGGTGTCGGTCGTCGCGCTGTCCTCGACGCCCGACGGCGCCATGCCCATCGCGGTCGTGCCCGGTTGTGTCGCGCTCGGGCTGACGATGTTCTGCGGCTACGCGATGCTGTTCTCGACACGCACGGCACGGCGCGTCTATCTGCGCATCCGCCGCTGGCTGGACGGATGCCTCGCCATCGTGTTCGGTGCCGCAGGCTGGGAATTGCTGACGTCGCGGGGGTAAGCCCTCGGATGTGAGACGAGGCATCGACGCGCCCCATGTCGCTTGTGGTAGCGTGACGCTTTCCGTCTCACCTGCGTGCGCGTCTCACCCGCGCCCTTCCGTCATGCTCGATTTCGACGCCGATGCGCTGATGCGCCTCGTCACCACGCCCATGCCGTTCGGCAAACACAAGGGCACGTTCATCGCCGACCTGCCGGGGAATTACCTGAGTTGGTTCGCCCGCGAAGGCTTCCCGCCGGGCGAGATCGGCCGGCTGCTCGCGCTAATGCACGAGATCGATCACAACGCACTGGGGGAATTACTGCGGCCTTTGCGCGCACAGGCGCAGGCCGCGCGCTCCCGCTAAGCGGGGCGCGGGCCAGGCAACTTGGCAACGATGCAGGAAGGATGCGGGAGGTCAGGCCCGCGTGGCGCCAGTGAGCGGCGTGAGCATCGGCGGCAGGTGGCGACGCACCCACTGCGTCTGCTGCTCGTGGGCGTGCGCCAATTGCAGCACCGCGAGATCCGCCTGCGCCGGTCCGATGATTTGCATCCCCATGGGCAGACCTCGCGCGTCGAACCCGACCGGCACGCTGATCGCCGGCAACCCGGCGAGCGTCGGCCCGATCACGACTTCCATCCATCGGTGATAGGTGTCCATCGACTTGCCCGCGACCGACGATGGCCAGTGCGTTTGCGCGTCGAACGGGAACACCTGCGCCGACGGCAGCAACAGGAAGTCGTAACGCTCGAACAAACGCGCGAGCGAGCGGTACCACTCGCTGCGATCGAGGGAGGCACGAAACACGTCGGCGGCACGCAATGCCTCGCCGCCCGCGACTTCCCATTGCGCCTCGGGCTTGAGCTTGTCGCGACGCGCCGGGTCGGCGTACATCTCGCCCAGCGAACCGTTCACGAGCCAATGCCGCAGGGTGAGCCACGTCTGCCACAGTCGATCGGGCGCGAAGTCCGGCGTGCAGGCCTCCACTTCGCATCCCATCGCCGTGAAGTCACGCAACGACGCCTCGCACAGCGCCATCACGCCGTCTTCCATCGGCAAATGACCACCGTAGTCGCCAAGCCAGCCCAGCTTTACGCCCTTCACATCACGCTGTAACGCGCTCGCGAACGGCGAGGTGCCGTGAGCCAGCGAAAGCGGACTGCGCGCGTCGTAGCCCGACTGGGTTGCCAGCAGTTGGGCGACGTCGGCGACGGTTCTGCCCATCGGCCCTTCCGTGCTCAATTGCTGGACGAAAACCTCCGGCGTCGGGCCGTACGGCACGCGGCCTTGCGACGGCCGGAAACCATACACGTTGCCGAACGCCGCCGGGTTGCGTAGCGACCCCATCATGTCGCTGCCGTCTGCCACCGGCAGCATGCGCAGCGCCAGCGCACTGCCCGCCCCGCCGCTGCTGCCCCCTGCGATGCGTGTGGTGTCGTAGGCGTTGCGCGTGGTGCCGAAGACAGGGTTGTAGCTATGCGAACCCAGTCCGAACTCGGAAACGTTGGTCTTGCCGATGAAGATGGCGCCCGCCGCCCGGATGCGCCCGACGCTGATGCTGTCCTGCGTGTCGGGACCGGTGGACGTCAACGGCGAGCCCTTGCGCGTAGGGAGTCCGGCACAGGCGGCCAGATCCTTCACGGCGTGCGGCATGCCGTGCATCCAGCCAAGGTATTGGCCGTTCGCCAGTTGCTGGTCGCGCTCGTCAGCCTGCGCGAGCAACACGTCGGCATCTCGCAGCGACACGATCGCGTTGACCGCAGGGTTGAACTGCGCGATGTGCGCGAGATAGGCCTGC
This sequence comes from Pandoraea sp., assembly GCA_031291335.1. GTDB lineage: Bacteria > Pseudomonadota > Gammaproteobacteria > Burkholderiales > Burkholderiaceae > Pandoraea. The sequence goes on along the minus strand of JARLJF010000091.1, from coordinate 23,815 downwards.
ATGACGTCACGGCACGATACCTGGCGCGTGCGAATGGCATCGGACAATGCCAGCGCGTCGAGCGCGACGATGTCATTCAGGATCGTGGGGGGCGTGGCCGGGGTGTTGGCTTCGGCTGCGCTCGAGTGGGCAGCCAGGGGCGGCAGGGCTGGCGCGATGGCCATGTATCTCTCTCCTTGGCGGTGGCGTCGTGCTATGCGACGCCGTTGTCTGACACGTCATTGTCGGTCAAACCCGCCAAGGTTGCCGAGAGGAAATTTAAGTCCCCTGCGGCGGCGCAGAAACGTTAGTTCACATCTTCAGTGATGAACGGGTCATCAATGCGTGAGCGGCGCCAGAGAATCGAGACCGGTGGACTCGACATCCTTCGCGACAGCAGGCGCTGCCATGTACATCAGCAGCTTCTTGCCTTCCTCCGGATGCGGCGCATTCACCGGCACGCCGCCTGCGAAGCGTGTGACGGATTGCAGCGACTCGGGAATCTTGCCGGCGAACGCGATGCCCTTGACCGGCAGCAACTCGCTCACTTGTTGCAGTCCCAGCGCGTAGTCACCTGCGGCCACCTTTTCAGCGACGGGCGTCTTCTGCACCATCACCGCTTTGCCCTGCATCTGCTCGGTAATGCCCAGCTTCTTGAAAAGCTTGCGCTCGACATACACGCCGCTGGCGCTGTCGGAGTAGGCGACCGACTTGGCGGCAAGCAGCGCCGCCTTCAGCTTCTCGGGGGTGCTGACGTCCGGCACGGTGTCACCCGCTTTGACGACGACGCCGATGCGCGAATCAGCCAGCTCGACGCGCGAATCGGGGCGCACCTTGCCCGTTTTGATGAGATCGTCGAGGGCGTAGCCGACCATGATGACGACGTCGGCCGATTCGCCGCGCGCCAGACGATTCGGGATCGCCTCGGGCGCTTTACCCATCGACGGGCCCCACGCCGTGTCGACATGGTCGCCGCTCGAGGCTTCGAACTTGGGCAGCAGCAGCTTGTAAGCGGCCGTGAAGCCACCGGAGTTCATCACGTGCAGGTCTTCCGCGTGGGCGGCCGTAGCGGCGAACACCGCCGTCATGGCGATGCCCGCGCCGAGGGCGGCGAACAGGCGGCGGGTGGCGCTCGGGCGCGCCGCAGTGGCAATGGTTTTCATGGCGATGTCTCTCAACCAGCAGCGAGTTCGGTACGGGTGCGGCCCTGCCCGCCAGGGCGGCCGCGGTAGAGCGCCAGCGTCGCGCAGATCGCGCACAGCGCGGCGAAGCTCATCCAGTAGCCCGGCGCAGCCTTGTCGCCGGTAGCGTGAATCAGGTACGTCGACAGGGCCGGCGTGAAGCCACCGAAGATCGCGGTCGCGAGGCTGTAGGCGAGCGAGAAGCCGGCCACACGCACATCCGGCGGCATGACTTCAGTGAGCGCCGGAATCATCGCGCCGTTGTACATGCCGTACAGGAACGAGAGCCACAGCAACGCGACCAGCATGCGCGTGAAGCTCGGCGCCTGCACGAGGAACGACAGCACCGGATACGCCGTCACCAGCGTGAGACCCGCGAACAGCAGCAGCACCGGACGACGGCCAATGCGGTCAGAGAGCGAGCCACCGATCGGCAGCCAGATGAAGTTCGACACGCCGACGCACAGGGTGACGAGCAGCGCATCGGCGCTCGACAGGTGCAGCACGCTCTTGCCGAACGTCGGCGCGTAGACGGTGATGAGGTAGAACGCCGTGGTGGTCAGCGCGACGAGCATCGTGCCACCGAGCACCACGCCCGCATTGGCGGCCATCGAACGGAACACTTCGCGCACGGACGGGTGACGCTTGCGCTGCTTGAACTCGTCGCTCTCTTGGAGCGAGCGGCGCAGCGCGAAGATCACCGGTACGATCATGCAACCCACGAGGAACGGCAGGCGCCAGCCCCACGCGGCGATCTGTTGCGCCGTCAGCGTGAGCGAGAGCGCGAAGCCAAGACCCGCCGAGACGACGATGGCGACCTGTTGGCTCGCCGACTGCCAGCTCGTATAGAAGCCCTTGCGGCCCGGCGTGGCGATTTCCGCCAGATAGACGGACACGCCGCCCAGCTCGGCACCGGCCGAGAATCCTTGCAGCAGACGGCCGATCAGCACCAGCACCGGCGCGGCCAGGCCGATGGTTTCGTAACCCGGCACAAAGGCGATGAGAATGGTACCGCTCGCCATGATGGCCAGCGTGGTGACCAACCCTTTGCGACGGCCGACGTTGTCGATGTACGCGCCCAGCACGATGGCGCCGAGCGGGCGCATCAGGAAGCCCGCGCCGAAGACGGCAAAGGTCAGCATGAGCGACGCGAAGTCACTGTCCGTCGGGAAAAAGACGTGAGAGATCTGGGTAGCGTAGAAGCCGAACAGGAAGAAGTCGAACTGCTCGAGGAAATTGCCGGCCGTCACGCGCAGGACCGCGCCGGCTTTCGAGTGGCGACGCGAAACCGCGTCTTGGGGGCGCTGTGACATGCGCTGTCTCCGTGTTGCATGCGGCCCGGGGGGTCGAGCCGCCAATGAATCGTCGCATTGCGTCTCTGCCAGGGACGTGTCGAACCGTCGTGGACGCTTTTTGAAGCCGCCAATGGTGCGCCGGAAGTTCCCCCGTTGTGAATTGCAAGTTTTGGAAAGATTGATGCTCGTACGCTATCAATCGTAGGATGCTAATGCGCCTACCGAGTGGTAACACGCTACACTCTGCGCCGCGTCTCGCCCTCACGGCAAATGGTTGGATTTCCGGCCCGTGTGCGGGCGCTTGCCCGACTCTCCTCCCCCAATGTCATGGCGATCAATTTCGATCTGAACGATTTGCAGGCCTTCCGCGCAGTGGCGCAACTCGCGAGCTTTCGTCGCGCGGCCGAGGCGATCCATCTCTCGCAGCCTGCGCTCTCGCGCCGTATCGACAAGCTCGAAGACGCGCTGGGGGTCAAACTCTTCGAGCGCAGCACGCGTCGTGTGGCACTGACCAACGTCGGCCGGGCGTTTGCACGCGATGCCGAGCGAATTCTCGACGATCTGGATAACGCCTTGCTGGGCATTCGTGACGTGGCGTCGTCGAGCCTCGGGCACGTGACCATCGCGTGCGTGCCGTCTGCCGCGTATTACTTCATGCCGCAGGTGATCTCGCGCTATCACCGGGCGTTTCCGCGCATCCGCATTTCGGTGCTCGACGCCAGCGCCAACGAGGTGCTCGCCGCCGTGGTCAATGGCGACGCCGATTTCGGGCTGAATTTCATCGGCAGTCAGGAGCCGAATATCGAGTTCAAGCTCCTGTTGCAGGAGCGTTACGTGGCCGCATGCCGGCGCGATCATCCGCTCGCGGGCAAGAAGCGGGTGACGTGGCGCGAGCTTTACGAGTACGACTACATCACCGTCGGCAAGGTCTCGGGCAACCGCTTGCTGCTCGATCAGGCGCTGACCGCATTGCCTCAGCGCCCGCCAAGCATTTGCGAGACGCAGCACGTCACGACGATGCTCGGACTGGTCGAAGCGGGTCTGGGGGTGGCGGCGGTACCGACGATGGCCATGCCGGGCGCCGACCATCCGTTGCTCACCAGCGTGCCGCTGATCGATCCGGTGGTGACGCGGCGCATGGGCATGATCCGAAGCAAGGCGCGGCCGCTCTCGCCGGCGGCGGCGCAGTTGTACCGCTACGTGGCCGAGATGAAGGTGCCGGCGCGGCGACGCGCCGGCGGGGAACCGGTATAACCGAATCCCGCTGGACGCACGTCCGGAAACAATTTGTTACCCGTCTTACGAGAAGTGAAACATTGGGGTGACGGCGGCAAGGTGACGCGTCTTTATACTTGCCTCGCGTTAATCCGAACCTTCTTCAAGACTCATGCTCAAGCGAATTTTCCCGATGGCGGCAATCGCCGTCCTGGTTGCAACCACTTCCCTGACGGCTTCGGCCAGCGATATGAACAATGCCCTCGGCGGTGCGCTGGGGGGTGTAGCGGGAGCCGCCGTGGGTGGCGCGCTTGGCGGCAGCACCGGTGCGGTGTTGGGCGGTGCCGTAGGCGGTGGTGCCGGCGGCGCGATCACGTCGAACCGTCGTGAGCGGACGGGGGCGATTCTCGGCGGCGCGCTCGGTGGCGGTGCCGGTACGGCGGCAGGCAATGCAATGGGCGGCCGTTCGGGCGGCCTGATCGGGGCAGCCGTCGGTGGCGGCGCGGGCGCCGCACTTGGCGGCAACATGTCGCGCTCCAGTTCGTACGACGACGACCACTACCGCGGCAAACGCCGTGGCCATCGCAAGCATCACCACTGATTTGACCCGGCTCGATGCGGCGCAAACGTAGCGCCCTGTCGCCGAAGCCACCTTCGGAATTTGCTCTACTAAATGAAAAAGCCGCAGCGCGACGGCTGCGGCTTTCGGGGCTTGCCGGGCAAGCGAATTACTTTGCGGCAGGCTCCGGGAGGTACGGGCCAATGCCCGTCGGATAGCTGCCCGGGATGAGCATCGACGGATCGAGTCGATCGATGGTCGTGCGCCCGGTCAGCGCCATCGTCACATCCATCTCCTTCGCAATGACCTCCAGCGCACGACGGACGCCCGCCTCGCCCATTGCCCCCAACCCATACAGGAACGGGCGCCCGATCAATGTCCCCTTCGCGCCCAACGCCATCGCCTTGATCACGTCCTGACCGGAACGGATGCCACCGTCCAGCCAGACCTCCGTGTCACGCCCCACCGCCGCCACAATGTCGGGCAATGCACGGATCGTCGAGATCGCGCCGTCCAACTGACGCCCGCCGTGATTGCTCACCACAATGGCATCCGCCCCGGTATCGCGTGCCGCACGCGCATCTTCAGGGTCGAGCACGCCCTTAAGCACGAGCTTGCCGCCCCAGCGCTTCTTGATCCACTCAACGTCGTCCCACGACAGGCACGGATCGAACTGCGCCGCCGACCACGCCGCGAGTGAACCGATATCGTCCACCCCCTTGGCATGCCCCACGATGTTGCCGAATGTGCGCCGGCGTGTGCCCAACATGCCCAAGCCCCAGCGCGGCTTGGTCATCATGTTCGCAATGTTCGGCAGCGTGAGCTTCGGCGGTGCCGACAGGCCATTCTTGATATCGCGATGACGCTGACCACTGATCTGCAGATCCATCGTCACCATCAGCGCCGAACACCCTGCCGCTTTGGCGCGATCGATCAGACGCTCGATGAAATCGCGATCCCGCATCACATACAACTGGAACCAGAACGGCGCCTTGGTATGTGCCGCCACGTCCTCGATGGAACAGATCGACACGGTCGAGAGCGTGAACGGCACACCGAACGCTTCGGCCGCGCGCGCCGCGAGAATCTCGCCATCCGCGTGCTGCATACCCGTCATCCCCGTCGGGGCGAGGGCCACCGGCATGGCCACCGACTCGCCCAACATCGTCGTGCGTGTGCTGCGATGCTCGATGTTGACGGCAACGCGCTGCCGGAACTCGATCCCGCCGAAATCCGCCGCATTCGCCCGATAAGTGGATTCCGTCCACGAACCCGAATCGACATACTCGTAAAACATGCGCGGCACTCGCCGCTTTGCGAGAACCCGCAAGTCCTCGATGGTCGTAATCACTGCCATGCTGCGTCTCTTCTTCCGGGAAATTTCAACCGTCTTTTTGGAGTTACTTAATATCTTCTATATTTTTTTACTTCTGCTTGACGAGATCGACGAGCGACTGCGTATGTTTAATTGTCTTTAGCACGATGTTCGATTGAATCGACATAACGGCGGGTGCTCTGTACAGCTCATTGACGATGAAGTCAGAGTAATGGGCGAGGTTCCTCGCTCTTACCGTCAAGATGTAATTCGCCGAGCCGGTGACGATGCGCGCCGTCACCACTTCAGGCCAGTTCTGCACACACGCGAGAAATTTTTCGTGCCACTGATCGACGTCCGGGCGAAGCGTGATTTGCACTAGCGCCTCGAACTCCAGACCGATATGCTGTGCGTCCACGATGCAGCGATATCCGGAAATCACCCCGCGATCCTCAAGCAATTTCACCCGGCGAAGGCAAGCCGATGGCGACAGGCCAACGGCATCCGCCAACTCCTGGTTGGAGATGCGTCCATTGAGTTCGAGATGTCGGAGGATGCGCAGATCGGCAAGGTCAAGGTTCATCGGCAGAATCCATCAAGTTTTCACGGATTCTGGCAGATCCTTCGATTCCCCGCCAGTTGCCCGGCATAAATAGCAAGCAAATTCAATTTTTGCGTTGATATGATAGCCCTCGGCCTCGGGCCGGGTCGGCGTGCCATTCCGGCCGTGAGTGCCGTTTTCGGCTATTGCAGTTGTCGTGCCGAGAAGAATCCGTGACCTCCTATATCGGAAGGAGCAGCGGATCTGTTTTAAGCAGGAAGACGTCTACAAGACTAAAAAAGGAGACCCATGAAGTCTGCAATTCCGGCCAGTCTGGCCATTCTCTCGGCCGCTTGCGGCCTCGCCTTCAGCACCACCGCTGCCGCCCAAAGCGCCGTCACCCTCTACGGGATCGTCGATCAGAGCGTTCGGTATCAAACTAACGCCAACGCCAACAACGATGCCCTGTGGCAAGTGGCCAATGGCGCTGTGACCAACAGCCGGTTCGGCTTCAAGGGCACGGAAGACCTCGGCGGCGGCACGAAGGCGATCTTCCAGTTGGAATCGGGCATCAACCCGCAGAACGGCCAACTCGCCAACAGTCCACGACTCTTCGACCGTTATGCCTTCGTTGGCCTGCAAAACCAGTACGGCACGATCAAGATCGGCCGTCAGGCAACCGAGGCGTTCAACGTCTACGGCGACTTCGATCCGCTCACGATCGGCAACTACGCGAACAACTCGTGGATGTACAACATCACGCGCGGTCGTGTGGATAACGCGGTGAGCTATGCCGGCACGTTCGGCGGCCTGTCGGTCGGCGCAACCTATGGCTTCGGCAACACCGCCGGCACGATGGCGGCCAGCAACTACTGGGGCGCACGTGCGGCCTATGCGATGGGACCGTTCCAGGTCGCGGGCGTGTATCAGCAAGCGCGCGACGCCGCGAAACGCGTGCAGCAGATGTGGGGGCTGGGCGGTATCTACAGCGTCTCCATCGCCAAGGTGTTCGTCGGCTACATGGGCGGTCGCGATCGCAGTGGCTGGCTCGATGGCACGCTCAACGATCCGGCACATACCGTCACGACGGGCAACCTGATCGACAATCCGCGCAAGGACATGACGTTCTATCTCGGCACGACCGTGCAGGCCATGCCGAACCTCGCGATCACGGGCGCCGCGTATTTCGACGACATCAAGAACATCAACGCCCAGGCGGGCGATGCCGGTTCGGGCCGTCGTTACACGTATGTGCTGCTCGCCGAGTACGCCCTGTCGAAGCGCACGCAGGTCTACGGTACTGTCGACTACAACAAGGTCAGCGGCGCCGCGCGCGTCGAACTGCCGGGTAACTCGACGCAAGTGGGCGTGGCAACGGGTATCCGCCACATCTTCTAAGCCGATGGCGCGACATGCTCGCGCTTTTCAGGTTGCATCCTTTGCTGTTGGTATGACCCGCCCCGTCTTCGGCCGGGGCGGCGGGGCCCGTTCGCGCTCGCGTTTTGCCGCCTCCGACGCCCCCCGGCATCGGGGCAGCATCACTCGTGCACCGGCGGGCAATGACAAGCAATGCTGTACTCATGCGGGTGTCGCCAGCCTTTCGCGACGACGCCCAAGAGGTGTGTCATGACGCATTCCCCCCAGTCTCCCCAGTCCGGCAAACCCCGCGACTTCTCCCACATCACGCGCCGCGAGCAAGGACTGCGACGCTCGCTCACCGCCAGCCAGATGGCGATGATCGCCATCGGGGGTGCCATCGGTACCGGGCTGTTTCTCGGCAGCGGCTTCGCCATCGGCTTTGCCGGCCCGAGCGTGCTGATCTCGTACGCGATCGGCGCGATCATCGCCCTCATGCTCATGGGATGCCTCGCAGAGATGACCGTCGCGCACCCGACGTCGGGCTCGTTCGGCGCGTACGCCGAGCACTACATCGGTCCGTGGGCCGGCTTTCTGGTTCGCTATGCCTACTGGTCGTGCATCGTGCTGGCCGTGGGCACCGAGGTGAGCGCCATCGCCGTCTACATGAAATACTGGTTCCCACAGGTGCCCGGCTGGTACTGGGTCGCGGGCTTCTCCGCGGCGCTCGTGCTCGTGAACGCCATGTCGGTGAATCTGTTCGGCGCCATCGAATACGGCTTCTCGCTCATCAAGATCACCGCCATCGTCATCTTCATTCTGATCGGCGCTTACGTGGTGTTCATTGCGCCGGGATCGGTGGCCGACGGCGCGCACTCGCCCGCCGGATTCGCCAACTACACCGCGCACGGCGGCTTCTTCCCCAAGGGGCTATGGGGCATGTGGGTGGCTGTCATCATCTCGATCTTCAGTTACCTGTCCATCGAGATGATCGCCGTGGCCGCCGGCGAAGCGGAGAATCCGGAGCGTGCGGTCACGCGCGCCTTCCGCTCGACGGTCGTGCGCCTCGTGCTGTTCTATCTGCTCACGCTCGCCCTGATGCTTGCCATCGTGCCGTGGACCGCTGCCGGACAAGACGAGAGCCCATTCGTGAAAGTGATGCAGGCCATCAATATTCCGGGCGCCGCCGGTGTCATCAACTTCGTGGTGCTGATCGCAGCACTCTCGTCGATGAACAGCCAGCTCTACATCACCACGCGCATGATGTTCTCGCTCTCGCGCGCCGGTTACGCGCCCGCGCGCTTCGGAGAAGTCAACAAGCGCGGCGTGCCGCTCGCGGCACTGCTGCTCTCGACGGTCGGCATTGCGCTCGCCACGCTGGTGAACTTCCTGTACCCCGAGTCGTCGTTCACGTTCATGATGGCGATCTCGATGTTCGGCGCAATGCTCACGTGGATGATGATCTTCGTCACGCACTTCTTCTTCCGTCGCGCATGGCGACGTGAGAGCCATCCGCCGCTGGTGTTCCGCATGTGGGGCTTCCCGTGGCTCACGCTGCTGGGCGCCGCGCTCATGGCCGCCATCATGCTCACCACGTTGTTCACCGGCGTGTTCCGCATGACGCTGATCTTCGGCGTGCCGTTCGTCGCAGTGGTGCTGCTGGTCTATTTCCTCTGGTACCGCAAGCGCGACGGCGAGCCGCACACTCGCGCAGCCACGCAGTCCTGAGTCATAGGTCATAGGTCATAGGTCACAGGTCTTGGCGCCAACCTACGATTCCCGGCGATGAAACCACGCGAATCACGCCGCCGGAAATGACACGGGGGCACCCAAAGGTGCCCCCGCCAGATTGCTGTGTGCCTAGAATTTACCTGGCCGACTTGCGCCGCTTGACGACCTGCTCGAGCAATTGCCGAGTCTGTTCGAGCACCGCCTCACGCACGATCCGGTTGCGATCGGGATTCGGCTCGTTGACCCACCCCATCGAACAATCGACGGAGCGGCGCATCACACGAAACGCCATGCCCAGCGTGCTGATACACACGGCGCGAACACGCATCTCTTCATTGTCGGGTTCCACGCCCGCGAGCCGCGTCACGATGCCTGCCCCGACCGACGCAAGTCGGCTCGAAAAGCGATCGTGAAACACTTTGAATCCCGCCTCCGGGCCGAGCCCCGCCTGCTCGCGCGCCATGAACATGTGCCAGCCCTCGATCTCCGGCACTTCCTCCATGAACCCCGCCTTGCGGTTCTGTAGCTCGCAAAACGCGTCCATGAGCTGCTTGTCGGTCGCGTTCGGATCAGCCATTACGCGCTCGGCCGACTCGATCGCCTCTCCCATCTGACCCAGCACAAGCTCCAGGATGTACTCGACGCACGCCTTGTACACCCCTTCCTTGTTGTCGAAGTAATACTGAAGCGCCGGCGCATTCACCCCCGCCTCGGTCGCGATGTCTCGCGTGGACGCTCCCGCAAAGCCGAATTCGCCGAAACATTTGATCGCCGCGAGGACGATGCGCGCGCGCGTTTCCTCGCCACGTTGATACCCCGTGTCGACCGCGTGCCGCGGACGCGTTGCCGCACCCTGAGCACGCCCTGCGCGTGAAGTCCCTGTCATGTATGTCCTTGCTTCCCAAAACTTTCGTCAAAAATATAACACTTGACATAAATCGATCAACTGGAATAATTCTGCCAATTGGAATAATTTGAGGAAAATTCCCATGTCCACCGCAGCACAGGTCAAACCGGCGGAATCGGCAGAATCGGCGCCATCGACCGCACGTCAGGCGCCTGCGCCGGCCGGCAAGACCGAAAACGCCGGCCAAACGCCTGGCCAGACAAAGGCCCCGGCCAACCCGCGTCGCAAGAAGATTCTGCTCGGCGCGCTGGCGCTGAGCCTGGTGGCAGGGCTCGGCTGGGGCGCGCAATGGTGGTTTGTCGGACGCTTCATCGAGTCGACCGACGACGCCTATCTGCAAGCCGACAGCATGACCGTCGCCCCGAAAGTGGGCGGCTACGTGACCGAAGTGTTGGTGCGCGACAACGAAACGGTGACAGTCGGTCAGCCGCTCGTGCGACTTGACGGGCGCCAGTACCAGGCCGCCTACGACGAGGCGCAAGCGACCGTTGTAGCCCGCGAAGCCGATGTCGCCCGCGCGCAGGCCGAACTCTCCCAGCACGCATCGACCATCGCGCAGGCGCGCGCCGAACTCGACAGCGCGCGCGCGAATGCGGCGTACTCGGCCGGTCAGGTCAAACGCTACGCACCGCTCGTGGCCACGGGTGCCGAGACCGACGAGCGCCTTGCCGAGCTGCGCAATAGCAGCGCCCGCGCCGATGCGTCGCTCAAGAGCAATGAAGCCAGCTTGCAGTCGAGCGAGCGTCAGACCGACACGCTCACGGCTGCGCTGGCACAGACCAAGGCGCAATTGACGGTGGCACAGGCCAGCGCGCGCAAGGCCGACCTCGATCTTGCGGATACGGTGGTCAAGAGCACTTTGGCCGGACGTATCGGTGATCGCGCCGTGCGCGTCGGTCAGTTTGCCCAGCCGGGCACGCGACTGCTCACCGTGGTGCCGGTGCAGAACGTCTATCTGACGGCGAACTTCAAGGAAACGCAGGTCGGCCATATGCGGCCCGGTCAGCCGGTGACGGTGCATGTCGATGCCCTGCCCGGTGAGCCGATCCACGGGGTGGTCGATTCGCTCTCGCCCGGCACCGGCGCACAGTTCGCGCTGCTGCCTGCGCAAAACGCCACCGGCAACTTCACCAAGATCGTGCAACGTGTGCCGGTGCGCATTCGTCTCGATGTGCCGGAATCGCTGCGCCCGGTGTTGTTGCCGGGTCTGTCGGTCACGGCAGACGTTGACACGCACCGCACCGCACCGGCAGCCCCCGCCAAACAGGCGGCTCATTCGGGGCAAGCCAGCGACGCCTTGGCGCAGCGGCTTTCGCTCAGCGCGCCGCTCAATTCGGTCGTCAGCCCCCTCACGAGCGCTGCGCCGTCGTCGATGAACGGTGGAGTCCAACGTGGCTGAAGGCAGCGTGGTGGGCTCCTCGTCGTCACCTGCGCCCGTCTCGCTCACGCGCGATCAGGCGCGCAGCGCCGTGGCAGCGGGCGGCGGTGGAGGCAGTGGTAGCAATGGTAGGAGCGGTGGCGGCGCGGGCAGTGGTGCCGCGAGCGCTGCTGCGCCGCGCAATGCGTCGGCGTCAGACTGGATCGCAGTGGCCGCCGGTGCGCTGGGCGCGCTGCTGGCCACGCTCGACATCTCCATCACCAACTCGGCGTTGCCGCAGATTCAGGGGCAGATCGGCGCCTCGGGCACCGAGGGCACCTGGATTTCGACCGGCTACCTGATGTCGGAAATCGTCATGATTCCGCTCGCCGCGTGGCTTACCCGTGTGCTCGGGCTGCGACGCTTTCTGATGCTCAACGCCGTCTTCTTCACGATCTTCTCGATGATGTGCGGCGCCTCGAGCAGCCTGCCCGAGATGATCATTGGCCGCATCGGACAGGGTTTCGCGGGCGGCGCCATGATTCCGACAGCGCAGATGATCATTCGCACGCGTCTGCCACGTCATCAGATGGCGGTGGGCATGGCGATGTTCGGCCTGATCGTGTTGCTGGGACCGTTGCTCGGCCCCGTCGTCGGCGGGTGGCTCACAGAGAACGCTAACTGGCGCTGGTGCTTCTTCCTGAACCTGCCGATCTCGGTAGCCATCGTCACGCTGCTCATGCTTGGCCTCAAGCGCGAACCGACCAATCTGCAGGCCTTCTTCAAGGCGGACTGGCTAGGCATCGTGGGGCTGGCCATCGGTCTGAGTTCGCTCACCGTGGTGCTGGAGGAAGGACAACGCGAACGCTGGTTCGACTCGCACCTGATTATCTGGCTGTCGATCGTGTCGGCCGTCGGTATCGGCATGATGCTCGTGGCGCAGTTCACCGCCGAGAAACCCATCGTCAAGCTCTCGTTACTGGGCAACAAGAATTACGCGAGCGTGATCTACATCGTCTTCACGGTGGGCGCGGGGCTCTATGGCGTGTCGTATCTGCTGCCGCAGTTCCTCGCCACGATTGCGGGCTACAACGCGCAGCAGTCGGGCAACATCATGCTGCTCTCGGGACTGCCCGCATTTCTGATGATGCCGTTCCTGCCGCGCCTCATCAGCCGCGTGGACATTCGTCTGCTCGTGATTCTCGGGCTGCTGTGTTTCTTTGCGAGTTGCATGCTCGACATCGACCTGACGGCGCAAAGCGTGGGGCACGATTTCACGCTCTCGCAATTGCTTCGTGGCGTGGGACAAATGCTCGCGATGATGCCGCTCAATCAAGCCTCGATGGCGGCTGTCGACGCGCAGGATGCCGGCGACGCGGCCGGCCTCTACAACATGGCCCGCAATCTTGGCGGGTCGGTCGGACTCGCGTTGCTTGGCACGCTGATCGACCGCCGCACTGACTATCACGACGCGATGCTGCGCGAGACCATCACCGCCAACAGTGCGCTGGGGCAGGAGCATCTTGCTGCGAATGCGGCGGGCTTCTTCGCGCAGACAGGCGATATGGTGCACGCACAGCTACAGGCCACCGCACAGCTCGCCGCGGAAATTGCGCGGCAGGCGAGCGTGATGACGTTTTCCGAGACTTTCTATGCACTGGGTATCGCGCTGCTGTTTTGCGTGCCGTTGGCCCTGCTGCTCAAGCAACCGACCGGCTTCAGCTCCGGCGGCCATTGAACGATCATGACTCTTCCTATCCGAACGCTGGCCCTCGCGGCCGCCCTTCTCGTCACCGGCTGCACCGTCGGCCCCGACTATCGCGGCGCGCCCGAGGTGGCGGGCGACGCCCTGCGCACGGGAGCGACGTTCGCGCACGCGGGCGAAGGCGTCGAAGCCCAAACGCCCGGCGTCGCTCGCTGGTGGACCGCGCTCGACGATCCGCAACTCACCGCCCTGATCGACGACGCCATCGCGCATAGCCCGGACATTCGCGCGGCACAGGCGAAGGTGCGCCAATCGCGCGCGAGCCTGCGCAGTCATCAGGCCGACCTGCTGCCGAAGGCCGGCGTCGATCTCGCGATGGTGCGCACGCGCTCGCCCGACCTGAGCATGCTCGGCGGCGAGGGTGGCAGTAGTGGTGGTGGCCGCGGCCCGCTCGATCTCTACGTCGCTGGCTTCGACGCCAGTTGGGAAATCGATTTGTTTGGCGGCACGCGACGCGCTGTCGAGGCGGCCAGTGCCGATGCCGATGCCGCGTCGGAGGATCTGGCAGACGCTCACGTGCAACTCGCCGCTGAAGTGGCGCAGACCTACGTTGCGCTGCGAGATCAGCAAGCGCGGCTTGCCCTGGTGCGCGATTCTGCGCAGCTCGAAGGCGAAATGCTCGATCTCACGCGTCAGCGCCGTGCGGGCGGTGTCGCGTCGGAACTCGACGTCGAACGCCTCTTCACGCAGGTCGAGCAGACGCAATCGCGCGTGCTGCCGCTCGAAGCCGACGTCATCGAATCGCTCGATCAGTTGGCACTGCTTACCGGACGCGCGCCGGGCACGCTGGACGCCGAATTGAAAGCGCCCAAGGCGTTACCAAGCGTGCCGGCAAAGGTCGCCATCGGCGATCCGTCCGCGCTGTTGCAAGCGCGTCCGGACATTCGTGCTGCGGAGCGCCATCTGGCATCGCAGAACGCCCAGATTGGGGTGCAGACCGCCAACTGGTTTCCGAAGCTCTCGATCATGGGGGAACTCGGCTATTCGGCGTTCGATCCGGGCCATCTCGTGCGCAAGGACAACTTCAGTTGGATGACCTTGCCGCGTCTGCAATGGAACGTGCTCGACTTCGGTCGCGTGCAGGCCGGCGTCGACGGCGCCAAGGCCGGTCGCGATCAGGCGCAGGCGAAGTACGAGAGTGTCGTGCTCACGGCGCTGCGCGATGCCGATGTGGCGCTGGCGCGTTACGGACATCAACGCGAGAACGTCTATCGGTTGCGCAGCGTCGAGGCATCGGCCGCGCGGGCGGCCACGCTCACGCGTCAGCGCTATCGTGCCGGCACCGCGAACACGCTCGACTGGCTGGACGCAGAGCGCACACGCTTTTCCGCAGAACAGGACCGCATCGCCGGCGACGCGCAGCTTCTCAAGTCGTTCGTGACGTTGCAGAAGGCGTTGGGACTGGGATGGCAGGTCGGACCGGAAGCGGGGCAAGGCTGACGCGAAGGATGTCGGGCATGATGACGCTCGAAAGAGGACGTCGTCGTGCCTGACGAGCACCGGCAACCGCTGACAGGATGAGCGCCGAGCCGTGCGGTGTATTTCAGCGGCACAAACTGTTCGCACAAACAAAAAACGCTCCAGAAGCTTTCGCCTCTGGAGCGTTTTTGCCAACTGAGTTGGCGCGGCTGGCAGGATTCGAACCCACGACCCCTTGGTTCGTAGCCAAGTACTCTATCCAACTGAGCTACAGCCGCACTTACTGCACGTGAGACACCGATCAGACGATCCTGCTGCTGTCGGTTTGCCCTTTCATCGACGCGGGCCGAATGTGCATGACATGCGGCGCGTCAGTGGGAAGGACTCTCCCGAAAAACTAAGGGTCTCCCCGTGAGGAGACCCTCTAATTAGGTGGCGCGGCTGGCAGGATTCGAACCCACGACCCCTTGGTTCGTAGCCAAGTACTCTATCCAACTGAGCTACAGCCGCGTCGTGAGAACAGAATTATGTAAGAAACCAGCCCGCCACGCAAGCGTTTTTTGCAATTCTTTTGTCACATCTGCGGATTGCCCGTCACATCGGCCGATTCGTGCGGGATTAGCGCGGAATCCCCCTCGCTGGCAAGCCTTTGCCGCTAGAACAATTACTCCACGCAAAGCCGCATCAAATCAGGGCTTTCCATGTGCTCCCGCTGGAAACGGCACGGTATGCTACGACTTTTTGCGGCGCGTCGATTGGCGCGTCTGCTGCGCACGCGAGACCGGACTGGGGAGACGACACGTCCGGAACCCTCTCCCGCACTGCCAAAGAAATGCGATGAAACGACGCACCGCGCGCCCACCCTCTTCCCCCGGCGACGACGATGCGATAAAAACCAAATTCAAGGAGGCGCTCATGGAAAAAGTCTGGCTCAAGAGCTATCCGCCCGGCGTGCCGGCCGAGATCGACGTCAACATGTATCGTTCGCTGAACGATCTGTTCCTGCAAAGCTGCCAGAAATTCGCGAATCGCCCGTCGTTCACCAATCTCGGTGTGACGATGACCTTCGCCGAACTCGAGCGCAAATCGCGCGACTTTGCCGCGTATCTGCAAAGCCTGCCCGGACTGGAGCGCGGCTCGCGCGTAGCGATCATGTCGCCGAACCTGCTGCAATACCCGGTTGCCGTGTTCGGCATCCTGCGTGCAGGCATGGTCGTCGTGAACGTCAATCCGCTCTACACCGCGGGCGAACTCGAGCATCAACTGAAAGACGCCGAGTGCGGGGCCATCGTCGTGATCGAGAACTTCGCCGCCACGCTGCAAAAAGCGCTGCCCAACACGCCGGTCAAGCACGTTATCACCACCGCCATCGGCGATCTGGTGCCCGCACCGAAGCGCTGGATCGTGAACTACGTCGTGCTTCATGTGAAGAAAATGGTGCCTGCGTGGCACATCCCGCACGCCGTGCCGTTCCGCACCGCACTCGCACAAGGCGCACGAGCCCAGCATCAGGAAGCGCAACTGGCCCACGACGACATCGCGTTCCTGCAATACACGGGCGGCACCACGGGTGTCGCCAAAGGCGCCATGCTCACCCATCGCAACATGATCGCCAACATGTTGCAGGCGCGCGCCTGGGTCGGCTCGGGTCTCGAAGAAGGCAAGGAGATCATCGTCACCGCCCTGCCGCTTTATCACATCTTCTGTCTGACGGCGAACTGCCTGGTGTTCCTCCAACTGGGCGCCCTCAACCTGCTCATCACCAACCCGCGCGACATGCCCGGCTTCGTGAAGGAACTGGGCAAATGGAAATTCACGTTCATGACGGGCGTGAACACGCTCTTCAACGGGCTGCTCAACACCCCGGGCTTCGACAAGCTCGACTTCAGCGCGCTCAAGTGTGCGCTCGGCGGTGGTGCAGCCGTGCAGCGTGCGGTGGCCGATCGCTGGCAGAAGGTGACCGGCCATCCGCTCATCGAAGCGTATGGTCTGACGGAGACGTCGCCGGCCGTGTGTATCAACCCACTTGGCAGCGAGTTCAACGGCTCCATCGGCCTGCCGATCTCCTCGACGGATGTCAGCATCCGCAACGATGCCAATGACGCACTCGGCTTCGGCGAGGAAGGGGAAATCTGCGTGCGTGGCCCGCAAGTCATGAAGGGGTATTGGCATCGCCCTGACGAGACGGCCAAGACCATTACGCCGGACGGCTGGCTACGCACCGGCGACATCGGCACGATGGACGAGCAAGGCTACGTGCGTATCACCGACCGCAAGAAGGACATGATTATCGTGTCGGGCTTCAACGTGTATCCGAATGAGGTCGAGAGCGTGCTGGCCATGTGCCCGGGCGTGCTCGAGGCGGCCGTTGTCGGTGTGCCGAGCGAGCGCACCGGTGAAGCGGTGAAGGCCGTGATCGTCAAAAAATCACAGGATCTGACCGAGAAGGTCATCATCGACTTCTGCCGTGAGCACCTGACGAACTACAAGGTGCCCCACGTGATCGAGTTCCGAAAGGACTTGCCGAAGACACCGGTGGGCAAGGTACTGCGTCGCGAACTGCGGTGATTTTTCCACATCCCGGGTTGCTTCGTCGTACGTAACTACGTTCAGGGGCACCACGGGAAAATTCGCGCAAAAACATCAATGGCCGGGAGCGATCCCGGCCATTGTCATTTCGGGCGGCGAGCCGTTGATCGGGATCATCCCCCCGGATTGGTAACTTTTGGTTACAGACGTGGCGCGCCAGCCTTGGTAAAAGAGAGGCAAGTCAGCGCCGCCGTCAGGCGGCACGCATCGTGATCTGCTTCAAAACATGGGCAGCGGCCGCCATACCGAATGTGGCTGTCACACACATGCTCGAGCCGAAACCGGCACAGTTCAGCCCCTGTGGCCCCGCAGCCGCATCGGGAGCGTCACCCGGCGCACAGACGGCTTCCGGGTACTGCAGAGGCTCGTCCGAGTACACGGCAGGCACATTGAACTTGGCTTTCGGCCCACGGACAAAACCATGTTGCTTGCGTAACTGCGCACGCACTTTCGCAAGCAGCGGATCCTGGATCGTGCGGGCCAGATCGTCGATACAAATCCGTGTCGGATCGATCTGACCGCCCGCCCCGCCAACGGTGATCAGACGCTGCTTATGCGCCACGCACCACGCGATAAGCGCTGTCTTCACCCGCACGCTGTCAATGGCGTCGACGACCCAGTCAAAGCCACCGCTCAACATGGCGTCGAGGTTTTCCAGTTCTACGAAGTCTTCGACAAGCGTAAGCTGGCAAGCAGGATTGATGGCCACGATTCGCTCGGCCATCGCGGCAACTTTCGGTTTGCCGTAGTTGCCATCCAGTGCGTGCACCTGACGATTGGTATTGCTTTCGGCGACGTTATCGAGATCGATAAGCGTGAGTCGGCCCACGGCGCTACGCGCCAGTGCCTCGGCCACCCACGAGCCAACGCCGCCGATGCCGATGACGGCCACGTGCGCATCACGCAGGCGCGCGAGACCGTCGTCACCGTACAAACGCGCGATACCGCCAAAACGGCGGTTCGCGTCAAAATCTTCCTCCGATGGCGTGGCAGACACCGGAGCAACAACGATCGACGGGGTACTGTTCATGATGCGATGGGTAACGTCCTTGAAATGGCTGGCGATCACGATAGTCGCCATCGTGCTGGCATTCGCGGCGTTCATCACGTGGTTTGACTGGAACTACGCCCGGTCCTTTATCAACCGGGAAGTGAGCACCGCGACCGGCCGCCCGTTCGAAATCCGGGGCGACCTCTCGCTGCACTGGCTGGCCCCGAACGCACAGGCCCCGGGACTGGGACGCTGGCTGCCGCGGCCTCGCCTGATCGCGAATGATATCGTGTTAGGCAACGTTGCGTGGAGTCAGGAGCCGAACATGATCACGCTCGGCCGGCTCACGTTCTCGCTCGAATGGCTGCCACTGCTCGACAAGCACGTGGTGCTGCCCGAAGTCGCATTGTCCGCTCCCAAGGTCATCGTCGAGCAACGGGCCGACGGACAGAACAACTGGACCTTCACGAAGGGCGACGGCAAACCCTCCCCCTGGAAACTGCGCATCGGCCGTCTGATTCTCGAAGACGGCGTGGTACGCGCCAATATCGTTCCCCAGCAACTCGATCTGACGGCAAACATCGCCACCATCGACGGTCAGGCGCCCTACGGCATCGGTGTCTCGCTCAAGGGCACCTTCCGAAAAGTCGCCGTCACCGGCAAGGCTCGCGGCGGCGATGTCCTCTCGCTCGAAGATACCGGCGATCCCTATCCGCTCGACGCCAGCGTACGCATCGGCCGCACGCAGATCGCCGCGAAGGGCACGTTCACGAATCCGGCCACGCTCGCCGCGCTCGACATGCATTTGCGCCTGTCCGGCCCGACGATGGCCGACCTCTATCCGATCACCGGCGTACTGCTGCCGGAAACACCGGCCTACGAGACCAATGGGCATTTGCTGCACACGGCCGGCGTATGGCGCTATGAGCGCTTCCAGGGGAAGGTCGGCCAGAGCGATCTGTCGGGCACGCTGGTCTTCCGCCAGCGCGAGCCGCGCAACATTCTGCAAGGGGCCGTCGTGTCGAATCAGTTGCGGCTGGTCGACCTCGGGCCGGTGGTCGGTGGACAGAACCCCTCGGGCGGCAGCGATCTGACGGGCAAGCCGAAAGCGCCACCATCCGACAAGGTGCTGCCGGTCGATCCGTTCAAGACCGACCGCTGGCGCGCCATCGACGCCGACGTGCAATTTACCGGCCGCAAGATCATCAAGGACAAGAGCCTGCCGATCGACAACCTCGTCACGCACATCGTGCTTGACGACGGCGTGCTCTCGCTGAAGCCGCTGGAATTCGGCGTGGCGGGCGGACGCATCACATCGACCCTCGTCCTCAACGGACAGGCCGAGCCAATGAAAGTCGACTCGCAGATCTCGCTGCGCCATTTGCAGATGAAGCAGTTGCTGCCCGACGTCGATCTGATGAAGACGAGCGTTGGCGAAGTCAACGGCGACGCCGCACTCACGGCCACCGGCAACTCGATTGCCGCACTGGCCGGCTCGTCGAACGGCGAGATCAAGACGCTGATCGACCGCGGCTCGGTGAGCAAACTGTTGCTGCAATATCTGGGGCTCAACGTGGGGAACATCGTCCTCACCAAGCTCTTCGGCGACAAGCAGATCGAGATGCGATGTGCGGCGGCGGACTTCGCCGTGCGTGACGGCATGATGGACGCGCGCACGTTCGTGATCGACACCGACGACACGAGTATCGGCGTGACCGGTCAGGTCGATCTCAAGCGCGAGCACTTCAATCTGACAATCCGGCCGGAGCCGAAACACTTCGGCCTCCTCTCCCTGCGCTCACCGCTCTATGTGCGCGGCACGTTCAAGCACCCGGATGTGGGCGTCAATGTGCCGACGTTGGTCGCGCGCGCCGGCGGGGCCATCGCGCTGGGCGTACTCGCGCCGTACACCGCGCTCCTGCCGCTGCTCGAACTCGGCCCCGGCAAGGACAGCCCGTGCGGCGAATTGCTCGCCCACCTGCAACATCCGGCGAGCCGGAATCCGTCCACCGTCAAACCGGTGCCCGATGCCAATGGCACCAAGGCGGGCCCGCAAGGGAGCCCGTCCGATGGCCCGCGCGCACCACAGCCCTCGGCCACGGCGCCCGTGTTTGGCCCCGGTCGCGAAGCCCCCTGAAGTGCTATGGGGCGCTGTAAAGCCTTGATCGCCATGGGCATTGCCTCGCACTATCGAAGCAATGCCCATGCCAGCCGGAGGGATTTGCGATCGCGACGTCACAAGTTTTCCGGGTCAGCGACAACGATTAGGCAAAACTACTTCACTCCTTAAATATCAAGCACATGGCGTGAGATGCCCGCCTCACGGGCCATTCGACGGATCGGTGCGCACACCTGTGCGACAAATAGTCACGCGCGCACATTCGCCGACTCTTCGCTATACTGTGTCGCAACCCCCAACCGCTACAGACCGACAACGATCGTCGTGACTCAGACGCTTTCTCTCGCGGACCTGCGCAAAAATTACGCCCTCGGCTCACTTTCGGAGACCGATGTGGCGTCCAGCCCGTTCGATCAATTCCGACTTTGGTTTGAGCAAGCGCTCGCCGCCCAACTGGCCGAGCCAAACGCCATGACGCTCGCCACGGTCACGCCGGATGGCCGGCCGGACGCGCGCATTGTGCTCATCAAGGGGGCGGACGATCGAGGGTTCACGTTCTTCACGAATTACGAGTCGCGCAAAGGTCAGGAACTGGCCGCTACCCCGTACGGTTGTCTGCTGTTTCACTGGATCGAACTCGAGCGTCAGGTGCGCATCGAGGGTCGTATCGACAAGGTGAGCGAAGCGGAGAGCGACGCTTATTACCACTCGCGCCCGGTGGGTTCGCGTCTGGGCGCCTGGGCCTCGGTGCAAAGCGCCGAAGTGGCCGATCGAAGCATTATCGAGCAACGCGAAGCGGACTTCCGGCGCCAGTTCGGCGACGCTCCGCCGCGCCCGCCGCACTGGGGTGGCTACCGGCTGGTGCCGGAGACCATCGAGTTCTGGCAGGGTCGCGAATCGCGTCTGCACGATCGAATCAAATATTTCCGGCTTGCCGACGGATCGTGGCGCGTGGCGCGCCTGTCCCCCTAAACGTTGTTGTGTCGGCTACGCCGACGCGGTACGCCTGCCCGCCCGTTTTGACGAGGAGACGTCACCGTGCCGTGCGGTACGGATTGAAGTTTTTTTGGTGACACTTGGAGCATATCCATGTTGTGGGAGAAAAAACTCGAAAACTGGGTCAGCGGCGTCAAGACATCGTCGAACCTGCCGATCCGCCTCGCGCTCTGGAATGGACAGCACTATGACTTTGGTGCCTTCGACAACCCCAGCGTAACGTTGCGCATCAATGGCCCCGCGGCCATGACGCGTCTACTGAGTCCCAGCCTCGACAATCTCGGAGAGGCTTACGTGAAGGGCGAAATCGACGTCGAGGGCAAGCTCGCCGACGTCATCGACATGAGCTATGCGCTCGCCGGTAGCAGTCTCACGACTATCGGCCCGCTGGAGCGTGCCGTACGCCACTTCAATCACAGCAAGAAGTCCGACAAACGCTCGATCGAGTTTCACTACGACGTGTCGAACGAGTTCTACCAGCTCTGGCTGGACAAGAACATGGTCTATTCGTGTGCCTACTTCGAAAACGGCGACGAAGACCTCGACACGGCGCAAGAGAAAAAGATCGATCACATTCTCACCAAGATCCAGTTGCAACCGGGGCAGACCCTGCTCGATATCGGCTGTGGCTGGGGCGCACTGGTGATTCGCGCCGCGCAGAAATTCGGCGCGAAGTGTGTCGGCGTCACGCTCTCTCAGAACCAGTTCGATCTCGCCACCGAGCGCGTCAAAAAGCTCGGCCTCGAAGATCGGATCGACATCCGCATTCAGGACTATCGCGACGTGGAAGGTCAGTTCGACCGCATCACGAGCGTGGGAATGTTCGAGCACGTCGGGCGCAAGAACCTGCAGGACTACTTCGCCAGAATCGCGTCGCTGCTCAAGGACGACGGCGTCGCCATGAACCACGGCATCACGTCGACCGATCCGGATAGCGGCGAGACGGCCATGGGCGGTGGAGAGTTCATCGACAAGTACGTGTTCCCGAACGGCGAGTTGCCGCACATCAGTCTCGCGCTCGAATCGATGCAGCGCGGCGGACTGGAAGCGAGCGACGTGGAAAGCCTGCGCCGTCATTACGCCCGCACGCTCACGCTCTGGTCCGAACGCTTCGAAGCGAACGCCCCCAAACTGCGTGAATTGGCAGGCGAAGAGCGCTTCCGTGTCTGGCGCGTGTATCTTGCGGGTTGCGCGTACGCGTTCGAGCACGATCACGTCTCGATCTATCAAATCGTTTGCCGCAAGGCAGGCCTGCCGGCCAAGGGTCTGCCCTGGTCGCGCCGTTATATGTACGAGAACCGATGAGCCAGTTCGATCTGTTTGGCACGCCGCCTGACGATCCTCCGACAGGCGGGCGCGCCACACAGGTCGATGGCAACGCCCCCACGCAGGAAAGTACCGAACCCCGCAAAGGCGCAACGCGCCGCGGCGGGGTCGGTGCCGCTGACCTTCCTCCTGAGCTACAGACGTTGGGCGATCAACTGCCCGGCAATATTCGTCTGGGCACCTCGTCCTGGTCGTTTCCCGGCTGGAAAGGCATTGTCTGGGATGACGACTACAGCGATACCAAACTCTCTCGGCAAGGACTGAGCGCTTACGCGAGCCACCCGGTATTGCGCTGCGTCGGCATCGACCGATCGTTCTACAAACCGATGTCGATCGTCGAGTACCAGAAGTACGCGCAGCAGGTGCCGGAGGACTTCCGCTTTCTGGTCAAGGCGCCGAGCGTCGTGACCGACGCGGTCGTTCGCGGTGAAAAGGGCGAAGGGCTGAGCACGAATCCGTGTTTTCTCGATGCGCGCATCGCCACCGAGCAATTTGTCGCGCCTTGTCTGGCCGGACTCGGGCCGAAGGCCGGCGTGCTGGTGTTTCAGATGTCGCCGCTGCCCGTCGAGTTGCTGCGCGACATTCCGGCATTGATTCAACGCATCGAAGCATTCTTCGCCGCGCTGCCGCCATTGCCGACATTGCCGCCGGGGGAAATGGCGTCAGAGGGCGGCGTCGCGCCGGGGCCATCGCCGGGACCGTGTTACGCGCTGGAAATTCGCGACGGCGCGTTGCTCACACCGCGTCTCATGCGCGCGCTGGGACAACTGGGCGTTCGCTATTGCATTGGTTTGCACGCGCGGATGCCGCACGTGGAGCGTCAGGCGGCAGCACTCGCCATGCTCGACGAAACCGGTGCGGGGCCACTCGTCGTGCGCTGGAATCTGAACAGCGCGCATCGCTACGAACAAGCCAAGGCGAAGTACGCGCCGTTCGACAAGATTGTCGATCCCGATCCGACGACGCGTGACGTACTGGCCGCCCTCGCCACGCATTACGCTCTGGCCGGGCATCCCGTCTACGTGATCGTCAACAACAAGGCCGAGGGCTCGTCCCCCCTGTCGTGCCGCGCGCTGGCCGAACGCATCACCGAGTTGTCACAGGCACCTTCTGCCGCCGACGCGCAATGATGCGGATCTCGCCGTCCTCTTTCCCCTGTCTCACGTCCCGGTCT